>QHYJ01000098.1:8721-12978 GCA_003223255.1 Acidobacteriota bacterium | reverse complement strand
CTACCCTTATTCTAGGCCGATTTGTCCCCTGAGCAAGAGAGAAAAGTCGTGGTCGTGCGGACTATCGGGAACGTGCCTTCCGCCCCGGCTTCGAACGGTAAAGCACTTCGCGCCTCAAAACTTAACGATGCTTGTAGATGATCTCATCGATCATCCCGTATTCCTTAGCCTGCTCCGCGTTCATGATGTAATCGCGCTCGACGTCTTTTTCGATGCGTTCCGTGGACTGCCCCGTATGTTTCGCCAGGAGCGAATTGATGGTCGTGCGCATACGCAGGATTTCTTTTGCGTGAATGTCAATGTCCGTGGCTTGCCCGCCGAGCCCGGACAGCCACGGCTGATGAATCAGGATGCGCGCGTTGGGCAGCGCAAAGCGCTTCTTGGGTGCGCCGCCCGTCAGCAACACTGCGGCAATCGAGGCCGCTTGCCCCACGCAGGTCGTCACCACGTCCGGCTTAACGAACTGCATGGTGTCGTAAATCGCGAATCCCGCGGTGATCGAGCCGCCCGGCGAATTGATGTACAACTGAATGTCTTTTTCCGGATCTTCGGCTTGCAAGAACAGCATTTGCGCCGTCGCTAGATTGGCCACGTGGTCGTCAATCGGCGTACCGATAAAAATAATGTGCTCTTTCAGCAGCCGGGAATAAATGTCGTAGGCGCGCTCGCCGCGGCTGGTCTGTTCGACCACCATGGGTACGAGGGTCGTGGCGTGGTAATCGCGTTCGTCGTCGAATTTTTTCATGGAAGTAAAGCCGCTTGCACCCGGCCGGAAGATTTCACTTTGCATCCGTCGCTGCATTCGCCGCGGCCACGGTCTTGATTTTCGCGCTTTGCTCGATCCACTCGAGTGTTTTATCGCTTCGCAATTTAGCTTTCATCCTATCGAGCGTCCCCTGCTTTGTCAAACGAGCGTGCAGCGCTTCCGCCGATTCGCCGCTATGGCTGGCCACGTGCTCCAGCTCGCGCGTGACGTCTTCTTCATGCACATCAATGTTTTCCGCCGTGGCAATGCGGTCGATGATCAATTCCGCCTTCACGTCATCCCTTGCGCGGTCTACCTGCCGCCGCCGCAGCGCTACCCAATCCACGTTCACCGCCCGCGGATCCACACCCTGCGCCGCCAGCGACCGCACCACGCGTTCGAGCCGGACATCCATTTGATGCTCGACCAGCGATTCCGGCACCGGAAAGTCGTGCTTTTTCACCAATTCCGCCAGCACTTTTTCATGTAGCAATTCCTTGTGCCTGTGGTCGCGTTCGTGCTCCAGCGCTTCGCGAGCTTTCTTCTTCAATTCGTCGAGGGTCTTGGCGTCGCTCACGTCCTTCGCAAAATCGTCGTTCGGCTCCGGCAACTTTTTCGTCTTGATTCCCAGCACTTCCACGGCGTAATGAAATTTCTTGCCGGCCAGCTTGGGGTCTGGATAATCCGCGGGATACTCCACGGCAAAATTCTTATGCTCGCCTACATTTGCACCCTTCAAATTCGTATTGAAAGGCTCCATCGTTTCTTCCGCGCCGATGTGGCACAGCACGCTATCGGCTTTCAGCGGATCGCCTCCTCCTTCCGGTGTGCCCAGGAGCTTCACTTGGGCGAAGTCGCCGTCCTGAATCGGCCGGCCCTCCACCGGCGCAAACGCCGCCGCCCGCTCGCGCATCTCCTCAAGAGCTTTTTCTACGTCTTTCTCCGTGATGTCCATCGTGGGCATTTCCAATTCGAGCCCTTTGTAGCTGCCCAACTCGAATTCCGGCATCACTTCGAACACCGCACGAAACTTCAGCGGCTGGCCTTCGTTGAAGTCCAGCTTGTCCACCTTCGGCTGCGAGACGGGTGAAAGTTTTTGCTCCGCCAAAGCCTTTTCCACGCGCTCTGGCACCAGCGTCTGCAGCACTTCTCCTTTGATGTCCTCCGCAAATCGCCGCCGGATCAGCGAAACCGGGGCCTTCCCGCGCCGGAATCCCGGAATAGTGGCCAGGCGCGCGAATTCTTTCGCCACGCTCTCCATCTTCTTCGACACTTCTTCCGCGGGAACTTCCAATTCCAACTCGCGGCGGCAGCTTGCCTCAGCCATAAAACGGTCCTTTCCTGGGACGCAACCGGCTTGCTCGGAACTTTTGCTGGTCTCGAAAGCGGCGCGGTGTTCGGCGCTCGCGCGACTTCACCCGAGCATGCAAAGCCACACTTACTTTCGGAAGAGACCAGACAGGCGAGAATTCTCCCTGCAAATGGAATATTCAGTATAGGCAACGCTTCCGACAGCGTCAAATGGATGGGCTCTCCGTTTCCGCTCGCCCGCGCAACCTCCAAACGGTAGAATTCCTTTACCTTGACGGAGCACTCATGCACAGCGCTTCCCAAAAGCTTCCTTCTTACCGAATGGACCGCAAATGAGCACGGCTCGGAAGCAGCGGCTCTTTTGTCTTTTTGTGTTTTTTCTTCTCTTCTTCGAGGGTTCGCCTGAAAACTGCTCTTATGCTCAGGCTCCGGAAGATAAGCCTGCCAGTGCCGCACCTGCTGTTCGTCCCTGCGACTCGCGCCAGGAGAGCCCGAAGCCGGCACGCAAGGACAAAACGAAAGGCAAGAATGACGCGGATTCCAAGGAATTTGCTCCCGCGTGTCTCGAAGCCAAAGACTCTCCTTTGGGCGTCCAGGAATTTTTTCAATCTTACATCCGTACGCAGGCCTGGCGCTTTGGCGAAGAGAAAATTGTCGCGGACGGCTGGATTGTTGCGCGCTATTTGGACAAAGACGAACTCCTGCAATTTGCCAAGGAGGGGCGCTTTGCCGGTCACGTCACCTGGAACGCCGGCAAAGCCGTTGTTGTCGTTACCACCCGCGACCTGGGCGACAGCTATACTCGAGTCGAGGTCTCTGCCCGTATACAGGGCTCCGGACAAAACGTGGACCGCTTCGCTCCGGCGAGAGATTTGTGGAATTTGAATTCCAGCGGCGCTCTGGAAAAAACTCTAATCGCCGCCCTGGAAGATCACTGCAAGTCGCTTCGCTCGTCTCCACCGAACTAATCCGCCGCGGCCAACCGGCCCCAGTGCACCGCGTCAGGCTTCCTGGATCCTGAACAAATCCGCGACGCGCGGATAGAGGCCCCCGACCGCCTGATACAACTCGCGCATTCCCGTGGTCTCGCGGTTCACTTGGTGAGCCGCCAGCTCCGTTGTTATCGCCAGGCTCAACTGCGTAGCGCGGCGAATGCGCTCAGCGGTGATCAGCGGAAGCACGGTCTGCGGGTCGTGCTTCTGCAGTTGGCGCTCCTGCCATTCCTGGACCGCCCACGCAGTCTTCCGCACATAATCTACCGAGTCGCGGAACTCTTCGAGGATGCGCGGGTCTATGCCGCCAGACTTGATTTCCTGTTCGATTCTGACCAGCTCGGAGCTCGTCCTCCTTAGCTGGAAATTCAACCCCCAAAAAGTCTCGCTCCGCGCCAGAAGCTCGACGGCAACTTTTGGAACGCCGCCCTCCTTGGAAGCACGCGTGCCGACAACGCGTGCTTTGGCTGTTTCGCCCGAAAGAAGATTGGTGAGTTCCATCTCGCTGCCCACCTTGGGGTAAGTCTTCATGTCCAGCAGTCCGCCTAAGGCGCTCACCTCCATCGCTTGCGCTGTTTCTTTGACGAGTTGCCCACCGAGCGCTTGCCACTTCGCCTCCACAAACACAACGACAGGAAAGCGGCTGCCCCTCCGCATCTCTTTTATAGGTGGTTGTGTCTCAGCTGGCCTATCCATTTTGAGGACCTCCGTCAAATCGATGGCTAGCCCTTTATATCACGTACCTCAATTGCGCATTGCTTCTCCTGATAGCTACTTTCCTTTCAAACCTCGTTGAGCCTGTCAACCGGCGTGGCGAACAACTCCGGGGACGGACATCATGGAAATTCTGCAAGGATTTCTTCGACTTCTTTTTGGGTCAGGACCGGAGCGTTTTTCCCCGCGGTGAGCACCGGAAATCCGGTCAACGGATCCTTGATGATTCGCCCCTTCCCTGCTCGTTTCTTCCGAGGCACAAGAACTATCTGTCCTCCCTCAATTCCCACATCCAGCTTATCGCCCGCACGCAGATTCATGCTCTTTCGAATCAACTGCGGTAGTACGACTTGTCCCTTTGTGGAAAGCTTAGTTTCCATGGTAAGACCATCTTGCCATCAGGAGTTCGGTTGAGCTAGTCCGCAGCTGCGGGCCTGTCCAGTGCCCTTGTCAAATCCGCATGCAGCAAGCGATGAAACAAATGCTCTCCCGCTT
>QHYJ01000098.1:0-8534 GCA_003223255.1 Acidobacteriota bacterium | reverse complement strand
TGAAGTTCGGATAAATCCACAGATAGAACGCCCGGCCTTGCCGCGTCGCTGCCACGCCGGTCTCGGATTTCTTCCTTGAAGAAAGCGGGCTCGATTGCAAGCACGCGCGCTCGAGATTCTCAATCGTGTATTTCGTGTATTCGATGACGCTACTCAACCCTTTGTGCGCATGCGGCACGTGATAACCGCCGTCCAGATAATTGTCCACGTACACTTTCCAGTTGCACTGTAGCGTATAGACTCGCCGGTCGAAAAACTTCATCTTCGTTGACAATTGCAGGGGCGCGACGATGCCCGGGACCTTCCCGAGAGAGTCCTGGAGCGTCGCAGCATGCCCATCCAGATTCACAAACACAAAATTCTCCCACGTGTCCACTTTTACCGGCACCAACCCGCTTTTCGCGCGCTCAAACTTGCATACGTCTTCGAACTCCACCATGCCTTGGAGCGTTCCATCGATTCCGTAAGTCCAGCCGTGATACGGGCAGCGAAATTGCTTCGCCGAACCCTCCGTTTGCGTCACCACAGCGGCCGCGTGATGCCGGCAAACGTTATAAAAGGCGCGCAACATGCCATCTTCGCCCCGCGCCACCACGAGTGGTTCACCTGCCAGGTCCGCCGTGAAAAAGTCTCCTTTATTCCGCACTTGGTCCGCTCGGCCTACGACTTGCCACCTCCTGCCGAACACACTTTGTTGCTCCAATTCCTCGATCTGCTTGTCGAAATACCATGGCGAAGGAATCGTCCACGCGTGATCCAGGGGATCGTGTGGGTTGTACAAGTTCAGAAGATCGCGGACATTTCGTTCCATAGAGAACTCCCTTCGAGCGGTGTACAAGCCGATGGCATCGGCCGTGCATCCTTGATACCGCGAAACGTATCCCGAGAAAAGCACAAACGCACAAAGCAAGGGCCGTCGGCTGTCAGCTCTGGGGCTCTGGGGGCTGTGGGGTCTGTACGTTGACGAACCGCACAGCTAAAATTCTTCCCGGGGAATTCCACGGACCCTACATGGCCGCCTACCGCCTGCGTCGCCAATCCAAGCCCGCGCATGCGGGCAAACTTATCTGGACCGAGGATAAGTTTCGCGCCTTGCTCGAATGCGCCCCGGATGCCATGGTCATCGTGGATGCGTCGGGCAACATCACGCTGGTCAATGCCCAGAGCGAAAAACTGTTTGGCTATAAACGGGAAGAACTCCTCGGGCAACCGGTGGAAAATTTGATCCCCAATCGCTCCCGCAAAAACCATCTCGGGCATCGCAAAGAGTTTGCCAAGACTCTGCGATTGCGCATGATGGGTTCCGGCATGGAGCTCTTTGGCCGTCGCAAAGACGGCAGCGAATTTCCCGTGGAAATCAGTCTTAGCCCCTTCAAAAGCAAGGACGGCATCCTCGTCTTCAGCGCCATCCGCGACATCACTTTCCAGAAACAATCACAGAAGGAACTGGCGGATGCCAGGGATCTTCTTGAAGTTCGCGTGCGCGAGCGCACCCCCGAGCTTCTGCATTCGAATCAGGCGCTGCAAGCCGAAATTGCACACCGCGAACTGACACAGAAGCAACGCGACGAAGAACAGAATCGCTCCAGGCGCCTTGAGGAACAACTTATCTAAACTCAGAAGATGGAAGCAATCGGCCGCCTGGCCGGCGGAATCGCTCATGATTTCAACAATCTTCTCGGGGTAATCCTCGGAAACAGTGAGCTCCTGCTTCAGAATCCGTCCTTGGACGACGGCCTCAATGAGCGAATCAAGGAAATCAAAATGGCCGGGGAGGAAGCCACTTCAGTCACTCGCCAATTGCTCGCATTCAGCCGCCAACAGGTTTTCAATCCACAAGTTCTGGATCTGAACGTTGTTCTCCAGGACTTGCGGCCTTTGTTGACAAGGATTATTCGCGAAAGCATTCATTTCGAAATGGAACTGGGAAAACAGATAAGCTCCATCAAGATCGACCGCAGCCAGCTGGCTCAGATCATCCTAAATCTGGTGGCCAACGCGCGCGATGCAATAACTTCAGGCGGGCGCCTGAAAATCGAGACGTCCAACGTCGAGCTGGGCGAATCCTACGCCCGCGAGCACGTGGATGTTCAGCCAGGGTCTTATGTGCAGTTGACGGTAACCGACAGCGGCAGCGGCATGGACCGCGAAACGGTCAGCCGCATCTTCGAGCCCTTCTTCACCACCAAGGAGAGCGGCCGCGCGTCCGGACTGGGCTTGGCGACGGTTTACGGAATCGTGAAGCAGAGTGGTGGCCACATCTGGGTTTACAGCGAGCCGGGATTGGGCACCACTTTCAAAATCTATTTTCCGCGGGTCACAGAGGCATCGGATTGTGTTTCCGGCACAACGGCGCCAGCAAAGGCGGTGACAGCCTCAGAAACCATTTTGCTTGTAGAAGACTCCAGGCTTCTTGCGAAAGTCACGCGGGATTTTCTGGAGCGCGACGGCTATAAGGTTTTGCTGGCTTCCACTCCTCGCGAAGCCATGCGCATCGCAGAAAATCACAACGCGCCAATCCACGTGCTTCTGACGGACGTCGTCATGCCGGAAATGAACGGTCGCCAGCTTTCCGAGGAGCTTCTGGCAAAGCGCCCGGCAATGAAAGTCCTCTATATGTCGGGATATACGAACGGGATTCTCTCTGAGCATGCTTTTAAGCCGGAGGAGGTAGCCTTCCTCGAGAAGCCGTTCTCTCATGAGGCGCTTTCCCGCAAAGTGCGCCAGACCTTGAACTCTGGCGCACCGTTCTGAGCGGACTCTCCATCGGTGGCTTTGGCGTCAGTCGGCGGCCAGGCTTTCCAGTGCGGGTTTGTTTTTGAGCACGAGAGTTGAACCATTCAGCTCGATGGTTCGCTGTCTCTTGAACTCGCTCAGCGTGCGCGTCACCGTCTCTCGCGATGCGCCAATGAGTTGCGCGATTTCTTCATGGGTCAGCGCCAGCTTCACCCGTACGGCGCCATCCGTTGCCGGCCCGTTCAACGACCAATCCAGCAAGAACCTCGCCAGCCGTTCCGGCACCGACTGGCACAATCCGATCGCCCGCGCCAGATCATAAGCTGCGTGGCAATCGCGGCTGAGAAGACTCGCGAAGAGCAAGCAGGCATCGCCATGTTCGGTGATGCACTTCAAGAAATCTGCGCGCGGGAGGAATGCTAATTCGGCAGGCTGCAGGATCTCCGCCGTCAGATCGTGAGGCTTGCCGGTGATGACTGAATTCAATCCCAGCGCTTCGCCAGGTCTGGCAATTTTCAAGATGAGCGTGCGGCCGTCACTATTGGTCGTCAACAGTTTCACGCGCCCTTGGCGAAGGATGTAAACGCCGCGAGCGGGCTGGCCTTCCATAAAGATGATCGCACCGGCAGGGAAACTACCCGCGTGCTCGATTTTTTGGAGGGCATGCAAGGTCGCGTCAGAAACGTCGGAACAAGAATCGCTGCTGAGTTCGGTGGTGGCGCTCCGCTGAACAACCGATAAGCCGGAGGCCGCGCTTGCCTTTTTGGGGCGATTTGGCCAAACCTGCGATGTAGGAGCTGCAGTTCTGCCCGCTATCACGGGACTTGCCATAATCGTCTCCCTTCCACGCCAGTCTTCTGTGAGCAGGAGTGAGGGGGCACGCCAAGGACCGCTAGGTTCCCCCAACGGTTCCGGCTGTTGAAATCCATTTAATCGACACAAAACAAAATACTTACAATTGCTGTGGCGATTCTCTACCTTGCGCCTCCAGGCTTCAGGGCCCAGGTTTCGCTGCGCCATTTCGCACACCTTTGCGTGATCTGCATCCCTGTTCTTTGTGACCATGCGCGCGCCTTCTTACCCTGTCCTTCGGGAGGGGACACTGAGCTTCTCTTACCGGTAGAATCGGTTCGCTGCGCGTGCCTTCCTCCCGGAATATAATGCTGGCCCATGGCTGATACGCCTCGCGACTGGATTGATGGTTCCGCGGTTCGCCTCGATCGGCAGGACCCTTACTTGCGGCTTCAGTCCATCACCATTTATGTGCGCAATCTGGATCGCAGCCTCGACTTCTATGTGAACCAACTCGGCTTTCAGCTCGTCTTTGACGCGCGCTCGCAAGAATTTGCTGGTCGCCGTTTCATAACCGTTGCGCCTCCGGACGGCACGGCGAACCTCACACTCGTCGCGCCGGAACGAGATTCCGAGCAATACAAACTCATCGGCCGGTCCACGCAAGTTACCTTTGTCACTGAGCATGTGCTTGCCAAGTTCCGCGAATGGAGCGCTCGCGGCGTGCGCTTCCTGCTGACACCTCGTCTCAAGCGCCTCAAATACCCGGTGCACGTGCAAGCCTCAAGTTCCACAGAACAATCGTCAGGCGCTGGAGAGCACGCGCCGATTTGGGGCGGCGTCTTCGCCCGCTTCAAGGATCTCGACGGCAATTCGTTCTCGCTGGTCAGTTTCGACGAGGTCACCCATGCCGTGGAGGCCCAGCGCCGCGCCATCGCGGAGAAGCTAGAAACCGAACGCCGCGCGGCACAGGAACTCGATATCGCCAAGCAGGTGCAGGCCCGCCTGTTTCCGCAAACTCTTCCGCGGCTCAAGACGCTGGAATACGCAGGAATTTGCCGCCAGGCCAAGCAGGTCGGCGGGGATTACTACGACTTCCTCGATTTGGGGAGTGAACGGCTGGGCTTCGTGATCGGCGACATTTCCGGAAAGGGAATTGCCGCCGCTCTACTGATGGCGAATCTCCAGGCTAATCTGCGCAGTCAATGTGCCATCGCAGTGGACCAGCCGCAGCGTCTGTTGCGTGCGGTGAACCAGCTTTTTTGCGAGAACACCACGGACGGCGCGTTCGCCACGCTATTCTTCGCCGAATACAACGACGCCACGCGGCACTTGCGTTACGCCAATTGTGGCCATCTCGCCGCTCTTTTGCTCCGCAGCGATAATTCACTGGAACGCCTCGAATCGACAGCCACAGTTCTCGGTGTGTTCAAGAAATGGGATTGCGCCATCACGGCAATCCAAATCTCGGCAGGAGACATTTTTGCGCTCTACACGGACGGGATCACGGAATCTTTCAACGATGCGGGCGAAGAATTCGGCGAAGAGCGACTCGCCGCGGCTTTGTGCCGCCACCGCGCATTGTCTTCCAGCGATCTCCTCACCGCGGTTGTCGATGAAGTTCGCCAATTCAGCCCGCGCGAGCAGCAAGACGACATTACCCTCATTGTTGCAAAATCCACGTAATGACTGGACGCAAGTAGGAACTGCGCACTACGCAGAAATCAAAATGCACGGGTCTAAAGACCCGCCGCTACACCCTGCGTTTGGCGACGAACAGGCCATAGATGAAGTTGCCGGAGGCAAATCCTGTGCGCATGTCTCTGAAAGCGCGCAGAAAGCGCACGAAGGCCGCTCCATTCTGCGCTGCCAATCCCCACAACGCTTTGTCTTTAATAATGCCCAGGCAAAAGTCCCAGGTCTTGGCGCAATTCTTGTTCAGCACCTCGCTCCGCGTCACTTCCAAACCGGCTGCGGCCATGTGCCACGCGTAATCTTCCATGGTTTGCAACTCCACCATCATGCCGTGCTCGATCTCGTGCAGAAACTTCTTGTGCTCCCGCGGAGTCAGGTTCGTTTTCTTGAACCAATCGGTGATGGCTAGGGTTCCTCCCGGCTTCAAGTGCTTTGTCGCGGAGGCAAAGAATTTCGGGATGTCCTGGTAATGTGAAATCGATTCCACCGACCACAGCACGTCGAAGGGTTCTTCAAACGTCATAGCTTCCGCATCCATGAACAGAAACTTGGCATTGACTCCGGCAGCCGTAGCTGCTTTGTCCGCGATTTCCACCTGCACACGGGAAATGGTGATGCCCGTCGCTTGCGCCCCGTAGTTTCGCGCCAAGTAAACACTGCTGGCGCCGAAGCCGCAGCCGACATCCAGAATCCTGGAGCCCGGCTGGATTCCCGCGACCTGCGCAAGGTGCTCGATAAGTTGCAGCTGCGCGGTTTCTTTGGATTCATCGCCGCGAATCCAGTAGCCATGATGGATGTGTTCGCCCCACAAGGAATGGTAATAGGGGCTCATGCGATCGTAGTGATCGCGGACTTTGTCTTTGTCGTTGGGCCGCGTCTCGGCAGTCATGGCAGAGAAGTCATGACCGAAAATCTGGGGATTTGCTCGGTGAGGGGCGATGGGAATCTACGCGGTTCCGTCCGCCCTAGCAAGCCATAACCGTGGAACAGCCATTCCGGCCTGTCCTGTTGCCGTTTGGCCAAATCAACCCCAATCTTCCCGCAAATGGAGTGAAACGTTTGGCCTTTGGGCCGCACTACGCGAAAAGCCCAGGAACGTGTGCCGCTTCGGGTTCTCATGCCAGAGATGGTTTCGGTGCCTTAGGGACCTCGCCAAGAACAGGTATCTCGGCAGTCCGGTATTCTTGCGACTCCGATTGCAGGGAGTTACCGGATTGTGGATCCGTAACGGAACCTTTACATGGGAGTCAGATGGCTGAAACATCCCTTTCGGCAGCCCCCGGTCGAAGCGGACTTTTCTTGGCCGAGGACGTTTCAACTGACGTCGCCGGACAGCAAGATACTGTCCTTCGAGCTGGACGGAGCGGAGCGGTCTATGCGGGACCGTATCATGCCCCATGGGATCCGCGGCTTGCGAGCCGTGCAGCTTCCGCGTAGCCTTACTGGACAACAAAGAAGTTGGAAAAGCTACCGACCACTTAAGTCGATCGCGCTCGCTCTGCCACTGGCAGTCTTGATCATAGGAGCCGCGGACAATGTGGATTTGCCAGGCCCACTCCAGCGCTTCATGTCTCTGTTAGATATCACTGGCAATTTTTCGACGTGGGTCGCGTTCACTTGGCAACCGCATCTCTTTGAACGTTGGGCGATTCCGATCAACACTGCCTTCTACGCCGCCCTCTTATTTGCATTCTTTTCTTGGCAGGCGCACCGACCAAGCCCGCGTTTGTCCGCTGCGCGCAGCCTAGTTGGTTCTGCGCGTCTGGCCCCCTCCACGGTTGATGATCCGAATATCCCAGCCTTGGCGACTGTTCTTGATCCCGATAAGTGGGGCAAACTGCTAGAGCCGCTTTGGGGCTCGGGGTGGAAAGACGCCCTGCGGGAGGTCCAAGTACACACTTTGAAGTGGCATAGCGCTAAGCGTTGCACGTGCGAAATTGATTTACGAACGGACATTGTTGGCAAGGTTTACGCTAACGATCGCGCGGATGTGTATGAAGTTATGCAGGGACTCAGGGATGCCGGCTTTGGCCGCGAAGCCGAATTCTCGATTCCCCAGCCAATCGCCTATCTACCATCCTTGCGCCTGCTCCTGCAGGAAAAAGTGGAAGGACCGACGGCGACGGAGATTTTCCTAAACGGCGACAGCTGGCAGCGCGAACGGACGGCTGAGCGGTGCGCGCGATGGCTGGCGCGGTTCCATGCTGTGGCTCCCCGCGTGGGCCGGGTCTCAGACGTCGGCAGAATCCTCAGCGCTTGTGAACGTAGGCGCGAGTTTATCGCAAAACAAGCGGGGCGTCTGGCTACCCAGTCGCAACAGCTACTCGAACGGTTGAGGGTTAGGGCGTCATCCCTCGGTACCATTCCCCGGTGTTGCACCCATGGTGATTTCAGTCCGGGTCAGGTCATTCTCACGGAAGGACGAACAGTCACAGTTGATTGGGACGCTTGTCGCATCGAGGACCCCACGCGCGACGTCGCAACATTTCTGGTTAGACTTGGGCAGCTGGGGCTAAAACGGCTAGGCTCTATACGCGCCCTGGATGGCCCCGCCGAAGTGTTTTTGACGACTTACCTCGCCTCGGGCGGCCATTCGCAGGTTGCCGTGCATCTGGCGTTCTACAAGGCGGCGCGGTGTCTTGCCGAAGCGCGGGGCGAGGTCAAGACGAAGAAGCGCAGGTGGCGCAAATGGGCCGAGGTGATGCTCGATGAAGGTCTTCGGATTTTAGAACAACACAAAGATGCTGTACCCTTTCTGGGAGCAAGTACTGGAAGCTCGCTCTGACAGCTGCAAGAAAGTGCGTC
This sequence comes from Acidobacteriota bacterium, assembly GCA_003223255.1. Taxonomy (GTDB): domain Bacteria; phylum Acidobacteriota; class Terriglobia; order Acidiferrales; family UBA7541; genus Acidiferrum. The sequence continues at coordinate 506 of QHYJ01000098.1, read as the reverse complement.
GGCTCAGGAGTTGATTCAAGCAGTCACGGTCGGAATTAAACCGACAACCTACGCGTTAGGAGTACGTCGGGCTCTATTGAGCTACGGGGTGCTCTGTACACCAAAACTCTAAACCAAGAAAAACACAGGCTCATTTCGTTGATTACCCAGACTGTTTCCAAAGTTACTTCCGTACTATCGCTCGGAGCTACCAACTCCTAGCAAACTTCTGCATGACAACTTCTGTAGGACCGATCGGTCACGCGGCTCAAAGCGCGGGTCGCCCCATCTACATGAACGCGGAGCATCCATGAACCTTCGCAACGCTATCGTCGCACTTTTATTTGCTGTGCCTGCCTTGATTGCTCTCCCCGGTTCGAGCCACAATCCGATTGTATTTGTCGGGGCACTCAGCTGGTGCCTGTGGTTCGAATACTGGTATCATCGCGCCCTGCAACATCGCCCGGGGACAATTTTCCAACAGAAGCACCACATTCATCACGCAACCTATCAGACCGTCGAAGACT
>QHYJ01000395.1 GCA_003223255.1 Acidobacteriota bacterium | reverse complement strand
CCATCAACTACATGCTCGACAACTTCACCAAAGTGCTCGAGCGCGTGCGCAAGGCGGCTATGGAAGTCACCGCCTGCTCGAACAACATTCTTGTGGCCGCCGACGAAATGCAAGCCGGCGCCACGCAACAGGACCAGGAAATCACCAACACTTCGAGCGCCGTCGAAGAGTTGACGGTCTCGATGAAGCAGGTGTCCAACAACGCGGAAGCCAGCGCCGAAGCGGCGCGCCGCGCCCTCGACGCCGCCGAACAAGGCAACCGTGCGGTGCGCGACACGCTGGGAGGCATGCAGCGCATTCGCGCCTCCGTGCAAGCCACTGCAAAGAAAATCAAGTCGCTGGGCGACCGCTCCTTGGAAATCTCAGAAATCATCAACGTGATTAACGACATCACCGAGCAAACCAACTTGCTGGCGTTGAACGCCGCCATCGAAGCGGCCCGCGCGGGCGAGGCCGGGCGCGGATTCGCGGTCGTTGCCGATGAAGTCCGCAAGCTGGCGGAACACAGCCGCAGCGCCACAAAAGACATCGCCGCCCTCATCAAGGCGATTCAGGCGGAAACGAACGAGGCCGTGGTGGTCATGGAAGAAGGCACCAAGGAAGTGGAAGGCGGAGCGGCGCTGGCGGATCAGGCGGGCCGCGCGCTGGACGCTATTTCCAACGTCGTGCGCCAGTCGGCAGAACTCGTCCAGGAAATTTCGCTGGCTTCCAAGCAACAGGTGCGCGGGACGGAAGGCGTGGCACACGCGATGCAGATTATTTCCAACATCACTCGGCAGACTTCACAGGGGACGCGCGGAACTGTGGCAACCGTGAGCCAGCTCGTCAAACTTTCGGATCAATTGAACGAAGCACTGGCCCAGTTCCGAGCCGGAATGAAGGTAGGAGCAGCGTCTCAGGAACAATCCGATAGGCCTGTCCCAGCGGGAGCGAGTCGTTAGTCGTCAGCCCATTTGCTGCCTTTAAGGAGCAGGTAGGAGCGCAGCCTAAGAGAAGACGGGAGAACGATGAGCGACCGCCAGGGACCAGGCCACGGGCTGAGCGAACATGAATTGAGCGAGATCCGCATGCTAATCGAAGAGCGGACAGGAATTTACTTCGATGAATCGCGCGAGCGGTTCTTCTCCACTCGCGTGAAGGAGCACCTACGCGCCAAAGGGCTCACCCGCGGCACCGACTTGCTGCGCGGCATGCGCAAGTCCAACGTGGAGTACGAGGCCCTTCTGGAAAGATTGCTCACGCAGGAGACCAGTTTTTTCCGCTATCCCGGCGTCTACGAAGCTTTTGAAAAGCGGGTTTTACCGGAATTGCACGTAAAGAAATTTTGGAAGAACCCGCGGACGCTGCGCATCTGGAGCGCAGGCTGTTCGACGGGCGAGGAGCCCTATTCGATCGCCATTACCATTGCGGATTCGCTTTCCTTCGCGGACTCGTGGAACGTGGAAATCCTGGCCACCGATATCGGCCGGCAAGCGTTGAAGCACGCCGAGAGTGGCGTGTACTCGGGCCGCAGCATTGCCAGCCTGAGCGAAAAGCAGCTCGGCACTCATTTTTCTGCCGTGGAAGGTGGACGGCAGGTCAGGCCGAGACTGCGGAAAATGGTTTCGTTCGCGCAGATGAATCTCGCTTCTCCTGTTTATCTCGGACGCATGGACGCGATCTTCTGCATGAACGTGCTGATCTATTTCTCCGAGGAGCGCCGCCGTGCGGTAGTGCAGCGTTTTTATGAAACGCTGGAGCCGGGCGGATATCTCTTTCTCGGACATTCCGAGTCGATTTCGAAAATGCCGGTGAAGTTTCAGGCCATCGTGTTGAACGATTGCATTTTGTACCGCAAGCCGACCGCGGACGAATTGCTGAAGCCTGAACTGCTAGCCACGGAGGGACGCGCGTGAGCACGCCGGACCGCGAAGCCGTCGAAGTCTTCCTCCAGGAAGCCGCGGAGCATCTGCAATATCTCCGGGAATACGTCAGTGTGTTGCAGGACGTCGAGCCGAAACATGAGGACCTCGAACGTCTGTATATCGCGGCCCACACCCTGGGCGGCACTTCGGCAAGCTATGGATTTCCGCGCTTCTCGGAAATCGCAGGAAAACTTGCGCACGTATTTCAATACGCGCTCAACGCGCCTTTAGGCGAGGATCTACATGGGCCGCTGACTGAGTTTCTTTCCGACGGAATTTCGCTCCTCGAAACGGATTTATTGGAAATCAGCGACACGGGCCACGAAAATGTCGAGGACATCGCCGCCTTCAAGGAACGCTATCGCTTCGCGTTTCCGACCGAGCCGCCACCGCTGAATCTGGCGCAGCCCGAAGCTCCTTCGCCGCTTGCCGAGGAAGAAACCGGGGAACCAGCGCCCGCCGCTCCAACCGGGTCCTACTTCGACGCGCTCCCGGCCGACGACGAAGTGCCAGACGAAATTTTGGAGTTTTTCCAACCGGAAGCGGAAGAGCACTTGCAAGTGGTCAGCGATTGCCTCATTTCGCTGGAAGGAAACAACAATCCGGAAGAAATTAACAAGCTGTTCCGCGCGATTCACACCATAAAAGGTTCTGCTGCGCAAGTCGGGTTGAAACGGCTCGGCGGCATCGCGCACCGCGTCGAAGATTTGATTGGCCGGCTGCGCGAAGGCGAAATTGAGCCTTCGCCTGCGGTTGTGGATCTGTGCCTCGAGTCGGTGGACCTTCTGAAGAAAACGCTTCACCGTCAATGGGCCGACGAAACCGAAATGCGCACGGGAGTCGATTCTTTGCTCGGGCGCATTGCAGAATTTGCCCCGCTCGAGCCGGAAGAAGGGGAAGCCCAGCCCGCGGCTGTCGAAGCGACGCAACAGCCCGGCGAGCCAGCGGAGAAGATGGCCGCGTCGCAGGCCATGGCGCCGGCGAAGAAGTTGGTTAAGCAGATCGCCGCTGCCTCCGCGGCAAAGTCCGTGCGCATCGCGCTCGCCCGGCTCGACCGAATGATGAACACCGTGGGTGAATTGGTCATCAACCGCACGCGCATGGTCGGCCGCGTCGGAGAGTTGGAGAAGCTTGTCGATACACTGAGTTTTTCAAAGGAGCGGTTGCAAGGCAAAGTGGCGGAGTTCCAGGAGAAGTACGAATTCAACCGCATCAGCCCGAACCGAAATGCAACGCCGTGGAACCCGGAATCCGCGCCGAAGTTTCTCTCCAGCGCGGCGGTCGGCGAGACTTCGTTCTGGTCCGAATTCAGCGAACTGGAAATGGACCGCTA
>QHYJ01000097.1 GCA_003223255.1 Acidobacteriota bacterium | reverse complement strand
ACTTGGGAAGGATTTCCGTAAGCGTTTCCTCATAGCGGAGTTTCCCCTCGTGCACCAGAAGCATGATGGCCATCGCGGTGAACTGCTTGGTAAAGGAAGCCAAGCGAAAATTGGTGTGCCCATCGATTTTGGCTTTCGTGCGCAGATCCCTCAAGCCGTAACCACGCTCGAAGACGTTCTTGCCGTTTTGGCGCACCAGTACCGCGAGACCCGGCGCGTCAGGAGAAGTTACGCCGGAGAAGATTGCGTCGACTTCCGCTGCCGTCGAAGTGTGCGCGGAGTGGCCTCGCAAGCAACCAGGCGCCGCTAAAGTCAGCAGAACTAAAGTGGACCTAACAAAAGTTCGACACGCAGTCACGTCGGTTACGCGTTTCTCGCAGCGAACGCCACTGCGAATAAGCCAGTTAAGGCGCAAGTCATGCTTTCGGGTTCGCGAGTTGGTCCATCCAGCTGCGCACGATTTTCCTCCTCGACGTTTACCCCTCAGTTGAGTTAGAGTTTAGGGAAAAAGCCGGACGAATTCTATCTGCGGCCCACCCATGGCCGGAATTGAGGGATATCCATGATCTTAGGCGAACGGCTCCGCACCGTGCGTGAGCAGAAGGAATTATCACAAGGGGATATTGAAAAGCGATCTGGGCTGTTGCGCTGCTACATCTCTCGCGTGGAGAACGGGCACACCGTGCCTGCGGTGGAGACGCTGGAGAAGCTCGCGCGCGCGTTGGAAGTCCCGATGTATGAACTCTTGTATGAGGGCGAGGAGCCGCCCAAGCCGCAGCTACCTGGCGGAACAGCAGGGCAGAAGTTGTGGGGTTCTTATGGGAAAGCAGCCAGGTATTTGAGAAAGCTGCAACAATGTCTGGCCCGTATGAGTGAAGAAGACAGGAACCTCCTTCTGTTCACCGTGGGAAAGATAAGCAAGTCCAAGAAGCGTGAAAAACTCCAGTAAACAAAAGGCCTTTTATAGGCGCGCTGGCTGCGCTTATAGCGCGAGAGGCGTTGCGATACGAATCAATTACGCCACAACTCGGACTCTTCGATCTGGCGGATCATTTCATGGTAGGACTCCATGGCCTGTTCGACGATTGGCTTGGCGGTTTTGATTGCCGAGCGCAGATTGTTCTTGTAATGCACGAGATCCCCTGGCGCGTGCAGCAGGGTTTCGTCGTATCGCGGCGACATCGGTCATCAAGACGCTCAGGGTTGCATGAAGAGCACGCACTTGCTTGAGGGTGGACAGCAGCACGTCGTGCCCATTTTGAACGTCTTGCACTTCAAGGGCTTGAGCATAGGGTTCTCCTTTTTCCGCGTCACACTGCAATTTGGGGTTTAGTCCCAAGCGAGTCCTCCATAGAGGAAGTACAAACGAAATAAGAGTCAGGGGACATTACCATGAATTATTACTATATGATGTCTTAAAACCAGTTTAACATAGGCGATGTCAGGCCTTTGTGCGCAACGATTCTCTCGGGGTGGGGCTTGTTGCGTGAGTCACAACTGCGGTGATGGAGGATGCCTTTTGAGCGCGCATTTGATACAGTCGAGCGATTCGGAAGGTTGAGACCTCTATTAGGAGGTTTTATGGCGGACCTCGACTTACGTCCCCTTTCGCTCGGTGAAATCCTCGACCGTACGTTCTCCTTGTATCGCAAGAATTTCTTGTTGTTTGCGGGCATCACGGCAATTCCGCAATTGCTGGTCCTCGCTTTGCGGTTGGCGCAGACATTGTTCATGACCCCCCGGGCGGTTCGCACGAACGCGCCAGTCGAACAACTTCAAGCGGGATCCTCCAGCGGCTTGGTGGCGTTCGGGATTGTTGGCGTGATTGTGGGTCTGATTGTTTACCTGGTGGCCTATTTGTTTGCCCAGGGTGGAACGGTGTTTGCGGTTTCGGAACTATATCTTGGGAGGACGACCACGATTGGCGCGTCCCTGGGCCGAATGCGCGGTCAACTCGGGAGTTTGTTCGGCGTCATCCTGCTTAACGGCCTGGCGGTCATGGGCGCGTTCATTTTGCTGATCATTCCTGGGTTTTACGTCGCTTGCCGGTTGCTTACCTGCGTGCCTGCTGCATTACTGGAGGATCTTGGGCCACGAGCGTCCCTCGAGCGAAGCTTCAGCCTCACAAAGGACTATGCCGGTCGGGCTTTCGTAATCTATCTGCTTTATTTCGTGCTCGTTTATGCTGCAGCATTTTTGTTTACCTTTCCCTTTGGCGTTGCAATGGCGCTCTCGTCCAAGAATCCAGGAGCCGTTCGCTTGTGGTTTGCATTAAGCCACGTGGGAGAGTTTATTGGGAGCGTTCTGGTCGGCCCGATCCTCACGATTGCAACGGCTGTCTTCTACTACGATCTAAGGGTGCGCAAGGAAGCGTTTGACTTGCAATTCATGATGAATCCGACTGGGCCGATTGCCCCGGGAGCGCCGGGCGTGGCAAGAACGCTTTCCTGAAACCGCCCGACGAAGCAAAATATCTTTTGCTACTTCGCGCAGGTGCGCATGCATCGTCCCTTTTTGTCTTTGCTTCTGCTTGTGGTCCTGGCCGGGAGTCTGATTGCGCTTGGGGAAGGACGGCCATTTGCCTCGGAGACAGGCATTCCGGCCGGCTCCTCATACGATCAGACCTCGTTTGCGGCAGAACTGCACCGGATTTCGGAGATTCTGAAAAAGAAACCTTCCACGAATGAAATGGCGGCTCTGCGGGACTCGCTCCCGAAGCGCTGGATGGTAGCCACTCCCGAAGGATGGTTCTCCATTTCTTCGGAGACGCTGCGGAATCAACTAACGTCGCTTTCAAGCGAGAACGCGCGGACCTGGGTCAATCACTTGGAGGAAGAGGTCGAATGGCCTGCGCAGAACGCTACGCATTCCACGCAAGCACGCGACGAACTCGCTCATATCTTGGCACGCCCGGAGTTCGGAGCGGTGAGGCCACCCAGCGCGTGGGACCTTTTCCGGCAGCGCCTGGCACTGTGGGTCGAGCGAATGCTGCTGAGACTGTTCGGCGGTATTTCGCGGTACCCCCTTGGAGGGGAGATTCTCTCCTGGTTCCTTGTTGTCGTCGCAGTGGGAATCGTTGCGCTGCTGGTGTTTCGTTTTTTTGCCAGCAGGGAACGCGTGAACGCTTTGCCCCCGAGCGTGGATGTGACTGCAGTGCGAACCTGGCAGGAATGGATTCGCGCAGCGCGTGAAGCCGCGAAACAAGGCAACTTTCGCGAGGCCGTGCACTCGGCGTACTGGGCGGGAATCGCGCGCCTCGAGGACGATGGTGTTGTTCCCAAAGACCGCACGAAAACTCCGCGCGAATACTTGCGGCTCGTCGTTGAGTCCGCACCCGGTGAACTTGGGCCAGCGCCTGCTCCTCGCGAGCCGCTTGCGGCTTTGACCAGTGGACTGGAACGAGCCTGGTACGCCAATCGTGGCGCAAGGGCCGAGGATTTTCACGAATCGCTTCGCCACTTGGAGGCGCTGGGATGCTCGCTGGAATAGCTGCCTCTGACCGCAAGATTCTGCTAGTTGGCGGCAGCCTGCTGCTCTTGATGCTAGCGGCGAGCGTAATCCTGGCCCCTCCCGGCGAGCAGTTCAATTCCCCGGTCCCCTCGACTTACTCGGCGCAATCGGGTGGGGCGAAGGCGGCATACCTGCTGCTGTCGGAGCTCCACTATTTGGTGAGGCGCTGGGAAAGTTCTCCGACGGAGCTGGACGCCAACCCGCCAAACGCTTTGCTTATTCTCGCCGAGCCTTTTCAACCGCCCAGTGAAAAAGAGAAAAAAGCGCTGGCGAGTTTTGTAAAACGCGGTGGGCATTTGCTCTTCACGGGGGCAATGATTCGAGCATTTTTCCCGGACGCGAGTGTTTCGAATAATCCGCCGGATCCAGCCTGGGAAACTTTCAGCCCCAGCATGCCAAACCGCCTGGCAAAAGGGGCGCAGCACGTAACCATTCAGCCGCAAGCGTATTGGGGCAAGTTCAGCTCCTCCCAACTAGCCTTATACGGCGATATAGACAGGGCAGGGGTAGTGAGCTGGAGGGTGGGCGATGGGGAGATTCTTTGGTGGGCCGGCGCGACACCATTGACGAATGCGGGAATCACGAAGGACGACAATCTCGCGTTTTTTCTGAACGCTCTAAAGAACCGGTCCCCCGAAAGGGCTTACGAAATTTACTGGGACGAATACTTTCACGGGCAACGCAGTTCGCTTTGGAGCTACGTAGCCAAGACTTCGCTCGTGTGGGGCTTGCTGCAGCTCGGAGTGATTGCCCTTGCGCTGCTTTTCACGTTCAGCCGGCGGAGCGGGCCGATTTACGTTCCTGCAGAAGTTTCGCGATTGTCGCCACTGGAGTATGTGGAAACGCTAGGCGGTTTGTACGAAAGAGCAGGCGCTGCGTCGTCCGCAGTGGCCATTTCTTACCAGCGGTTTCGTTCGCTGTTGACGCGGCAACTCGGTTTGCCTTCGTCGACGCCGGGCCAAGAGGTTGGACAGGCTGCGGAGGAGCGTCTTGGTTGGAAGGAAGCGGGTATTGCGCAGTTGCTGCAGCGAGCTGCAGAGGCAAGCCGCGTCGAGAAGCTACCGCGCCGTGAAGCCTTGGATTTAGTGCAAAAGCTGGAACAGCATGCGACAAAGTTGACCGCGCGTCCATCGATTCGGAAGGAGAAGAGCTAACCGTGCAACATCTCTCGCAACTTGCGTCGCACGTTCGTGCGGAACTCTCCAAAATCATCATCGGCCAGCGCGAATTTATTGATCAATTGCTTTTGGTGTTGATTTGCGGCGGTCACGCGGTCATCGAAGGTGTTCCGGGTCTCGCTAAGACGCTAGCGGTCAAATCGCTGGCACGCATCTGTGCTCTGGGCTTCCAGCGCGTGCAATGCACTGCAGACCTGATGCCTGCAGACGTGACCGGAACGAACGTGTTCAATCTAAGCACCAGCACCTTCTCGCTGCATCGCGGGCCCGTGTTCACCGACCTCTTGCTCGTCGACGAAATCAACCGGACTTCGCCGCGGACGCAGGCCGCGCTTCTCGAGGCAATGGAAGAACATCAGGTGACGATCGATGGTGTCCGTTATCCGCTTTCCGGGAATTTCACCGTGCTGGCGACGCAAAACCCGATTGAATTTGAGGGCACTTACCCGCTTCCGGAAGCACAGCTTGACCGCTTCCTTCTGAAGATTCGCGTGACCTATCCGTCCTCGCAGGAAGAGATGCTCATTCTTTCGCAGTATGAAAAGGGGTACGATCCGCGGCGTTTCGAGGAGATTATGCTAACACCGCTTGACTCGGCGTTGCTTCCTGAGGCGCGTCGCGAAGTTGAAAGCGTGCGCGTCGAGCCTGCGCTTCATTCCTATGTGGTTTCGCTCGTGCGTCGCACGCGTGATTGGCCATCCATTTCGCTGGGCGCCAGCCCGCGTGCGGCCGTCGGTCTTTTCTTTGTGGCGCGCGCACTGGCGGGAATGGAAGGTCGCGATTACTTGCTGCCGGATGATGTGAAAGCTGCCGCTCTTCCCGTTTTGCGCCACCGCATCTTGCTTAAGCCGGAAGCCGACCTCGAAGGCCTCACCTCCGACCAGGTGATCGGTCAGGTCATCGCGGCTGTGGAAGTGCCGAAGTGACGGAATGAGGAGCGGCGAATGAATCGGACACAGCCATTAATTCCAGAGGAGGTGGGAGCCCGGGCGAGGGCGCTAGGCCGGCTGCCGTTTGGGTTCGGACCGCGCTTTTTCGTGATGCTGCTGTTGGGATTGCTATGGCTGGTGCCCGCATGGTGGTCGCCGCGGCTGATTGGCGCGATGTTTCTTTGGGATTTTGTCACGGTGCTGGCCTTCTTGTCGGACCTGCTGGGCTTGCCCAAGCCTACAGAAATTGAAGCACGCCGATCGTGGGAAAGAGCGCCAGCGCTGGCAAGGCCGTGCGAAGTGGCTTTAGTCATTGGCAACTTCGCGGGCATCGCGATTCGGTGTTTTCTGACCGATGAGACGCCGGCGTCTTTCCGGCTTGCTCCTCCTATGCTTGAGTTGCTTGTCCCGGCAAAAGACAGGGCTCGCACGAGTTACCGGATTCTTCCAGGCGAGCGGGGCGACCAACGCGTGGGGCGTCTATTCCTGCGCTACCAAAGCTGGCTGGGGCTCGCGCAGCGATGGGCGGTGGCCGAGACTGCGCAAACGGTGCGTGTGTTTCCCGATCTGGAGCAGGCTCGCCAGCACGCACTGTATTTGATCCGCAGCCGGCAAATTGAAATGGAAAAGCGCCGGCGCCGCCAGCGCGGCCAGGGCCGGGAGTTCGAGAGTTTGCGCGAATATCAGCAGGGCGACGACATTCGCGATATTTGCTGGACGGCGACGGCGCGGCGCCACCAGCTCACCACGCGCATTTTTGAAATGGAGCGCAGCCAGACTATTTGGATTGTGCTCGATGCCGGACGTTTATTGCGTGCAGAAGTACAGCAGGAACAAAGAGATTTGCGGATTTGCAAGCTTGATTACGCCGTCAACGCCGCGCTTTCCCTCGCGCAAGTTGCGGCGCAATGCGGCGACCGCGTGGGCCTGCTGGCCTACGGACGCAATATTCAATTCAACCTGGGTGCCAGCCGGGGGCCGCTTCACTTGCGGTCCGTCGTCGATTGCCTTGCGCAAGTCCGCCCGGAAGCTTCGGAAGCCGATCACTCGCGGGCAGCGCGGGTCCTGCTAACCGAACAGAGCCGGCGGAGTCTGGTTGTTTGGATTACGGATTTCGCCGAAACGCCTACGACACCTGAAGTGATTGAGTACGCGATGCAAATGACCCAACGTCATCTGGTTGTTTTTAGCGCCATGAACCAGCCGGATCTCACGGCGTTAGCGGAGGCCACTCCGCAAACACCTGAGGAAATGTACCGGCACGCGGCGGCGCTGGAGATTGCACACCGCCGCGACCTGCTCTTGCGGGGGCTTCGCCAACGCGGAGTGTTTGCGTTCGAACTGGTTCCCGGCTTGCTGGCTTCTTCTTTGGTGAATCAATATCTCGATATCAAAGAGCGGAACCTGCTTTAGGAGGCTTTGGCTCATGCCGATTGACGAAGAACAGGTAGGAAAGCAGCGCGGCAAATAACGCTGCGGCCAGCAGGAATTTCATCTTAATTGGCACCGAGCTCGGGGAAAAGAATCCTTCAATCACACCGGCAACCAGGAGCATCGGAATAGTTCCCAGCAACAAGCGCGCTGCTCGCCCGCCGGCCTGAGCGAGAGATAGGCGTCGCGGTAGATAACCAGGGAACAGCAAGCCTCGAGCGATTTCCAGTCCGGCTCCTCCCGAGATAAATATCGCCGGCAACTCCAACACGCCATGCGGAGCAACAAAACTCCAGAGCTGCAAGGCCATACCGGCCTTCCAGGTGGCGGCGCCAACCACCCCGATGAGCACGCCGTTCACGGCGAGCATCCAAATGGTGCCGAGCCCCGCTGTGATTCCGAGCGCGAAAGTGCTGAAGGCTACAGAAAGATTGTTGGTCATGATACCCGAGGAAGCGAGCGGTTTGATCGTGACGATGGAACGCGTCCACATCTCGTGTCGTTCGATGGCTTCCGTCATGCCCGGACCCAGCACGCGGTGTGCGAACCCCGGGTCGCGAATCGTTACTATCCAGGACGCAAGTCCGGCTATGGCAAAGATAGCCAGGGCAATCAGCGTTTGTGGCAGTGTCTCGCGGAAAGCGCGTGGATAGGTCCGGCCGTAAAAGCGCACGATGCCGCTGACTTTCGTTTTGTGACCGTGGTAAATGAGGTTATGGCTGCGCCCGAGAAGCTGATTTAAGTAGACTGCCAGTTGCTTGCTGAAAGCATCTTCGCGCACCGCCGCCAGGTCCGAGGCGGTTTGACGATATAATAGGCCAAGCTCTTGCAATTCGCTGTGGCGGAGGGCACTGACACCGCGGCCCGACACCTGCACGAGCTGTTCCAGGCGCGCCCAATAAGGTTTGCGTTTTTCCAGCCAGCGGATGGATATCATGTCCTCGAACCTGCCGGACCAGAGTCCTCTTGGTTCCTATACCGAGAAGCTTACCATCGAAACGCCGGAGCAAACCTTGCTCGAATTTGGCATTGCGGGAATCGGCAGCCGGTTTCTGGCCCTTGCTTTGGACACGCTCATTCAGATTTTGATTGGTTTCATCGTTGGGCTTGGCGGCACGATGGCCCTTGGGGCTTTAGCGGCGGCTCTTCCCAAGTCAGCGGTTTGGGGCGCCGCTCTGCTCGTCATTTTTTTCTTTCTACTCTACTTCGGTTATTTCGCATTCTTCGAGATCATTTGGAATGGCCAGACTCCCGGCAAAAGAAAAGCAGGTATTCGGGTCATCAAAGATTCGGGGCGGCCGCTAACCGTAGCAGAATCCATCGCCAGGAATTTGCTGCGCATCGTCGACTGGCTTCCCGGTTTTTATGCGATTGGCATTGCGAGCGCACTTCTTACGAAGGAGAACAAGCGACTCGGCGATTTGGTTGCCGGCTCTTTGGTTGTGCGCGAAGCTTCGTTTAGCGATCTGAAGACTGTGTGGCACACGGCTCCGGCGCCAACCGGGCCTGTTCTTGCTCCTCTAGGAGCTGCCAAACTGACTCCTGAAGAGAGTGCGCTGATCGACTCGTTCTTGATGCGGCGCTCGCAGCTGGATTTTGATGTGCGCGTTCGAATGGCAGATCAGATTTTCCAGCGTCTCAAACCGAAGCTCACGCTCCCCGCCGATAACACCATGTCCGCGGAAAAGATTCTCGAGAGTCTTGCCTATGAGCGGCGTGCAACGGGAGGGTATGCCTGAGTCTCCGGCGTTTTTGCGTATGGGGAATAGGGCATGACCCACAGATTTCTCGCGCGCGGGGTCCCATCTTGCTGGCGCTTGTGAATACTCTCCACAAGCCATGTGTACCTTCTAACTTGAGCAACTTGACCGTGCGCAGCCCGCAGACGTCCTTGAAGTACTCTCGGTCGAATCCATAGATTCGTCCGCAGGGGACGGTCGCCTTTAGGTGACAGGGGAATGCGGCCTTCTTTTGCATATTCGTGCGTCTTCGCTTTTTGTTTGCCTTAGGCCTATGCTCTTTGTATACTCCCATCTGCTTATGCGCGCCGCCTACAAATACCGCCTGTACCCCAACCAAGCCCAGGTTCGGTTTCTCGAGAACCAGCTCCACGAGGCTTGCGAGCTCTACAACGCCGCCCTTCATGAACGGCGCGATGCTTGGAAAGTTTGCCGCAAGAGCAT
>QHYJ01000010.1 GCA_003223255.1 Acidobacteriota bacterium | reverse complement strand
ATCAACACATCTCAGACGCCGGTTTCCCGGACTGCGAAGGCGATCAGCATCGTCAGCGATGGCCCAGACCTCACGGCCAATACAGCCGACGATTTTGTTTTGGCTAAATTCGCCTCGCCGTTCTTAGAGGAGTCTGGCGGCACTACTGGCAAAACTGTGGTCCCGCAAAAGCCGCAGCCCATTTACAGCGGCAATTCCGGCGCCGTGCGTGTTCTTATACAGGACCAATCTGGCGCAGTCATTTCCAACGCTAAAATCACTCTTACCAATGAGGCGACCGGTGTCGCGTATGACGGGACGGCGGACGATCAGGGCGTTTGCTTGCTCTCTAATCTTCCTCCTGGCACCTATCGCCTTCTTGCGGAGAGCGCAGGGTTTCAATCATATGTTCTAACTGCTATTCCAGTGCTTTCCAGCAATGCGACGGATGTCCAAGTCACGCTCCGAGTTGGAGCTGTGACGCAGACGGTCGAAGTTGCAGCGGAAAATGTCAGACTCCAAACCTCGGCATCTCAGGTCGCAGCGCTTGCGCCCGGATTGACGTTAACCACGAAATCCGGCGCCGGTTCCGGCCAAATCAAGATGCCCATTGCCACGCCGCGCTTGCGCGAGTATTTCCTGGAAACGCTCCTGTGGCAGCCGGAAATTCTTACCGGGAGGGCTGGTCATGCAACCGTAAAAGTTCCTCTCGCCGACAGCATCACCACCTGGAAGGTCTCCGTCATTGCATCCACGCTGGATGGACATGTTGCCACGGCTTCCGCGGACCTACGCGCCTTCCTGCCGTTTTTCGTCGAACTCGAACCGCCCAAAGTTCTCACCGTAGGAGACGAACTCCATTTGCCCGTCACAGTTCGCAATTACCTCGACAAGCCGCAAGACGTTTCTCTCGACTGGGCCGCAGAGCCGTGGTCTGAAGTTCTCTCCCAGCATACAGCTCACATCAACGTCGCCGCCGGAGATTACGCTGAGGAAACGTTCTCCTTCCGCGCTGCACGTCCCATGAAAGAGGCCAAGCAGCGTCTCACTGCGTTCAACCGCTCCTCAGCAAATGACAGCGACGCCATCGAAAAGAAGCTCCGCATCCACGCTGACGGCCAGCAACGGCTTGTTCAAGCGAGCTCAATTTTCATCGGCGACACTTCACTGTCGGTGGAAATCCCTGAAGGCGCTCTTCCTGGCTCAGTGGAAGCCGAATTGGTCCTTTACCCAAACCTGGTTGCTCATGTCAGCGACGCCATCGAGGGCATCATGGAGCGGCCCTACGGCTGCGCGGAGCAAACGATCTCTTCCGCCTACCCGAGCCTTCTCTGGCTACAGCTTCAAAAGTCTCGGCAGCTCCCGGTTTCTTCGCTGGATGCACGGGCGCGCCACTATCTCAATCTGGCTTACGCGAAGCTGCTCCGCTACCGTGAACCGAGTGGCGGATTCTCGCTCTGGGGCAAGGGCCAGCCCGAACTCTCGGTTTCTGCATACGCACTTCGTTTCCTCACGGAAGCTTCCGAATTCATTGAAGTGGATTCCGACGTGGTCACAGCCGCCCGTCGCTGGTTGCTCCAGCAAACCGCACCGCAGGGCGGTTGGATGGAAAAAGACTCGAACGGCAAATACTTGGAAGGCTCCGGGCTATACCTCACCGCCTACGTAGTCGAAGCACTCGCCCGCGATCTGCAACGTCGCAAGCCTGACGAAAAAGATATCGATGCGGAACGCCAGGGCGTACGAAATGGCATCGCATATTTTTCCAAACACTTTCGTGCCACTTCCGACCCTTACGACATCGCTCTCATCGCACTCGCTAAGCTCGCCGCCCGCGATGATGCCTCGCAGGAAATCCGCACTCTCCTATCGCTGGAGCGCACCGAGGGCGAAACCAGCTATTGGGACCTGCACCACAACACAATCTTCTACGGCTGGGGCTACACAGGTAGGATTGAAACCACGGCTCTCGTCCTTGACGCACTTGCCATCGCCAGGCAACAGAGCCCTTCCTCAGCGGAACTTGACCGCGCTCTGAGCCGCGGCACGCTCTTTCTCTTGAAGAACAAGGACCAATACGGAGTCTGGTATTCGACGCAGGCGACGGTCGATGTCTTGCAAACACTGATTCGGCAATTGGAAGCTGGCTCGCCTGATGCGTCGCGCGCGCCCCTGCGCATCTTCGTCGATGGAAAGCCCGGCCCCGCTCTCTCCTCGTCGTCAGATGCCCGCCAGCTCACGCCACAACGCGCCGACCTCACGCCATTCCTATCGCCAGGGAAGCACACTATTGAGCTTCGGAGCGGCACGTCAGCCCACGCCAGTGCTTACGTCAACGCTAGCTATTACTTGCCTTGGACCGACCCCACCGTTATCGGCTCCTCCGTTCCGAGCGGCGACGCAGAGTCCTTGCGTTACTCGGTCAAGTTCGATCGCTCTGCGGCTTCCGTCGGTGATTTGATTCAATGCACCGTTCATGCCGAGCGCGTCGGTTTCCGCGGATACGGAATGATGTTGGCTGAGGTGGGCTTGCCTCCGGGTGCCGATGTGGACCGCGCTTCTCTCAACTCTGCGGTCTCCAGTTCTGGTTGGGACCTGCAGAGCTACGAAGTTCAACCGGATCGCGCGGTCTTTTACCTTTGGCCGCGAGCCGGAGGCACGACATTCTCCTTTACGTTCAAGCCTCGATTTGCAATGACGGCACAGTCATCGGAATCCGTTCTCTACGATTACTACAACCCCGAAGCGCGGGCCTCGTTGCCGCCGGCGCGTTTTGTCGTCAAGTGAGAGTCTCGGGCCGTCTAAACCATCCTCCAGGGACCTATTAGCGGACTTTTTGCCTCACACGCTGGACATGCGATGAGTCTAAGTGTCTCATAATGCTGTCCGTTTTTATGATCGGAGACCACGCAGAAAACCGGACATTTCGGCGGACTTGACATCGCTGAAAGATCGTTGGAATCGCCCGTTGATATTGGAGCCTTTCCTGATCGGAGAAACGTCCCGATCTCGATTGTGGGCTACCACTAGGAGAGAAGATGGGGAAGAAACTGAAGCCAGTGGATACTGGCGAGATTCTGCACGAGGAATTCATGAAGCCTTTGGGCCTCGGCATGAACAAGCTGGCTTTGGACCTGTGCGTGCCGGTCACGCAGATCGCTGACATCGTGGGCGAGCGCCGTGGTATCAACGCAGATACCGCTCTGAGGCTGGCCCGTTACTTTAAGAACGCACCTGTTTTCTGGATGAATCTCCAAACCCGCTACGACCTGGAGGTTGCTCAGGACGAACTCGCGGCCAAGGTCGAACGCGACGTGCAACCGTTGGAAACCGCGTCGAGCCGCTAAAGCGGTCGAAGGGCTTGTAATCGGTGGCCAGGAGCTTCAAGCCATCCAAATGACATTTGTCATTGCGTAATCTATATGGGAAAAGAATTCCACTTTCGAGCCGGAATCACGGATCATTGAACTGATCCACCTACTCGACTGAATTTTGTCAGGCATCAATTTTCGAAATAAGGGTCACATGAAAAGAAAGAAAAAGACTGGCTTGCAACTTGTGGAAACTGCTCTAAGAAAACACTTTGGCGGATACCGCCTCCACAACTTAGTGAGCGCGAGTCGTATGTTCCCAACCAGCGCGCGGGTGGACTTGCAAACTGCTCTTGAGAAGTTATTGCCTGGGGGATCGGGCACGCAACAGTTCGGCGTCCATAGACAGTATGATCACTCTACGTTGACGTTTGCGAATCTGATGGGTAATGTCCACGACCCAGCAATCATCGCTCCGATGCAGTACGAAGAAATCGACATCGGAGATCCCTTGCCTGCGCGGTGTTTACGCCAAGGACTGTGGCTGTCGCGGGCGGAAAATACGCCGTTTGCGCTGCTTTTGAGCCCTGCAGAACGTTATGGACAGACAAGTGGAGCGCATTTGGAAATTGCCGTCCCGCCGGGAGAAGTCGGGGCGAATCTCTCACGCCGACTACTAAAAGAAGTCGAGGAGTTGGTCAGATCAACGGCTTCCTTCAAGGGTAAGGTCATTTCGTTTGAGGTGACACACAGATATAGCGGCGATACTGGCAATGTGCGAGTTCACAAGCTTCGGACCGTCCGTCGAGAGGATGTTGTTCTCCCAGAGAAAACCTTGGGGCTTCTCGATCGAAACATTCGTGGCTTCATCGAGCAAC
The DNA here is from genome assembly GCA_003223255.1 of Acidobacteriota bacterium. Classification (GTDB taxonomy): domain Bacteria; phylum Acidobacteriota; class Terriglobia; order Acidiferrales; family UBA7541; genus Acidiferrum. The sequence goes on along the minus strand of QHYJ01000010.1, from coordinate 3,717 downwards.
GGGAGCAATTACAAAGACTCGTCCTTCCGATCAAAAAGGGATTGCTGTTCTACGGACGGCCCGGCACAGGCAAGACTCACACCATTCACTACCTGGCCAGTCAGCTTCCAGACCACACGACGTTGCTCATTACATCCGAACAAGTAGCCTATTTGGACCACTACTTCCAACTCGCGAGGTTTCTTCAGCCAGCCATGATTGTGATCGAGGATGTCGACTTGATTGCTCGTAAGCGGGAAGAAATGTATGGGCCGTGCGACGAAAGCCTGCTGAACAAACTTCTAAATGAAATGGACGGTCTCCGTGAAGATGCAGCCGTTCTATTCGTCCTGACCACGAATCGCCCCGAGCATTTGGAGGCAGCATTGCCCTCGCGACCTGTCCGGATTGACCAGGCGATTGAATTCCCTTTGCCAGATGAGCAAGGCCGCAGGCAACTGGTTGGACTTTACGCGTGCGGACTCGCACTTACTGACGAAGCTGTGGAGCTTGTGGTCAAAAAGACTAAGAACGCGAGCGCGGCTTTTATTAAGGAGCTGATGCGGAGGTCTGCCCAGTATTGTCTCCAGAATGGCGGGAGTGCTGCGCTTAAGCCGCAAGCCCTCGATGCCGCCCTGGAAGAGATGCTATTCACAGGTGGCTCGCTGAATGCCAAACTGCTCGGAGCCGCGGAGGTAGAACAAGATCGCTCCGTAACGTAAAGTGCCACGCCTTGTAACTATAATGTTCACCGATGCTCACGGCCGTAGCAATTTCCAACTATCGCTCTTTGCGGAAATTAATCGTTCCCCTCAAAGGGCTGAACGTGATTACAGGGGCGAATGGAAGCGGAAAATCGAGCTTCTATCGCGCGCTGCGACTTCTCGCTGACACGGCACAAGGTAGGGTCGTGCCATCGCTGGCACGAGAGGGCGGATTGCAGTCAACGCTCTGGGCCGGGCCAGAATCTATTTCGCGCAGGATGCGTCAGGGAGAGATTCCCGTACAGGGTACTTCTCGGAAGCAGCCCGTTAACCTCCGCCTTGGCTTTGCAGGTGATGAGTTCGGGTATCTCATTGACTTGGGTTTACCGCCACAAGGAAAGGACAGTCCATCCGCGTTCTGTCTCGATCCCGAGATAAAACGGGAGTGCATCTGGCATGGGACGGTGCTCCGTCCTTCTACCACCCTAGTTGACCGGCAAGGACCGCTTATTCGCGTTCGCGATGATCAGGGAAGCTGGAACCTCGTGAGGAAGAACCTCTCCACCTTCGACAGCATGATGACTCAGGTAGCCGATCCCCGGCACGCGCCGGAGATGCTCCTCTTACGGGAATCCATTCGAGCTTGGCGCTTTTACGACCATTTGAGAACCGATGTAGAAGCACCTGCGCGCTCGCCCCAGATTGGTACCCGAACCCCTATCCTCGCCAACGACGGGGCAGATCTCGCAGCAGCGGTTCAAACAATCCGGGAAGTTGGCGACTGGGACGCACTCGTCGCAGCGGTGACGGACGCTTTTCCAGGTAGTGCTCTTTCAGTGGTGAGCGACGACGGAAGATTTGCGTTAACGATGGAGCAGCATGGTCTGCTCAGACCGTTGAGCGCCGCAGAATTGTCGGACGGAACGCTTCGATATGCCCTTTGGATTGCTGCCCTTCTAACACCCAGGCCTCCAGCATTGATGGTTTTGAATGAGCCGGAGACGAGCTTGCACCCTGATCTACTCGCACCACTCGCACGCCTAATAGGGCAGGCGGCCAAAAAATCGCAGATTATAGTTGTCACGCATGCATCCAGGTTAATCGAGGCACTCGTCCAACAGCCCGGCTGCCATTCCATAACGCTCGAAAAGACGTTTGGCGAAACCACGATTTCTGGATTAAGGGAAATGGATATTCCCACTTGGAATTGGCCAGGACGATAGGCATTCAAGCGCGAGCCGCCTTCGGCAGGACGCACGATAGCGAGTGCTTTGGAAAAAGGCCGTTCAGCGGGAAAGCAATTTGAGAAACTCCGCAGGCTTGACGATCCCGATGCCTCGATGACCTCTTACGCGCAATAAAGCCGCATCGCCGCTGACCACGTAGTCGGCGTTGGCAGCAACTGCGGCTTCAAGGAATTTGTCGTCATCGGGATCGCTGCAAACTGCTTTTGCGAAAGAGACGGGTTCGACCATCTCCGAGTGAAGCTCTATGAGCCCGAGGATCGAATGAGGTACAGGGGAGAAATGCTCTCCTACCATTTCGGCCAAGACGCGCCGATATTCCTCTAGGATCGGCACCGAGATCACAAGGCGAAAGCGCTGTTCCTGCCAGGCTTCCAGAATCCTAAAGGGTGGACCTTTCCAGAAGATTCCTGAAATTACGACGTTTGTGTCGAGGATAGCCTTGATCGTCACTTCGCGCGGCGCCTGACCTTGGCGATTGCAGATTTCACGTCTGCTTTCTTGATTCCTAGTCTTTTGGCTTCCGCACGAGCTCGGCTCAACAGCTTTTGGAATTCCTCAAGTTTGGGCGGCGTGATGACCTTCAGTATGACGGCATCCCCTTGACCGATAACAACAAATTGGTCGCCCTCGCTGAGGCCGAGGTCATTACGAACGTCTTCGGGAATGACCACTTGGCCTTTTGAGGATAGCTTTGTAGTAACACTCTGTGGCACACAGCGACGTTCTGCGCCGTGCAAGGCTGTTGATCGGCTCAGGAATCAAAAATCATCGCGCAGAATGGTGAAGTAATGACTGGAACTCACCAAGGCTATAAATTTCTGTCGCGATCCGCCAGAACAAATTTACCGTGCGTGGAGACTGCCCAATTGCGCCCAAATCCAAGCGACTTTTTGGCTTTGCTCACATCGCCCAAACCATTTGGGCGATGGGGAAATTTGGGCGCAACTTGGGCGCAAAATCCCCTTTTTTTATACCCCAATACGGTCTTCGAGGAGTGTAAGGCCAACTGATTCAACGGGACTTAGTAAATTGGCGATAGGTTCGATTCCCATCGCCCGCTCCAGTCATCTTGTTTCCCTGTAACAACTTAGCGATTGGTCGCGGCGGCAAAAGGCGGCAAAAAATGAGCCTCATGGGTGGCGCCTATGGCTCTGCCGAATCCGAAGGCGATTCCAGCGCACAAGCACTGCAGCATTTTTTTGACTGGTTTCGAACGGGAATCACGGCCACTTATAGCCGACAAGTAGATGCGAGCGAAGGGTTCCGCGTTGCCGACCATGCGAGGGTCCTGCGCTACACTCCAATTGTGCACAACGAGCATGCACTCATCGCGGCGTTCGTGAAGCGCAGCAAACGCGACCGTTACCGGCAGATCCTCTCTAAGCCACGCCTGCGCCACAAGTTCACCGACCAGCTCGCGCATTTCACAGACTTCGATCCTAAGTACCGCCTCCGCATTCCGAGCAACAAACTCTTTGTCGACAACATCGCCCACGAGTTACAGAAACGGCATTCTCCCAACATCGTGTTCGCTATGTCCGAAGACCCCAGGCTTGACCAGCAAGAACTCCCGCTCGTCGAAGCTCTTAAGCAGGTCGTCGGACGCGGCATGGGTACCGTCCTCTCCTGCATTCCCGGACGCCTCGCATTCGTCGAGACAGAAGACGAACGCTTCATCCTTGAACGTCACGGTCCGCTAGAAAAGTGCGAATATGTCCGTTTCGTCATCGGCCGCAAAGACGAGGACAGTCATGTTGAACAAGGAATCTTTCAGGCGGCAGCGCAGG
>QHYJ01000392.1 GCA_003223255.1 Acidobacteriota bacterium | reverse complement strand
ACGCCATCATTGCCGTGCATCTCTACGGCCTCGCCGCCGACATGGATCCCATCTTGGCTTTCGCGAAATCCCGTCAATTGCCGCTCATCGAAGACTGTGCGCAAGCCTTTGGCGCTGTGTATAAAGGACGCCGCGTCGGTTCCTTCGGCGACGCGGGTTGCATCAGCTTCTATCCCACAAAAAATCTAGGCGCGTATGGCGACGCGGGAATGCTCGTCACGAATTCCGCGCGACTCGCCGCGCGCCTCCGCACGCTGCGCAATCACGGCCAGACCGCGAAGTACCTGAGCAGCGAGCCCGGCTGGAACAGCCGCCTCGATGAAATTCAAGCGGCCATCCTGCGTGTCAAGCTTCGCCATCTTGGCGATTGGCGGCGGGCGCGGCGTTCGCATGCCGCGGAGTACACGCGCCTGCTGCAGCAAGTCCCGGGAGTGATGCCGCCGCACGAGCCCCAAGATTGCGAACACGTCTACCACCAGTACACGATTCGAAGCGAGCGGCGCGACGTTCTCCAGCAACACTTAGCCACGCGCAAAATCGGCAGCACCGTTTATTATCCCTATCCTTTGCATTTGCAGCCTTTGTATGCGCACCTGGGCCACATGCTGGGCGACTTTCCCCACGCGGAACGCGCGGCGCAGGAAATTCTCTCTCTGCCGATGTATCCCGAATTGCGAAAGGATCAAATCGCGCGCGTGGTGGATGCTATCGCCGACTTCGTAAAGTGCTAGGCATCCGACAATTCGAATTTATTTGCCGAGATACAGAAGCGCGAACAGAAAAATCCACAACGCGTCCATGAAGTGCCAGTAGTAAGAAGTGATTTCCGCGGCGAGAGAAACGGAGATTTGCGACTTTTCAAAATCGTGCAGCGCTACAAACAGCAGCGCCGCCACTCCCCCCAGCAAATGCACGCCGTGCGCGCCAGTGAATATGTAAAAGAAACTGCTCGCCTGATTGCTCGCGATGTACACGCCTTGCGCCACCAATCGGCGCCACGCGACGAGCTGGCCGGCAACAAAAAGAACTCCCATCCCAGTTGTCAGCAGCCACAGCTTGCGAAAGGCGGGAGCATCCCCAAGAGAAAGCCGCAAGCGCGCGCGCTCCAGAGTGAAGCTGCTTCCCAGAAGGACGGCCGTATTGGCCCAGAGAATCCGCGGCAACCGCACCGCCACCCAAACCTTGCTGCCATGATGGAGAACCAGGAAGGCGCTCGCCAGCGCCATGAAAAACATCAGGATGGAGACCATGCCGATGGCAATTCCCGTGGAGAATCGTCTCGGCGAAGGCGAGCCTTTGCGCCGTCGCTTATCGCGATCGCCGTCATCCCCGCCATCGCCACCGTCTGGCGGTCGGCCCCCGCCTCCACCGCCGCCTCGCGAATCCTTGATGATGAGTTCAATTTCCGGAGGTGCAGCTGCGCCTGCCATTCTATTCTTCCTGCCTCCTTCCAATTTAATTTAGACTAGTTTGCCTTCGCGACGCGATCCGGAGCAACGTGCTGCGGAATGAAGTCCTCGGCTGCGCCCGGCACGCCGAATTCATAGGCCCCGCGATAAACAATGGGCTCGCACGCGCCAAGATCGTCTGATGGGGTCGACAGAGCCACACTCCATTCGAGTGTCGTGGCTCGCCACGGGTTGCACTCTTTGACTCCTTCGCCGCGAAACAGGCTCCAGAGAAAATTGAACAAGAAGATTCCCTGAGCAAAAACCGTGATGACAATGCCCGCGGTAATGAACGAGCGCGCGGGACCAATCCACGCCGCGATGGCGGCCAGGTTCGCGCGAGGGTTCTTGCCCGCGTGGGACAAAAGCCCGAGCCAGTGCATGGGCATAAAAACGCAGTAGACCCCCGCAAAAGTCAGCCAGAAATGCAGCTTGCCCAAGGGCTCATTGAGGCGGCGGCCAAACAGTTTCGGGAACCAGAAAAACAACCCACCGAGAATGGCAAATGTCGCAGCTACGCCCATCACCAGGTGGAAATGCCCCGTCACAAGGTCTTCCGCGACGGCAGTGGCAGTGAGAGCGGTGTGCGCTAGAAGAATTCCGGAGAGCCCGCCGGAGACAAAAAGCGAAACAAAGCCCAGCACAAAGAGCAAAGAAGTATGGAACCGAATGCGCCCTTTCCAGAGCGTGGCAAACCAACTTACGAGCAGTATGGTCGCGGGCAAACCCAGCGAGGACGCCAGCACAGAGAACACCAACGGCGAAAGAGGGTTCAGCCCGCTCGAAAACACGTGCTGGCCCCAAACGCAAAATCCAACCAAGCCCACGCCGCAAAGAGCAAGTACAACAAGCCGTTCTTTCCAGACCGGCTTGCGCGAAAACGTGGCGATCAAGTGCGTCACGACGCCGAAACACGGGAGCATCGCGATGTAAACTTCCGCTTGTGCGAAGAACCAAAACAAGCGTTGCCACAGCACGAGCAACGCGTCGGGTGCAACGCTTGGGGGTTGCGAGGCGAGAAGGTCCAGCGCCGAGAAAAACTGCGTGCTGAAAAAGCGATCTGAAAGAAGACAGAGGCAAGCGGCAAGCAGAATGCTGAAAATCAGCATCCCCAGGATTGCATTGATGAACCAGGCCCACACTGTCAGCGGCAGCCGCGGTAGCGTCATCCCCTGCGCGCGCAGATCAATGGTGGTCACCGCGAAATTGATCGCGCTGCAGAGAGCCGCACCGCAAAAAAGCGACACGCTGGCAACCCAAAGAGCGATTCCTGTTTGCGGAGCGATCAAAAAGGCGCTCGCTATCCCAAAGAACGAAACGACCGTAGCCCAAAACGAAAAAAGATTGAGCGTGGGAAACGCCATTTCGCGCGCGCCGATTTGCAGCGGGAGAAAATAATTTCCGAATCCCAACTGCGGTGCCGCGGTCAAAACGAAAAACACCATCAGCGACCCATGAAGCAGCGGCAGCAGGGCGTAGCGCTCCGGCGTGCCCCCGAGAGCGGAGAAGAAAGGGAGGTGTACGCTGGGCCAAGCAAGATGAATGCGCATGACCAGCGACATGGCCATGCCCGCAAATACGCTGAAGAGCGCCAGCCACAGGTATTGCAGCCCAATCGTCTTGTGATCCGTGCTCAAGAGGTAGCGCGAAACAGAGCCGCCTCGCGGTGTTTCCGCGTGATTTCCGCCACTGTCGTAAGTGACCATGCTTGTCTTGAGAAAGCCTAAAATCCCAGCCCCGACGGAGCCAAGCTGAGGTTCAGGGCAGACAACTAGAATACATCGGATGGGAAAACACAAGAGGCACGGTGAAGGAATGGCGGGCGTTCATCGGCAAGCCCTAGGGGGGCAACGCGCGCGCTCCAAGAGCATTTGCGTCCCAATTGCCTGAATCCGTGATAAAACACATTCCTACCAGGAGCGTGCTTCTATGATGTTCTTTTCTTTGTGGTTTGTCCCCTTCTTTCACTTCCATCCCATTTTCATGCTTGTGTCGCTGTTTCTTTACTTCCTGCCCGCGTTTCTGGCGCGGCACCGGTCTGACTTCACGGCCATATTTCTGTTGAACCTCTTTGCGGGATGGACGTTCATCGGCTGGATCATCGCTTTGGTCTGGGCGCTCTCCTCGGAAAGGCAAGGGCCGCCGCAACCTGTCGCTGCTCCTCCTCCACAACCTCCAGCCGAGGGAAGCTTTTTTTGCACGGCTTGCGGAAAACCTTGTGCCGCTGGCGCGCGCTTTTGCAGTTCGTGTGGCGCCGCATTGCCCGCCACGCAGCGCTGAATGCCCCCGTTCTGGCGGCCGCCTTTGTTGGTTTGGGAGCGAACTCCCTGTGCAAGTACCCGAAGCGTTGTTGGCGACCCAGCCATAATATTACAAGAGTTACTAGGGTCACTTTGGTGCCTTTCTGCCGTTCGACCCCAGGCCACCAAATCAAAAGATCTCCCGTCTAATCCAGGAAATAGCGCAGTCATGCTTGGTAGGGGAGGTATAACTTAGAAGTGAAATCGTCAAGCAATTCGGGCGGGTACCCTCTTCAGGAAACCAGTTACCAGACGAATCTCACTCTCACCCGTCTCCCAGCCGCAGTGCACCAGCGATTGGCCAGAATGACCGTTTTGCGAGGCCGCGCATGCCGAGCGGGTAAGGATCATGCACAGCTACACCACAGACTCCGACGAGAGGAGATTTGTCCCTCTCATCCTGGCAGCACTGGCCATCGTGCTGGCCTGGGGCTCGTCCAAGTTTCTGGCGGCGGTGCATGTGTCGCTCCCCTGGTGGATGGAAGCTCCTTCCACCCTGAGCCTATATGGCGCGCTCTACACCCTCTTTGACAAACATCTCTGGCGGACAAGCTACGTGCGCAAACTGGGGCTATCCAAAATTCCGAACTTGGCCGGGCGCTGGGATGGCTTCTTGGCCTCTTCTTTCGACAATTTCGACAAACAGTGCGACGTGATACTGCAAATCTTCCAAAGCTGGACGCAGATTTCCATCTTTCTCACAACCCGCACCTCCATGTCGAGAAGTTGTGTGGCGGTGATCCAAGTTTCGGACTTGAATGGAGCCGGACTGGTCTACCAATATCAATGCCAGCCGCTGGCCAATGCGCGAAAGTCGATGCACATGCATTTTGGCACCGCCATGCTAAGGATGTGCAGCGACGACAACCATCATTTGACGGGCGAATATTACGCCGGGCGCGACCGCGGAACCTACGGTCAGATTTGCGTCTGGAAGGTAATGCCAAACGGAAAAGCGGAGCCTCCGAAAGATTAAACAACCTGTCTGGAATCTTGGGACTCAGTTTTTGCCCGTAAGAATGTCACTTGCAACCACACACGCTATGGGCTCGCGAGACGCGCGATGAGGAACTGGAAGAAGGCTTCGGGGTTCGAGTTCAAGCATAGTTGTGCGTTCGGTGAATGCGGTGCGTTGGGAGGCCCCGGGTCAGGACGAGTAAACCCTTGATGGTCCACGCGAATGTGCATGGCCTCCGCTGGACAAAGCTGCGGTTTAAGAATGAACGCGATGGTCATGGGATCAAACAGCGTCGGCGTTTCTTGGCCCCACTCGTGATACAGCAAAGTGAGCGCGTCCGTAATCGGCGTGCCCTGGCGAAAGAGGAAGTTGCGATTCGCAGCGTCCATTTTCAATTGAGTGGAATCGAGTGGCATCACGAACAACGGCACGCCCGCAGCAAACAGTTTCTGCGCCGAAGGAATGTCATTCTTGATGTTCCATTCGGGCTCGGGGCCATGGGGCGTGCCAGAGCCGATGTCGCCGTAACCGCGGTAGATCGAGCCGCCCATCATCACCGCGCGCTTCAGCCTGCGGAAAGTAACAGGATCTTTGTCGATGGCAGCCCCCACATTCACCAGCGGCCCGATGGCGACCAGCGTGATTTCCCCTGGGTTGCTCCGAATCTTATCCAGCAGAAACCTGACCGCATCCGGATGCGACGGCTTCGCAAAATGTCCGCCTTGCGCGTAGCGCAGTTGTGTGAATGTGGTCTTGGGCGGTGTCGATGGGCCGGCGGCCACGGGGATGTCCCCACGGCCTGCTTCACCTAGCATGCGGTCCAGAAGCTTGGCGCGCATTTCCGTGTCGCCGAAGGTCGTGGTGATTCCGAGGATCTGCAGCTCCGGGCTGCGCAAGGCCAGGGCCACCGCGAAGGCATCATCGATGTCATCGCCAATGTCCGTGTCGATGATGATCTTTTCCGTGGACGAGGTCTGCGCCGTCACGGGCGCTGCACTCTGAGCGGCGCAACGAACAGAAGCCGCCAGCGCAGTCAGAACGCAGAGGAAGATCGCACGCAGTTTGACCATCGTCCGTTGCCTGGCCTTGTAAGTGGTGGGAAAAATCATGGTGCGGTAGAGAGGACTCGAACCTCCACGGTATTGCTACCGCCAGCCCCTCAAGCTGGTGCGTCTGCCAGTTCCGCCACTACCGCACAGTGGGATGTAAACCATTCTAGCCGTGGAACGAGAAGCCCGCAACCGCTAAGCAGTTCTCCGTTCGCAGCCGTCGGTTCTCCGTCGGGGTTCTTGGAAAAAAGATGCAACATGGTATCCTGACTGTCCTGAACGGTGCCAGAGACACCCCGGACAACCTTATGGCTTTTTCGTCGGCGCGGGAGCAGGTTGTGAAGCTGCCGGAGCCTGCTGTGACGCTGGCGCCGGCCGAGACTGAGATTTCGCAGGAGCTGACTGCGCAGGCTGCTGTCCCGCCGGAGCTTGCGAAGCCGGAGGCTGCGCAGCCGGTTGTTGCCCCGTCGGCAACGAATCATGCGTATTGGACT
>QHYJ01000391.1 GCA_003223255.1 Acidobacteriota bacterium | reverse complement strand
GGGGACACGGAATCGAATTGGGGACTGGCTCAGCGGCCGTAAGCGAGAGCACATATTGCTGATTATGGCTTAAAGTCCCGGTAAACAGCGTACTCGTCAATTTGAATTGCCGGCAAATACTGCCTGGGAGGTGTCCGGTTTTTGAACCGCGAGGTTGGTCACTTCTCCGAGATCGCCACTTACTAGGATTTAGCCCTGATTTCTGTTTCGTTCACGCGACCCAGGCGAACCAGATTCCAACTACTCTCCACGCGCCGCCTTCTTTCGCCAAAACGAGATCGTATCCTCGCGCGGATTTTGGGTTTAGGTAGATTTCTAGAGAGACCAAGGCTTTTGTTCGCGCGCGATTGAATTCCACGTTTTCCACTGAAGTCTTGTCGCGGTCTCTTGCGGCAAAAGAAGTGTGGTCGAGCACGAATCTTTTAATCAGTTCTTCGTCACTTGCTGCTGCTCCGGTTGTCGCCTGTCTCCTGGTTCAGGTGCTTTCCACTTGTTCGGTCGCTCCCCTCATTAGAGCACCGATAGAGACGAATCGTAGTCTCCTCTGGTGCCCCGCGGTAAGAATGTGCGGCAGAGCCTGAATGGTCCGGGTCGGGTCTGAGATACCCTCGTGAAGGATGACGATGGCTCCGGGGACGAGATTCTTTCCAATCAGCCATCGGATGTACCACACCGGAGGGTGCATGGGGTCGTGAGGGTACGCGCAGCCAAGGACGCACTCGTACCCATGCGCTCGGGCAAGCCGGAGTTGCCCGGGCCACGCCACCCCGCCGGGCGGACGGAAGAGCTTCGGTCCCGCTGTGATACCAATCGCTCTCTCGGTCTGTTCAAGGTAACCGACAAAGGCGGCATCCGAATGGTGCAAAGTAGGACCGTTCATGAAGTAGTGATTGCCGACCTCGTGTCCCGCAGCTTTGATCCGGGAAACCATCTCCGGGTAGCGGAGAGCCCGCTCGCCAATCAGGAAGAAGGTTGCTTTGGCATCGTGCCGCTGGAGAATCTCGAGGACTTGGGGCGTGAAGGTAGGGTGTGGGCCATCATCGAAGGAAAGGGCAACCAGGGGATGCTCGGTTCGAACTCGATAAGTGAAGTTGGGCGTGAGTCGCTCGAGCGCACTCAGGACAGCAAGCGGCTCTACCCAGAACATCAGGAGCCCCACACAAAGGAGAGCAATGGCCGTCAGGAGTACCGCCGTCATCGCCCACTATTATAAGTGTCGTGAGAGCGTTCCTGTTCATATTGCGTTAGCCAATCTGGGAGGAGTCCTGGTAAACAGCGTACGCGTACATCTGGAATCCTTTGCGAAGACTTGCTGGTCAAATGGACGGGAAGCCACTTATCGGGAGTTGACGGTCGGGCTGTCTAATCACCAATGATTTGGGCTGCCCCAAACTTCAAAAATAACTCCATCTGAGTGGGCATCATCTACGTGATGGTCTGCTGTTTCGGTCTTGATGTATCGCTGGAATGTTCGAGCATCCTCAGCGGTTTCCAACAGACTGAACTCGTTTAAGCGGCCAACGTTGGCCTCGATTTCTTCAATGGAATATCCGCAGTTGTTTAGTATCGACAAGCGCTCGATTTCAGCATCGATTACTTCATACCCGAGCCGTTGGAGACCATCGTTGGCACGAACAAGACGCAATGCGTATTCATATCGGAGCGGCGCGACAATTCTCCCCCTCTGTGGGTCGAGTATCTCCACGTGCAGTCTTGGGATGGCTTCTCTTTCCACCGAATAGCCATACAACAACCAACCGGGGAACTCTGACATGTCTGGCGGGGCTAGCAGAAATTCCGTGAGGTTCAACACGCCTCCTACGGATTGCCACTGTGGTTTTTCAAAAGAGGGATGTACGGTATTTTCGAGCGACGCTAGCCTCTTTCCCTCCCTCTTCCACCAGTTGTGGACGTAGCGCTCCTGAACGAGGTATCCGACGAACACAAAATCAGAATCACCCATAGTCCCTTGTTATACCGCACACAATGGGCCTATGAACGAAGGCCCGATTTCTCAGTTTCCAACGTAGAACGGGATACGAAATGGTCTGCCGTTCAGAAAGGTCTCGATAAACGCGGTTCTCGTAGACTTGAATTCCGTCGCGGCCATGGCCGGTCAAGTGAACCAGAACGCCACTTATCGGGAGCTATATCTGTTTTCGGAGTTCTCGTCGATTTTGGGACACGCGCCTGAAGAACTCTCGTATGCGCCCGGAGCCGAAAGTAATCCAATAGCGGTCGCCTTCAAAGTGAATGTGAACAATCTGCTTTCCAGCAATGGGGTTGAACACAACAAGTGCGGCGCTCCATGCATCCTTTGCAGCAACGGTGTACGATTCACCGACACATAGTCTCCTAAGCGCGAGTAGCAGCGGCTCTCTGTATAGCGGAGTTCGAGTTTTCCGAAGAAGTGTCGCAACTTCACTTTCTTACTCGCGGGAATGTCGCGTCGTGCCGCAATCTCCTTCGCAGTTTTCCGCCCGTCGGACTTCCACGTGCCAATGAGCCGAGAATCTTTCATTTCGGTTCTTGCGCTCCAATCTCACGGTCTTTAGACGCGCACCACCAAGCGATATTCATAACCACGAACAAGACACCTCCTACTCCCAAACGCGCAAATAAAACCAGTCGGCGGTTCTTAGCATGCTCACGCGCAAGCACCACTCCATTTTGCAGTGTTGGATTCTTGACATAGGTGTTCACTGCTGCCGCGTAGTCTCGCCTATCGATGAAAGGCGGAACAAGAGACGTAATGAGGGCGGCAAGTGTTATGGCTAGTCGAACCGGCGCGATTTTCATTCTCCATCATGCTAGAGTTATTGAACGCCCCTTTGGTAAATCACGGTGAACCGCGGGTCATAAGCGGTAACCTGTTCGCGGGAACAGGCGAATGTAGGTTTAGGTCCTGAATAACAGCGTTCTCGTCCACATGGAATCCACCGCGAAAGAGAACCCGGCAAATTCGTCACAATTGTGTCCGGAAATGTCTCGTGAACGCTTCCACTCAGGCAGGACTTAGTTTGAGAAAAAAAAGAATCTCGGCGGGGCAAAGAAATGCGCGGTGTTGCACGGTACTGCGAGCCCTTCGTTGAATATTCCCCTCGCGAGCAACAGTGCCGTTCGCCGAGAAAGTTTACGACTGTACTTTGTCGCACGAGCATTCGGTTACGCGGCGAACGTT
>QHYJ01000390.1 GCA_003223255.1 Acidobacteriota bacterium | reverse complement strand
CTGCCGGACGAAGCGGATGTCGGGTTGAACACCGCGGTCCTGTTGTTCGCGCTAGGTATCACCGTTCTGACGACAATCCTCAACGGTCTTACACCAGCGCTCCACACGGTGCGAGGTGACTTGTACCCGCGGCTGACGGCTAGCGGCAAGAGTGTGAGTGGCGACTTCCGGCGCGGCAGGCTGCTATCCAAGAACGACGTCGATTCGGCGAGGCGGGTGGCGGTCGTCAGCCAAACATTCGCTCACATCTACTTCTTCCAGGACGAGCCGATCCGACACAAGTTCAAATTCAACGTGCTCGCCCAAGTACCCGAACTGCCGCATGATACGTACTTCGAAATCATCGGCGTCGTGGGGGATGTGCTGAATCAGGGCCTTCAGACCTCGCCGATCCCACAAGTATACATTCCGTACACGACCACAGGGTTTGGCAATCGTGCGATCCTGATAAGGACGGCAGTGCCTCCCAGCTCGCTGGTGGCCGCCGTTCGCGAGCAAATCCGAGCTGTGGATCGGGACATCGCGTTGCAGGAAGCGAAGTCGCTCGAAAGTTATCTTTACGAGCGGTCGTATCAGACTCCGCAATTCGGCCTGACGACCCTCGGGACGTTTGCGGGGATCGGCCTGCTGCTTGCAATCATCGGCGTTTTCAGCGTGATGGCGTACAACGTTTCACTGCAGACGCATGAGATAGGAGTTCGCATGGCGCTGGGCGCGCAGCAATCAAAGATTTTGACGATGATCCTCACGAAAGGCATGCGCTTGGTCGCCTCGGGGGTCGTCATCGGCTTTGTCGCAAGTTACGGCCTCACTCGTTTCCTTGCCAGCCAAATATGGGGTGTCTCGGCCACCGATCCGTGGACGTTCGGCACGGTCGCGGCCATCATTCTCACCGTGGGACTCGCGGCCTGTTTACTCCCCGCTCGACGAGCCACGCAAGTCGATCCGCTCATCGCCCTTCGTTACGAATGATTGTGCCGTGAATCGCAGGATAGATCGCACAATCGGTGGGGATTCGCAAGATTCCGCCCCTGGCTTGACTCGGCTCGGAACGGTGCATTCATGGGAATGCGTGGAGGAGATCAAGATCGTCCGAAACGTCGTATCACCTTGACGATTGCGCCTGGATCACGGGCAACCCTTCCATGATCCGGTAAGGTAAGGGTTGCCGACAATCCGTCCACTATCCGCGTGCATTACTTCAACGCGTAGCGCGTTACGCGTCCTAGTGACCAGGGAAAGTCTTCGCTAGCGTCACACGACCGCGACCTTGACGTTGTGGATCGGGGGCAGCGAATCGAACAGGCAGTCCCATTGCTCACCACCATCCCTCCCGATCCACAGCTGACCGGTCGTCGTGCCGAAGTAAAGTGCAGGTGACTTGAGCCGATCGATGTCCATCGCGTCGCGCAGGACGGTGAAGTAGCTTTGCTTCCTCGGCAACCCACGTGCGAGCCGGCTCCATGACTCGCCGCCATTTTCGCTGCGCCACACCGCTGGCGCGCCGCCGGGACAGGTGCGTGTCGGCCCCTCAAGTGGCATGACGTACACCGTATCGGCGTCATGCGGGTGGACCACGATAGGAAATCCGAAGTCCGACGGCAATCCCTTAGCGATCGACCGCCACGAGTGGCCATAGTCGTCGCTGCGTAGTACGCCAATGTCCGGCCGGGGCCCGCCAGGCCCCGTCCAATCAGCCCATCCGCCGTGGTTCTGCATGTAGAGCCGGCCAGGCGCGTTCTCGTGCCGCGCGATCTTGTGAACGCACTGACCGAACTCGGGATAAGGGTCGGGCGCGAAGCCGGCGCCGACGCCTTGATTGGACGCCCTGAATGTTTCGCCACCGTCCTCACTCAAATAGTGGCCGCCCGTTGAGATGCCCAAGTGCACGCGATTCCCGTCGCGAATGATCGTGTGCATGCAGAGCCCGCCATTGCCGGGTTGCCACTTGCGCGCGTGATCGTGGTTGCTAATCCCCGGCACCATGTCCCACGAATCGCCACCGTCGCGGCTCCTGAACAAGGATGCCGGCTCCACGCCGCACCATAGGTCCTTCTTGTCACCACCGGCCTCAAGTGACCAGATGTTGGCGAGCGCGCGGCCGTCGTCTTTGGGGAACGCTGGCGCCGATTTCGTCTCACTGAAGCTTTTCCCCATGTCCGTCGAACGCAGCACTTTCATGCCGAAGAACGGATTGCAGCTCGAAGCATAGAGGCGCGGTGTTCCGCGCGTGTCGATCAGCGTCGCGTATACGGGGATGCCCGGGCCGAACGGCCCGCGCAGAGCGAAGCTGCGCCTCGGCTTCGCGGCATCCGCGACAAACACACCCTTCTTGGTGCCAATGGTGAGAATGATTCGATCCGCCATCTTTAGCCGCCTGAAACCGCCGGCAGGATTGTGACCACGTCCCCCGGCGCCAAAGTCGTGTCGACCCCGTTGAGATCGCGCACATTGTCCGAGTTCACAAACACATTCAGGTGCCGGCGTAACGCACCCGTTTCGTCACAGACATTGCGATACAAATCCGACTGGCTCCGCTCGAGGTCCTCAAGTGCGGCGCGCACCGTGTGTGCAGACATCGAGAGTTCCGTTGCGCCCGCGCAGTAGGTGCGAAGCGGACCCGGGACATAGATCGTGATGGTCGGCGCCGAGCCCATAGTCTGAAACCTATCACTGACGGTTGGG
>QHYJ01000389.1 GCA_003223255.1 Acidobacteriota bacterium | reverse complement strand
TAGCTCCGACAACGATCCGCTTTACCGGCTCGACCAGTGGCAAGCCAATCTGCGAATACTGGAGGTGACACAGATCAAGTCCATCCCCTATGTTCCCCTGTCCCATCCATTTGTGGAAAGGCTGATCGGCACCGTTCGACGCGAGTATCTGGATCATACGTTCAGAGGTCTGACGTTGTTTTGGACGACAGCAGATCTCGAAAACAAGCTGCTCGATTTCAGGACCTACTTTAACAACCATCGCACGCATACCTCGCGGGAAGGGCGAACGCCGGATACGCCCGTGTCAAGACCAGTCGCCAATCTCCGCTCGTTTCAGTGGCAACCACACTGTCGAGCCCTCTATCAGACACCGGTGGCCGCCTGACTTGTCAAAGACTCGCGCTCGCTGCGGTATCCGGTTAACCTCCGCAAACACCTGAAATGAAATCATCCGGCGTTTGCGCTCTTAGTTGCAGTGCGTTTTGCGGATCCGATCATTTCACTACACCGTATCAATTCGCCAGTGACAGGTTGCGCAATCCCGAAGCGTTTGGGGGCTAAATGCGTGGTTAAGACAGGTGGGTCGCAGTAAGATTCTGGCTTGCCTACTTTAGACGCTGGCCACAAGCGAAACGTTTCATCTGCAAAGCATGAAATTCCCTAGGAGCGGCTTTCAGAAACGAGAGTAGCGCAAATCCGGCACGGACCCAGTATTCATAGCTATAGGAATCGTGCGAGTAAGCGTATATTTCACAAAGGCTTGGCAGTAAAAGACGGCCACCGATGGCTGCCCGCTGCGAGATCGATTGGGGAACCTGATTTATTTCCAACTCTCGAAACAGCAACTGATGTACGGCCCCATGCAGATTGAGTCGCGCATCGATCAGGACCAGAACATCTCCAAGGATCTCAGCCTGTGGAACCAGCAGGGCTCGCACGTTCTGCGCGGAAGCATCATTGCTCTGCCGGTGAGTGGCGGCTTCCTCTACGTCGAGTCCATTTACATTCAGGCCACCGAGGCCCGTATGCCACAGCTCAAAAAGGTTGTACTGGCCATGGGTAACCGGCTGATTTATCGGGATACCTTCGGGGAGGCCCTGGCCGAGCTAACTGGCGGCCCCGCGTCGGGCGCGCCTGCTCTCGCCGCGGTTACATCCGCCCCTGCTCCGGCTTCGGCGGCCGCTGGGCAAGGCTTACCCGCGCTCGCTGAACGCCTCCACAGTCTTCGGGACCAGGCCGAACATCTGGCCCGGGAGTTGGAGACGCTAGAAAAAGAAGCGCGGAAGAAAGAGATTTGAGTCTAGATCTCACCCGGGTTGTGCTTCCTTGGTGGTCCTCTATCACATGGGCCACGCCGATGCGAAAGCGATCATCGCTTACCTCAAGTCATTGCCAACGCCGATACAATAGGCTGGCTCGCCAATTTCGCCAAGCGTCGTCCGCGCGTTCTCCAAATCTTTCGAGAAAGATTCGAGGCCCTTATCTGTGAGCGGATGCCTGAAGAGCTGCTCGAAAACTTTGAACGCCATCGTGCCGATGCATGGGAGACATTCCTTTGGTTGTTAGGGCTTGTTGTGTGTTAGCGCAGACGGCAGGCCCGCTTAGTTTACCTACTGTAAGTTTTTCATCAGTTTGCGCACTCGCTTAATGTCGCGATCACTCCAGAGCCGGACCTTCACCCCGCCGACTGTCTGCAGCTTCGGAGCCTTCATCCAGCTCCCGTCCGCGATGCAACGCTGCAGTGTCATCAGGCTGACTCCGAGCTTCTTTGCGGCCTCCCGTGATGAGCAAGCCTTCATTGTTACAGACCTATAGAACACTTTTTCATGACATGCCACGCCATTTTATCCGCTCCGGCGACAGCCGACAAAAAACGCCGCGCTAAGGCGCACAGGTAGGGCCGTTACCCGTCAAGAAACAACTTCTTTTCCGAACCCTTCACCGAACCCAATCGGCCGGGTTTTGCGGCTCGGGCCTTGTTGTAGCGAGAACAGACTGTACTTCCACGAAAGTAGCGCGCACACTTCAGTCAGCAAATTCTCGGAGCCACTAGGATTAGTTGCTGGTCCCCGGCGCCAAGTCTTGCATATTCGAGCGCTCAGCGCGCAAGCGAGATGCACGGTCGTTACGGCAGTTGCTGGCCGAAAGGACGATTTCAGCCGGGTTTCGATGCCCTCGAGCGAGCAGAAGGATCTGCGGACAGTTGCTCATTCATCGTTACAAGCTTGGTGCGGATTCGCGTGCAGGTGAAGAACGAGCTACAGCACTTGGTCATGAACCAGCGTGTGACGAAGAAGAAAAAACTATGGAGCAAAACGAAAGCGCACGTGTTGATGACGCAGCCAGGCGTGGGGCCAATCACGGCAATGGCGTTTGTACTGACGATGGGAGATGTTTCTCGTTTTCAGCGCGGGAAGCAGGTGGCGAGCTATTTGGGGCTGATTCCGCGGGAGTAGTTCGGGCGGGCATCGGCGGCTGGGGGGTGTGATTCGGGATTTCGCAACGAATATTTGCATCGCTGCCACAAGAAAGGCTAGGGAATTGCAAAAGTGGCCGCGGCAAGAAAGTTGACCGTACGACTCTACTGGATGCTGCGCACGAATACCGCGTATCCAGAGACCATTCGTGTCGAGAGCAGCTCGCGGGTGGCCTTGGTCGGCGGATCGTTCCGCCAACCATCGATACGGCCTTGTACTCAATTGATATCAAGTCGATTTTTGATTGCAAATCCGACCGATGTTATCGTGAGGTCTGCTCAGACAATTCTCCGATCATAGGACAACCGCCGAATGCGATCTCCCGCCGTATCCTTGTCAGGGGCAGCTCACACTCAGTGCGTAGATCTTGTTTTTTTGCTGGCGTGAACAGTCCATGAACCCCATCGCTCATGAACATACTTGACCTCGTTGTCGGTGAGCCCGTCAAAACCACTGACGAACGCGCCGAGCAGATCGGTCCGACGCAGGGTGTCCCTATCTTTGGTCTCGACGCGCTTAGCTCGGTTGCTTACGGCCCGGAAGCGGCCCTCAGCCTTCTGATTCCCATTGGCCTTCTCGGCGTTCGGTATATCATTCCCATCAGTGCCGCCATCATTACGCTGCTCGTTATCGTGTACTTCTCCTATCGCCAGACCATCGCCGCCTATCCCTCCGGCGGCGGCTCCTATACCGTGGCGCGCTTCAACCTTGGCGCACCTGCCGGCCTGCTTGCCGCGGCCGCGCTACTCGCCGATTACATCCTCACTGCCGCCGTTGGTATTTCCGCCGGAGTCGGAGCCTTGGTCTCGGCCGTTCCGTCCTTGCTGCCGCACACGGTTTCTCTCTGCGTCGGCGTTCTTATGGTCATTACCATCCTCAATCTCCGCGGCGTGCGCGATGCCGGCCTTGCCTTCTCGGTTCCCACCTATGTCTTTGTCGGCACCCTTCTCATTACCATCGTCGCAGGCGTTCTCCGTGTTCTCCTCAGCAGCGGGCATCCAACGCCGGCAGCTCCCCTTCCGCCTCCGCCGCGCATGACTGAAGCCGTCAGCTACTGGCTGCTGCTGAAGGTTTTCGCGAGCGGTTGCACAGCATTGACAGGCGTGGAGGCTGTCAGCAACGGCGTGCAGGCCTTCCGCGAGCCCGCCGTGAAAAACGCTCAGCGCACTCTCACCGTGACTATTTTTCTCCTGGCGGTGCTGCTGGCGGGAATTTCCTATCTCGTGAAGACTTACGGCATCGCTGCAACTGATGCTGGCCAGCCTGGCTATCAGAGCCTTCTCTCCATGCTCATCGCCGCCGTTTTCGGCAAAGGCGTTTTCTACTACCTGACTATCGCCTCAATTCTTTTCGTTCTCTCGCTCTCTGCAAACACCGCCTTCGCCGATTTTCCGCGCCTCTGCCGTGCCATCGCACAAAACAACTACCTCCCGCACGCCTTCGGGTACCGCGGGCGGCGACTCGTCTATACGTACGGCATCGTCGTCCTGGCGGTACTCTGTGGCGGCCTTCTCATCCTTTTCGGCGGTGTCACCGATCGGCTCATCCCGCTCTATGCTATCGGCGCCTTTCTGGCCTTCACGCTCTCGCAGTCCGGCATGGTCATGCACTGGCGGAAAAATCGCGGTCGGCATTGGCTGAAGAGCGCACTCGTCAATGGGCTCGGGGCGCTCGTCACCGGTATCACCGTCGTTGTCGTGCTGGCTGCGAAATTCGTTGAAGGCGCCTGGATTACGCTGGTTTTCA
The DNA here is from genome assembly GCA_003223255.1 of Acidobacteriota bacterium. GTDB lineage: Bacteria > Acidobacteriota > Terriglobia > Acidiferrales > UBA7541 > Acidiferrum. The sequence continues at coordinate 2,331 of QHYJ01000389.1, read as the reverse complement.
TTCCGTTGACGATTGTTTTCTTCACCGCTGTCCGCCGCCACTACCATTCCGTAAAGATCCTCACCACCTGCAAGGTTCCCGTCCACGCGGAAAGTCTCAGCCAGCCTCCCATCGCCGTCATTCCCATCGACCACTGGAGCAACATCACCCGCCAGGGAATTGAATTTGCCGCTCGGCTTTCACCAGAAGTGATCGCTCTACACGTCGAGCCCACCGAGCACTCCGAATTGCTTCAGGAGGACTGGGAGCGCTACGTTGAGCAACCCTTCCGCACTGCAGGCAAGGAGCCGCCAAAACTCCGTGTCCTGCCTTCACCCTACCGCTTCATCATCATTCCCATCATTCAGTTCATCCTCGATCTTTCGGAAAAGCATCCCGATCGCAGCATCATCGTGGTCATACCCGAGCTCGTGGAAGACAAATGGTATGAATACTTCCTTCACAATCAGCGTGCCCGGCTTCTGGAATGGATGCTGCTCGTGCGCGGCAATGAGCGCATCTTTGCGGTGAGTGCGCCCTGGTACGTCGGGAAACGAACCTAATTCCATCTGGAGGTGCGCATGACGATTAAAAAGGTCCCGGGGCAGGTGTTGTTTCAGAAATCAGCAGGGCTCACGATCAGAATTGTGCCGAGGGGACAGGTCGAATTCTGTGTAGCTCGTACTGAACTTTTTCAGACCGCGCGTGGTATTCATGAAGCATGCTGGCTCATTTCGCGTTGGGAAGGTGCACCAATAAGATTAATGTGCTTCCGTGGGCTGAAACAACGCCGCTCAGCGGCTTTTCAATGCAGACGATTGACGGGCTGGTCGGATACTATTACTACATTTCCCGTCGTACCTTCAGCGTATACGAATCGCCCAGAGAACTGGCTGGGCGCGTGGGCTTGGATTCTCACGGGCTTCGCCCGGCCAGCGGCTCTATTCACGCAACGCGCCCGTCTATCGGCGTTTTCGACGTTACAGCAGCCACGAACTTCGTCCGCCAGGACTTGGGCGTAGTTTTTGATGAGTTGGTACGCGCAGGTATGCTGGACGCGTTCGGTGGCGACTTCTACGCGCTGACAGAGAAAGGCAAAGGAGCAGTCGCTCGGTCTTGAGTAAGGACCAACACCTGCCGTAGCTGAACTTTCGGGCATGATCGCGAGCCGATCTTGCGCAATTTGCAACGGGATTCTCGTCTGCTTATTGCGCTGGGAAGGGGTTAGGACTTTGGGATGGCGTCTTTCTTTTTCCCCTTAATCCATCGCGCTTCAGCCAGATTGCGCGCTCCCAGTTCGCCTTCTTTCTTGGTCCGCTTCTTGGCCGCTGCTGTATTGTTCTTCGCCATTTGACGAAATTATCCCTAAATGCTCAGCGGCGTGCAAAGCCCCAATTTTCGCAGTATAGGTATATGGCATGAAGCAGGCCGCGAAGCTGCCAGCATAAGTGGTAGGCAGATTCTGTAGCAAGCACTCGACACCCTCAGCATAGAGTAGACGGGCTAGGAGCCGACATGTTCAACGGGAAACGGCCGACAGCACTTTACTATAACCGTGAACTGCAGAACCTAAGAGGCCCGCTCCATTTTGGTGGGGAAAGATCGATGAATCTACGCCTGACACTAGCGATGCCGCCTCACTGTCTCATTCTAGGGGTTGCTCAGCATGAGCTTTCTATGCAGCAATCGGCGAGGCATTTCTGCTTTGCCAAGGACTCTTGCCGTCGTTGGCATTTTGCTCAAATTCAGATTTCGATTCCTGAGTTGCCCTTCTTTCAGCGGGGTTGCCTAGGAATCCAGGAATGGTCCTCATTCCATCTCATCTCCGCGAATGCCGTTTCTCGGGACTTGGCCGTCAAGAACGCGCGGAAAAGCGTACGATGCGCGAGACAGAGGTCCAAATCGCAAATTCCGGCTTAATTGAGATATGCTTTGACGATGCCCCATCCTTCAGAGTCCGAAGTTAGGCCGGCCACCATCCTTATAGATGTGCAGCTCCAGAAGACGCCCGCCGAAGAGCACGATGCGTCGCTTCAGGAACTGAGGCAACTCATTGAAACGCTGCGGTGGGATATCGTCGGAACGCTCACGCAGAAACTGCAGTCCCCTACGGCCGCGTCTCTCATCGGGCCGGGAAAACTCGAAGAGCTGAGCGAGCTCGTGAAAGCGCCCCGCAAAGCCGAAAGCGTAGTATTCGATCACGAACTAACCCCCACACAAGTCAGAAACATTAGAGAAGCGACCGGCGTGGAGGTTTACGATCGGCCGGCCGTCATCCTCGAGATTTTTCATCGGCATGCTCGCACCAAAGAAGCGCAACTTCAGGTGGAGTTGGCAAGGCTCAAGTACCTC
>QHYJ01000096.1 GCA_003223255.1 Acidobacteriota bacterium | reverse complement strand
GCGCGACCTGGGCGCTGACTGCGCCGCTCAAAATGAAGAGCGGTGTCAGCATGGACGCAAACCTAACGAGTGCTTGGTAAGGGCCTATGAAAAAGCGTCTTGAATATGCGCGAAGGAACGCGCACATGATGACACTCATGGGTGACTCCTTTGCCGGTGCTACTGGTGAGCGCTAAAAGTGACCAGCGAATGGAATAGCGTTGATGCGCAGTGCTGAGAACTGAATGTTAGTTCAACTAAACTGGCGGGGTCAAGGTGGATCCTCCACGGCCTCTCGAACATTTCGAATTTTGAACAGCATTGCGCCGAGTTCCATGGAATGAAGGCAGGAGGGACAAAGAGGGGGCAAGTCTGCTGAAGGAAGCTGTTCTGGATTCTGACCAACGGAGTAGTCCGGCGCGGCATGCCCGACTGGTCCAAGCTCCCAGAGCCCCAGCGCTGGCAGATTGTCGCGTTTCTCAAATCATTCAGAGCCTCGAGCGTCTCACAATTATCCACGGTCTCCCGCTGAACCCGCGGGCCCGCGCCGTCCATGCCGAGCCCAATTGATATTCGTCAGAACGAAAACCGAAAGAGCTGCCTCCCTTCTTACTTCTCACGACGACTGCCGTCTTGATCTTGATTTGGTCAATTGCGTGAGGCTGTGGTCGCATCGAGGAATGATGCCAGCTTCGCGGTGGCCCGGAACTGCGGAATTGGATCGAGATCCTTGAACGCGCTCGTGAACGCATTGGACAGGCTCCGAGTCGTCCGCGCAGCGAATTGTTCGACATGCGGATTGAAGTACAGGTCATGGACTCGCCGGGCCAACTGCTTGGGAACGCCTTGGACGAAGGCCCGGTAGATGACCAGTTTCGCAACTTCGTCTGGAATCTGCGTTGCTCTCCAAGCCACGACCTGCTTCTTCATCGGCTCGAAGTTCCGTTGGATCCGATCGACTCCGATTGAGAGCACATCGACGAGGCTGAGGTGTTTCGTGTGTTTCGCCAGTATGGGAGTGAAATCGCCGTGGAAAGCCATGCTGTCGCACACGAGTACCCAGTAACCTACGGTGAGGGCAAGTCTCATAGTCTTGTCGTTGGAGTTTCGGACGCCGATTGAGAAGCGGCATCCGACGAAGGTGGTTTCAAGGTCGAGGACTCCGAACATCTTCCGCAGGCCGGGTACTTTACCGCCCGGCAGGCAGCTCGGGCGGGCTTTTCCTGGGAGCGCCTAACCGACTATTCCAAGAATGGGCGCTTCCAAAGAGTTGCCCACGGAATTTATCGGCCGGCCCAGTTTCCTTCCTCACGCTTTGAGGATCTCTTTGTGGCCTGGCTGAAGTGTGGGCCAAAATCTGCCATCTCACACGAAAGCGCTCTTGCCCTGTATGACCTGTCCGACGTCCTCCCTGCGGAAGTTCATGTCACAATCCCACGAACCGCCTCCCGAAGACGAAAGGGAATCCGCCTGCACACAAACCAGCTGCGGCCTTCCGATGTGGCAAAGCGCGAAGGGCTGCCTGTTACTTCGGTTCCGCGCACGATAGCGGATGTGGCCGGAGGGACTATCTGATGATCACCTTGCCAGCGCTATCCGGGACGCATTGGAACGCGGGCTCACCGCCAAGCAAGCACTTCTGGTCGAAGGAAGGCGCCGGGGAGGCCAGGCCGCACGTCTGATCAACGCTTACTCACACTCATCGAGAGGCCACTCGTGAAATACAAAACGCCGACGGCGTTTCGCCGTGCTTTGGAGGCTTTGGAGGAACGGCTTCACCAACAGAGTCGCGTTCGACCGATTCTTGGCACGCCTCATAACGAAGATTGGTAGAACCTATGGAAGTAATGGATGTTTTGGAATCCTCGGCAAAAAAAAACACACCCGCTTTTTGCCTAAGGCGCGCCGTCTCCAAGAATTCTCAGCGTGAAGTGCACTCTTTGTTTACAGTGATTTAAACCACGCGCGATTGTGCACGGTAGCGCAAATTGAGGCGCTATCTTGCACGGTTCATGCACGGTTGCTGCTCCGATCGCTGGAACCGCGACCGCAAAATACAGTAGAATCAAGGGGATAGTTCATGTCGGGGCGTAGCGCAGCCTGGTAGCGCGCCTGACTTGGGCGCAGGAGGTCCCCGGTTCAAATCCGGGCGCCCCGACCAACTTCGCCGTTCCTGCTCAGTGGCTTACGAGTGCATCATATTTCGCTTTTGAACTCCGCGCCCCTCTAACTTGCGATAAGGGCCAGCTATACGACTTCACCACACACGATGCGTGTAGCGGGAGTTTGGGAACGCGGTAATCGATTGTTAGAGGAGCTGGCTGAACAGAGTTCTGGCCGGAACGGCAACCGGGCGCGGGACGCGAAAGCAATCGGCTTCCTGATACGCCAGGTTCATCACCACCTGGAAAGCGTGCGCCGCCTTCGTTTGTCCCTGAAAGTAGGCGAGCGAGGGCGAAAGGCTGGTTTCTTTAATCTTGACTTCCACCAGGAACCAGGGCTTGCGGTCACGAACCACCAGGAAGTCCA
>QHYJ01000095.1:446-19201 GCA_003223255.1 Acidobacteriota bacterium | reverse complement strand
TCAAAAAACTCGTACTGGTCGCTGCCCTGAGCCAGAAATCATTGCCCTGCGCACGTTGCTGATAAATCATGCCCGGGAGGTCTTTTGCCAGGGGAATTCCCCGGCATCCTTAATATGTGCTGATTGTGAGGCCATAGTCCGCTGTCCCGTCGACTGTTATGCCGCTTCCCTCTCGTAGTATTTCAGCAGGCCGCCCAGTCGTTCTCGACACCGCACTGCTCCCTAGTTCCTTCTTGCCTCCGTCTGCGAAGGAAACAAGATCCGATTGTCTTTGCCCTGATGGTTGCGCTCCGCGTGGTAATGTACGATATATTGCTGCAACGCTCGCCGCAGCGACGATTCTCCAAACAGGATCAGCCTCGACAGACATTCTTCTTTGACCGACCTGACCCAGCGTTCCGCGTACGAGTTCAGATTCGGGCTCCTTGCTGGCAATCGAAGTGGATTGACGCCTCCCGTCTTGATCAGTTCTCGAAATGATTGACAGAACTTCGCATCTCGGTCATGTAGCAGATAGCGACAGCCTCTCAGGCATCCCCACCACCCGGCGAGTCTCCAAGTGGATGAAGAACAGCACATAGTAGGTCGTCAACCCCTTGAGCGTTAGGACTTCCGTCGTGAAGAAGTCCGTCCCCACCAAGACGTCCCGGTGCGCGCGGATAAAGTTCTTCCATGAGACCGATTGCTTTCGCTTCGGCGCTGGAGAAATGCCGTGGCGACGGAGGACGTTGCCCACTGTCTGATCGGATAGAAGATGGCCTAGATTTGCCAAGGCCCCTACGATCCGATCGTAGCCCCAGTTCGGATTTTCCCTCGCCATCTGCACCACCAAGCGTTCTGTTTCCTGATCTACCTTGGGGCGCCCTACCCTTCGACGGGATTTCGACCCATCAAATTTGTTTGCGATGAGCTTTCGATACCAACCCAGAATCGTATCGGGCTTGGCCGTTGCCGCCACGTCCGCCAGCGCCTTTCCACCCAGGCGGCGAGCGATCTCGGCCAGTGTTGCTTTTTCTCCTTCCGAAAGCAGCAGCCGATCCTTGATCCGCCCTCTCAGGATCCGGTTCTCCGCCGCCAGATATTCGTTTCGCAACAGAAGTCCTTGATCGACTGTTCCGGTGACATAGGCGAGCAGCCGCGCCCAAAGCATTCCAGAGCCTCCCTTAAGTTGATCGTCGAACTCGGATTGTACATGCTCTTGAGGTTTCAGAAACCAGCTGTGCGAGGAAATTACGAGACCGGAAAACAAGCTTTTTCAATGCGTTTGAGATTTTTGACCATACGCTACTGAAGGAGGGAATTCATCGCGTCGAAACATGCCCGGTGCAGGAAAAGAAACGTCTTGGTGCAGAACTGACGCCGAAACTACAGGGCGGCCGGCGCTCCTACCGACTGCAAGATGCGCGTAAAACGCGGAGAATTTCGCAAGGGATCAAATTCGTGATACTGATGTATGAACAGCAACCTTCCATTGTGCTGCTCCAAAGCATTCTCCAACAGAGTCATCGCTTTTTCATGATCGCCCAGCACCGTGTAGATGCCAGCCAAATCCACGGGCGAAACATAACGCCGCTTCTCTTGCGATTCCAGGCGGTGCAGAATCAAGAGTCCTTCTTTCCTCTCGCCGCCTTCGATGAGTGCCCGAGCCAGGTCTGCTTGTCCTTCCAGTGTTTCGCCTGCGAGGCTGACGCCCTTTTTGTATGCGGTAATCGCCTCCGGAAACATTTTGCGCCACTCATACGCGAAGCCCAAGTGCGTGTACACGCGCATATAGTTCGGGTCGAGCGCGATGGTCTTCTTGAACTGGGCGAGCGCCTCGTCGAAACGCCCCGCCTTCAAGTAGGCCAATCCCAAGTGCGAGTTCATGTGCGACGAAAGCGGATCCAGTCGCAATAAGAGTTGGGACTCCTCAATCGCTTCCGCGTGGCGCCCGGCCAGCGTGAGGTAATGAGAATAAGAGTGATGGGCTTCCTCATACGTGGGCTTGAGCTCGAGTGCGCGTTTATATTCGCGATCCGCGTCGGCCCACTTCCACTCACTATAGAACAGCACGTTGGCCAAGGAGACGTGGGCTTCCGCCAAATCCGGATTGATGCGGAGTGCCCGCAACGCAGCCTGCTTCGACAGGGCGAAGGCCTTTTCAGGGGCCAGATCAGCGTCGGCCTGTTCGGCGTACGCGTCCGCAAGGCCGGCGTAGCCTAGCGCGAAATTGGGGTCGAGTTCGATGGCACGCTGAAAGTACTGCAGGGCCACAGCGATGGTGGCCTCGGTCTTGTTGTCAAGCAGCAGGTGGCGTCCTTTGAGATAAGCGGAGTAGGCCTCCCAGCCAGCTTGCGTGGCGGGGGGAGGAGCGGCGCGGCGCTGGCCCAGCCCGACGTCGATACGCCGCGCGATCGCCTGGGCCACATTCGATTGCAGCTCGACCACATCTTTGAAGGCGCGGTCGAAGCTCTCCGACCAGACGTGCATCTGGTCGCTCACGCGGATGAGCTGCGCGGTAACGCGCACATGCGAACCGGCCTCGCGCACGCTACCTTCCAGCACATACTCGACACCCAGCTCGTGCCCGATCTGGTCGATGCCCTTGCCGCTATTCTTGTATTTCACTGCCGACGTGCGCGCGATAACTCCAAGCCGGTTCGGATTCATCGCCCCGAGCTGTGAAATCATCTCTTCCGTCATGCCATCAGCGAAATACTCCTGGCTCGGGTCTCCTGTCAGGTTCTGGAAGGGCAGCACAACGATGCGCATCTGTGTCGCCGGACGTCTTGGCGTCGCGAAGCGATAGGCAATCACCACAGCGATCAACAGCACAACGGCACCTAGCGCCACCCATGCTCGCGCACGCGAGGTATGAGAGACCAAAGGCGTGCTCCCCGCTAGATTCTTCGCGCTTTCCTCGGGGCTTTCAGATGAATCCTGCGGTAAGGGAGCTCCAGCCGCTGCCGTGAGCGTAGTTTTCGCGATGAACCGATACCCGCGCCGTGGCAGGGTTGCAATGACCCGTGGACGCTCCGCGTCGTCGTTGAGCACTGCCCGGATCTGCTTAATGGCCTGGTTGATGGCCAAGTCGAAGTCAACGAAGGTGTCGCCCGGCCAAACGTGGTCGCGCAGCTCCTGCCGGGTGATGAGCTCGCCAGGACGGCTGGCGAGGTATGCCAGGATTTTGAATGGCTGGGGCTGCAGCTTTAGAGAGGAGCCCTGTTTCCGTAGTTCCTCGGCAGCGAGGTCGAGTTCGTAGTTCTCGAAACGGATGACACTCGGATTTTGCGTCCCCAGACGCATGGGATGCCACGCTGGGCCGGGATTATAGCCCAAAAGTCCCTTTCGGTCGTATGGCTTACCCCATCACGTCTCCATCACTCATAAAGCATCGGCTGAACATTGCATCGCGGAAGACCTCGGTGCACCGTGACCGCCTAGGAGGACACCATGCGTCGTAACATCCAGAATCGCTTTGCACGGCCCACTCGAATCTTTGGGGCTTTGATAGCCATCGGTATCAGCATCTTGCTGCCGGTTCAGGCGCAGTGCCCGGCAATCCCAAACATCTTTCAAACCAGCTTGCTCGAAAAGAACCAGCCAGGAACCGAGATCACCACCGAGCAGCTTCAGCAGATCCTAGCTTCCGGCAGCATGCCGGTCTTGGACGTACGCTTCCCACCGGAATACGCGATCTCACATATCCCGGGCGCTATCAACATCCCGCCCGATCTAGTTGCAGACCCTACCAATGTTACGCACGAAGTAGACGAAATCGTCGCACGCTACGGTGTTCACGACGACTTGGTCCTCACCTGTAATGGCCCGTTCTGCGGCAAGAGCAAACGGGTTGCAAAGGCCCTGGCTAACCTTGGCTATGACCATATTTGGCGATATCAGCTCGGCCTGCCGGTATGGCGCGCACTCGGTAACACGGTGCAAACAGATTTCGACGGATTCGCCTACATTTTTAACCGCGACCAGACGGCCGTCTTCGTCGATGCCCGCCCGCCGCAGGACTTCCGCGCCGATACTATCGCCTGCGCCGTGAACATTCAGCCCGGTGAAGCGGACGCCGCCAACAATGCCGGTCGCCTGCCGCTCTTGGACAAGGGCGCGCGCGTCGTCGTCTTTGCCGATGATCCTCAACTTGCAAAGCAAGTTGCTTCAGAGATCGCCAAGAAGGCCTATTGGAGCAGCAGCTATTTCAGCGGGACTTTCGCTGACCTGCAAAACAATCCGCAGGTCCACATCCACGGTTCGCGCCGCTGCCGCGATGAATAGACCGGGCTATGTCCCCCGGGCTCCCCTGCAACTGACCGAGCTGTTGGGCAGGATCGTGCAGCTGCTCTGCGAGGTGTCTGGGTTGACCAACCTGAAAGGTTCACAGACGAAAGTGCAGGGAAAGAAAGAAGCTAGAAAATGAGTTTCGGAGCCAGACAAGCTTGCGATAGTCACGTTCCCGCGCGTGTAGTCGGCAACTCTTCCCTAATCGGATTGTGGAATGAGTGGTCCGTCATCCGCAATTAGCGAGAGGACATGGTCGGTAGATTCAAGCACCGATCTTTTTGCAGTGCAAGACGTGGCAATGGCGGCAGAATTTTCTCGGCACGCTCCTTGGAAAGCATAAGAATCGGGTGGCGAGACTTTGCATCATGAGGTTTTGGCTGGCTGATACTGGCCCTCACCCTTTTCGATGTGGCTCCAGTTGAGCTCCGCGAGATAGAGCTGGTTGCCGTCCGGATCCTCGAATGCGATGAAAGAGCCGGCCTTGCCTTCATTGATGACGTCCCCTTGAAAACGAGCACCCTTGGCTTTCAGCGCGCTGCCAGCATCACGGAGCGAACCCCTTCAATTGCAGCCCGATTGCCATTGACCCCTTTCGGCCGGCCGGGAATACCGAGGACGCTGGGTGAAGCCCGATGGTGAGTCCCGTCCCTGCCTCGATCGAAGCCCAGTGGTCGCCGAAGCGATAGGCGAGTTTGAGTCCGAGCGTCTCGGAATAGAAGCGGACGGCTCTGTCCATTCTCATCGGACGGGTGGAATGCGGCTTCTCCCGGTGGGAGGTCAAAGATCAACCAGCCATGGCCCGCGTCCACGGACTTGAACCCGCGGACGTCGCGGAAAAATGCACGGTCCGCTTCGGCGTCCTTACTATAGACAATTACGTGTGCGCCAGAAATCACTTGCCCTCCAAAGATATGCCCGGAACTCATAACATTCAATCAGATCCACTTAAGACACCACCAAGCTTGGCCATGGCTTGCAATCGTTAGTCCAGGAATGGTACCTGGCAAAGATCCGCCTTTTCGGGAAGGGTACCACTTTGAAGCGTCCCGCGAACCCGCCCATGCCGGCCCTGAGGATCGAGCTCCAGTCCGCCTGCCCGTTGTATCGCCAGGTCTACAATCAACTGCGCCAGGCGATTCTCGACCAAAAGCTGTCCGCGGGAGCGCGCCTGCCCTCTACACGCGCTCTGGCATGCATGCTCGGAGTTTCGCGGAACACGATTCTCAACGCATATGAAGCGCTTGTTGCGGATGCGTTACTGGCAGCGCGCAAGGGCTCGGGGACGCACGTAAGCACGCCCTCGGCTGAGATCCACTCCCTTGCGACGCCGATGCAAAGATCTCTCGATTTGCGTTCTTCTCAAAGCCCGCTTCCCCACTATCTCGGCCTGTCTGCGCGACCCCGACGGAAATCCTCTGTACCTTCATCGCTGACCTCAGTCTTCGAGTGTATTGTCGGCAAGCCTTACCTAATCGAATTACGTCAGAGTTGCCCGTCATCCGCCCACAATCGGCGGCAAGTGCCGATGGAGCGAGTACCGCCAATACCTCCGGTGAATGCGTAGACACTCCATCGAACAACTCGATATTAAGGGGAGACAGGCGCTGGGCGCACTTCAAAATCACCGAGCCGCAGGTTGTCGATCTCAAGATTCCGTCGGATGTGCGCGAGCGGTTCCACCGTATCAACCATAGCTTCTGACAAAGGCAGAGGGACGGTTGAGAACGTGAAGTCTTGGCTCACGGGGCTGATACCGAGTTCAGCCGGGAACGGGGAGTAAGAAATCGCTCGACGAGGCTCGCTAGATGACCACACGTCTTGAACCGCTTCCTTCGCGGATTCTATGAAGCGATACGAGACCAGCACCGGCGGAAATCGAAACGCAGAACTGCAAATCAGGAAATAGCTTTGCCGGTTGGCTCCTCCGCTTGCTGAACATACACCGACGCGCGGCACGTGAACGAAGCGGTCTCCGAAGGGAACACGCACCGTTCGCCGGTTTCCCAATAGCGTCATATACAACGATCCGCGAACTTTCAACGGTTCATCCTTGACCCTTCTGTAGAAAGCACCGTCTACGGTAGCCTCCAGCGAAAACTTGTGACCCATCTTGCTCGCGATCCTGAGCGGAAGTTGGTCCGCCTGCCACATTGCCCCATCTGGAGCCTGAAGATGCACGGAGAATCCTTCCGGCTTTGCAATCATACCGGCTGGAAGTCCCGTAATGTTAACCGGAAGCTCGACGCGAACGCGGTCATCTCCTTCAATAACCGCCCGAGTCAACCACCTACTACCCGAATCGAAATCTACACGGACCAGGGACTGGTCCACGCGTCGCTTGGAGAGCCAGGATTGAATCCTGAAAGCTGCGGACCACGGAATCAGCGTCATTCCGAGAACTGCAAGAATTCCCGCCGCCACTGCCAAAGAGCGAGCAGCAGCAGTTCTTCGCATTGAGTATTGCCAGACGAGAATTCCTGACGCGGCGACACTTATCAGCAGAAATACATAATAGGTCTTGACCCAATCCGACCCACCCAAGAAGCCACCGAGAACGAGCTCTGGCGCGACAATTGCAACGCCTAATGCGATCACGCAAGGCGTCAAGATTGCAAATATTAACTGGACGAATCCGGTGGTTAGGGCGGATAAGGCAGCGATCGGTAGGACGAAGACTATCGCAAGCAGGACTTGACTCCAAAGGAGGCCTGACAATTCGCCCTCGAGCGGAAATCCGTAGGCGCGAACAATGACTCCGTCAGCCAACAACATGGGAAGACTTATGAAGGCCAAGATGAAGAGCGCCTTAGCTCCGACCAGGCTCCTCCAGGAGTACGGCCGGGTGATCCAGAACTGGCTGTCCCCTGGCAGCACCTCGTCATGAATCACCCGCGCAATGAGTGTCCACCAAGCTAAAGGCAACAGGATCATTACCAATGTCCACGCGGCGATTCTGTTCGTTGCTGGATCCACTAACCATAGCGCCCGACGTGCTCCCGTAAAGGTGAATGCTGCGACCACCGTCATCGCTACTGCGATCTCGAACCAAAGGTGACGAACGTCTTTTTTGAAAATATGCAGTACTTGTCGCATTTTCACGCTGCCCTTCGGCCAGCTTTGGCCAGAGTCACGAAAATCGCTCGGAGAGGCATGGGATTCACAGAGATTTGATGAGTGTTCCCGAACAAGTGGTGAACTTCGGCGATCGTTCGTTCCGGATCAAACTGGGTATCAACGAAGCGGACTACTGCTGCGGACTGTTCTGTGTTCAGCCACGTCGCTGGCCACGATATCGATGACTGTGACGGATTCGCCAGGGTAATTTCAATTTCGCGAAAACGGTCCACCAACGACGTCATCTCCTCGGAGAACTGCAGACGCCCTCTGTCTAGGTAACCTATATGACTGGCGAAGCTCTCGACTTCAGAAAGATCGTGGGATGAGATCAGGATTGTCGCTCCATCTGCGCACCCCAACACGCCCTCAATCAATTCATCGCGCACAAGCGCATCGAGGCCTGTAAACGGCTCGTCGAGAACAATTAACCGTGGCCTATACGCAAGCGAAGAGGCCAGGGCCGCCTTCATTCGCATGCCATGCGACAAATTCCTGATCTTGCGATCAGGCGGAAGTTCGAACTGCCGCAATAGGTTCTCAGCACGCGCGGCGTCCCAACCTGGATAAAATGGTCTTAGGTAGTTCATGAAATATTCGACCGTCATCCAGTCGGGCATCTGCTGGTTCTCCGACACATAGCCGATTTGAGTGAAATCTTCTGGGGAGAGTTTTCGCGAATCGTGACCGAATACCTCTGTCAGGCCCTCTGTCGGCTGGCGAGCATTCATAAGAATTTTGATGGTTGTGGTTTTGCCCGCTCCATTGGGGCCAACCAAGCCATATACGCTATGCTCGGGCACGCTCATGTTTAGGTGGTCGAGGACCACGGTCTTGCGGAATCGCTTCGAGAGATCGATCGCTCGCAAAATGTCCGTCATTTCTTGCTCCCATCAAGACGCTTCCAATGCTGGGCGACCGCCGATGTCACATCATCGAAGGTCAGACCCAACCTCTTGGCCTCTACTATCAGTTGCTCGAATTCCTTTGAAGCAGATTGCTGCGGTCAGCAGCACTCGAGTTCGCGCGCTTCGCCACCGCTGTGCCAATACCCGAACGAACTTCGAGTATTCCTTCTGCTACAAGGTGCGTGACGACCTTATGAGCTGTATTGGGATTGATCTTCAAAGTCTTGCTGAGTTCTCGCACAGAAGGAAACGGGTCACCGGCGCGCATCTGACCAGAAACCACTGCCTTTTTAGCCGCATACACGACTTGCTCGTAAAGTGAAATACCTGACTCGAACGACACACGGAATGGAATCACTCGCGTGTTATAACGGCTGGTACACCACATTTCAAGTAACCGGCACGGACTTGTCCCTGGGCCTCACAGACCGAGACCACTCGTTGTTAGTACACGTGGAAGCGTCGTTTGCGGCGTTCCGGGCGAGTGGTCGGCAACACTTACCTTGCCGGATCCAGCGGCCAATTGAGTGAGAAACTCTCCTAACTTCGCGCTCGCCTTGAATAGCGGAACGGTGTCGAGTTTCTTGAAGGCGCTGCTGAAAGCGTTCGATAGGCTCCACATGGTTCTCGGCGAGAATTCCTGTTTTTCGGGCTCGAAATACAGCCAGTGGACCTCACGGAGCGTACTGCAGGGCACATCGAACTCAATGGACTCCGAGTAGAAGATCAACCTTGCCCTGTCGTCCGTGAATCTGCGCTTTCTTCAGCTTGAAATCGCCCCTATTTCGGCTCCGATCTCGGGGGCTCGATGGCACTTTGCAATCGCTTGAACTCTTGCATTTCACGTTGAGCCTCCGAGATCTTACCCTGCCTGCGATAGAGAGAGGCCAGTCCGAAATGGGCCTGGGCCGCCAAGGAGGTTTCCTTCTCCAAAGCGATTACACGCGTCCATGATTTTTCGGCAAGCAGGAGGTCGCCGTCGAGCGAGGCTGCTTTGCCAAGCGAATACAACGTTTCAGGCATGTCGGGTTGCAATTTCTCGGCCCGCTCCAATTCAGCTCGCGCCTCGTGAGTTTTTCCTTGCTGGAGCAGTGCTGTCCCAAGGTGGTAAGCAGCTTCCGCGCTGCCCGGCTGCCGCTTGGCCTCCGTTCGAAACGCTCCTTCGGCTTTATCCCATTGCGCGGCGCCGGCGTAGACGAGTCCCAGTTCCAACTGCAACCCAGGAATCTCGGGGCGCTGGCGAATCGCTTCACGGTATTCCTGTTCAGCTTGTGGCATCTGCCGAAGCACAAAATAGTTTTCACCCATTGCCTGGTGCGCTCGGGCAGAATCAGGATGGGAGCTGACGAGCGTATCGATGGCGCGCTTGGAGAGCAGACCGCTGGCGCGCCCGAGATAATACAGCAGGTCTGGATCATTGGGCCGTTTGACCAAGGCCGCGCCGAGGTTTGCAACTGCCTCCTGATACTGCCCCGTCTCGATCTGAGCGATTCCCAGAGCCTCAAGAGCGTGAACGCGCTCAAGATGAGGAATGGCTTCGGAGGCATAGCCCAGAGACAGCAGAGCATAGCCAAGTTGCAGGTGTGCCGCGTCGAGATCGGGCTGCAGCTCGAGAGCCCGTTTGAGCGGGGCGACGGCGGCGCCATAGTCGTGGAATTGCATCAACTCTTCGCCCAGGTCCAGAAACGCCTCGGCAAATTCAGGATCGGTCTCCGTTGCCTTGCGAAATTCGGCGATAGCCGCCTCAACGCGCCCTTGCTTGTGAGCCTCAACGCCCGCCTGCATATGCCTGGCGCCTTCGGGAGAGATACTCTGCAGTGCCAGACAAAAAAAGAGGACTGAATGTCTCACGACTGCTCCACTTCCCGTATCTCCAGGAACTGGTTGGCCCGCACATCTTTCAGGGTTTGACGCGTGCCGGAAGGCCACAACACCTCGACCGTGGCCGTGTTAGAATCGTCCAGACCAAAGTGGAGCCGTTTGTCATTCGCAGAAAGATAGCTCCCCGCAGTGGTCGCAAATCGGGTTTGCCGATTCACGCGAACCCTTGCGCCCATGCCGTCGCGGTTACTGCGTGTGCCGCGCAGCTTAATGGCGAGCCAATGCCGCTTGCCGCCTCGGTTCATCAACACAAGAGGATGTCCTCCCAGGACGGTTAACACGGCGTCCATCCAACCGTCATTGTTCAAATCTCCGAAGGCCAATCCGCGGCCGGCGACTGGAATCGTAATTCCGGAATCGGCGTGCTCGAAACGGCCATTCCGATTCAGCGCCAGCAGAGGCGGCTCCATATAATGCAAGGAGTGGTCGATGGCCTCGACATTGTTCAGTACGTGGCTTTGGGCTACGAGCAAATCTTTCCAGCCATCGTTGTCGAAATCCTCCAGGCCAACGCCCCAGCCGGAGCTGCCCGCAGTAAGCGCGCCCAAACCAGCTTCCAAGCTTCGAGCGCTGAACAGACCCGCGCCGTCGTTGTGGTAAAGAGCGTAAATCTCTCGCGGAAGCACGGTCACAAGGATGTCCGGCTTGCCGTCGTTGTCGTAGTCCTGAAACACGGTGCCCATGCCGGAGAGAGGCTTACCGTCCGTAGATAGTGCTGCGCCGGATTCCAGAGCGCATTCCGTAAACGTTCGATTGCCGTTGTTGTGGAAAAGGTATTGTTGCATGCCGTCGTTAGCAACGAAGATATCCATAAAGCCATCATCGTCACAGTCGGCGAAGGCCACACCTAAAGCCCGCCCTTTCTTGGCGGCAATGCCGGATTTTTGGCTGACGTCTTCGAACGTGCCATCGCCGCGATTGCGATAAAGAAGATTCGTCGTGGCCGGGAATTCGACGGGAGGGCAGTAGGTTCTCCAGGCCCCGCCGCAGGTTTTGCTGTGTTTGGTGTCCCATTCCATGTACCGAGTCACAAAGAGATCGAGATGGCCGTCGTTATCGTAATCGAAGAAGCCCGCGGAAACCGACCAGCCGCCGCCCGCCACGCCTGCTTTTTCGGTGACATCGGTAAAGGTTCCGTCGCCATTGTTGTGGTACAGGACATTTTTTCCATAGCTCGTCACGAAGAGGTCAGCAAAACCATCGTTATCATAGTCTCCGACTGCCACACCCATGCCGTAATTGCCCGCACCTGCAGTCGCCAAGCCTGCGGCTTCGGTGACGTCGGTGAAGCTGCCGTCCTTGTTCTGGCGGTAGAGCCGGTTCCAATAGCGGGGGTTGGCGCGATCGAATTTCTCCGGGAGCTGCATGGGACGTGTCAGATGGCCGCCGTTGACCAGAAAGATGTCGAGCAGGCCGTCGTTATTGTAGTCGAACAAGGCCACACCCCCGGGCATGGTCTCGATGAGGTATTTTTCGGGAGTGGGCGAATTCTGCAGTGTGAAGTCCAGCCCGCGGGGGAGTTTCAAATCAAAAATCGGAGCGGTGGCAGCCATAGCTGAGAAACGGAGAAAGTTCCGGCGGTTGACTTGTGAACCCATTTAGCTTGTGTCACTGGAGGTCGGCATGTTTCGCGGCGCCCTTAGCCCCATCGAGCATCGTACAGCTACCTCAACGGGCGCGCGATTCATCCAGAACTAGCGAGCATATCGGACCTAATCCAAATCTGCAAAATCTGGTCTGGGGATAGACGGACCGCCCCGTGAGCCGCAACAGGGTTGGCTTCTCGGCTTAACCAGTGCGGGAAGGGAATGCCTGGGAGGCAGTCCCTTCCTCGAGATTTGAGGTTTACGCCTCAAAACGCAAACTTCAGCCCGAACTGAACGAGCCGAGGATTGCCTAGCGTGCTGGTTACCACCCCGAAGTTGGGGGACACCCGAGTCGTATTCGGGGCGGCAAACTGTGGGTGGTTAAACAGGTTGAAGAACTCCGTGCGGAACTCCACGTTCATGCGTTCGCTTGGACCGAAGGTCGTTCTCTTAAAGATGGCAAAGTCGAAGTTCTTGACGCCATCCTGTCGGAGCGTAGGATCCACGCGCGACTCACTGCCGAAGCCCCATTGCGGTGGCGCCGTGAAGCATGCCGTGTTGAACCACTCGTTTAGGCGCGACACACCTGCAGGTGCGCCTTTGTTGCAACCTGCCACGACGTTGGGCCGCAAGGTTCCAATTCCAAGGCCCAAAGCCGAGAGTGGAGTCGACCCCCCATAACTGATCTTCAGGGGGAAGCCCTGTTGGAAGATCGTGACACCATCGACACCCCATCCTGAAACCAGCCTTTCTCCGACTCCGCTCACATCGCCGAGGAACTTTTTACCGCGGCCAAGAGGCAGATCAAGCACGTAGCTAATCACAAGGCGTTGCGACACGTCCTGGGAAGCCAGAGACCTCTCGGCACCGAGATTGTTCCAATCCTGAACTTGTCCCACGCCCCCTGTGCCTCCTCCCTCCAGCCAGGAGGTAAGAGAATCTGTGTTAGCCAGGAGCTTAGCGTTGGTATAGGCCACCAGCATGGTGCCGCCTCCGGCGAAGCGCCTGACTACGGTTGCCTGCAGGGAGTGATACGTGCTGCCACAGCAGCCTTGCCCGTTGAGATTCAGGCCCGTGTATTGCGGAAATGGCCGATCAAGCTGGCCTTGCTTGAGGTTTCCAAGTGCGAGACTTCCAGTGAGACCTGGGCTGAACGGATAGCTTGCCGCAGGGACGACCTGAGCAATCGTGGGCGTTTGGCCCTGAGCAGCTTGCACAGCGGCCGCTGCAATGAAGCTGTCTGGGATCTGGTCTATGTTCGTGTTGAACTGTGGCAAGTGCACGCCATGCGCTCCAGCGTAAGCAACATCGGCGAAGAAGCCCGCAGGTAACTCGCGTTGAAGATCCAAATTCCACTGTTGCACAGATCCATTCTTTTGTACCGTATATCCTGTTGCCGAAAAACTCTGCAAATTGAGAGCGTATCCCGACGGCGAAGGTTTCGGATTTCGGCCCGGGGGGGTGGTGAGCGTCGAGCCGAACGGACCCGGCATCGCGCATGTAAGGACACCAGCAGCTAACGTACAGTTGCTGTCGTGCAGCGTGCTGGCAGGAGTTAAGCCGCCATCGTTACTAGCGAAAAAGGGATTGGTGGAACTGCTGACCGGGTCAATGTAAGGGTTAACGCCGAACGACACAAAGTTGGGAATGAAGAATATTCCGTAGCCCGCACGGACCACAGTCTTGGGATTAAGGCTGTAGGCTACGCCGAGACGCGGCATGATATTTTTCTTGTCAAGCGGAAGATTGTTTCTGCCACCGTTCACGCCAGTCCTGACCAGGAACAAGTCACCGGGACAGGGACTTCCTGCAGTTCCGCCGCATCCGGTAACCGTTAGATTCGTAACGCTCGGATTGAAGTAGGTCAACCGATCGTGACGCTCCGACCAGGGACCCTGGAAGTCGTATCGAAGGCCTAGGTTTACGGTCACTTTGTGGGTTAGCTTCCATGTGTCCCCGAAATAGATAGCTCGATAGAATTCCTTGCCGGCCACCGGACCAGAGATATTTACGGCGCCGGATGTCTGGTTGCCCAAGGGGGAGCCAATCCCCAGGCCATAGCCCAAAATGAAGTCAGCGAAATCGATCCCCGTGCCAGGCGTACCAGCGCCCGCTGCCTTATCTTGCGTCCAGAACCCATTGAAGGAAATAAGACCTCCCCCCGTGTTGGTCTGCAAATAGTTATCATAAGACGATTCAAACTGCGCGCCGGCGACGAGGGTGTGCTTTCCATGGATCATCGTGACTCGCGGGGAGAAGTTAAACTGTGTGTCGTTGTCGGAAATCGCGCTCTGTCCCTGGCTACAAGTAATAAGGGGGTCGGAAATGCCGAAACAGGGCGTCAGGGGCGTTCGCTCTATGTTGGGGACGGCGCCATTGTACGCCGCCGGAAAACCTTCCTTCGTGACGTCGAAGTCGGCGTTCACGGGTACACGGAGGTAGCGGAAACGGCTGGCGCTCACATTGGCGTCCACCGTAGTTGTGGGAGTTAAGGTGTAGTTGTAACCGATTGCCAAGGCATGGGTGTGATACGTCTCGGTACAGCGATCCTGGCAGAGGCCCGTGCCGAAGGGATCGCGTGGCAGGTCCGCCAACTTCCAATAACTGTAGCGGCCAAAGATACGGCTTTTATCGTTGATATTGTAATCCACTCGGGGGACGTATTCGTCGCTATCCCCGCCCAGACCGGTTGCCTTTACGAAATTGTTTACGGTCGCGCTGTTGGTTGGATTCGGAATCAAACCCAGCAAAAACTTGGAAGTCAGGTTGATACGATTTGCAGGGATAACATTGCCGGCAAACGGCTGGCGAGCACCTGTGCTGGTATTCACTGTAAGCGGATCGTAGATCTGGTGTGCCTGGAGGCAATTAGCGCTTAGCGCTACGCCCGGAGGGCACGTAGTCCCGACTGGGGCGCTGGAAGCGACGCTTCTATCGTTGCAAACGCCACTCGTAAAGCCCGAGACGCACAGATCCGAAAAATCAAAGTTTCCCGATGCGCCCACCCCGCGTTCGGAAAGCGTAGGAACTGTGGTCGTGAACACGGTCCCCTGGCGCAAGCTGAACTTTTCCCAACTGAAAAAGGCGAAAAGCTTGTCTTTAAGCGGAGCGCCGCCCAAGGTTGCTCCATACTGATTCTGTGTGAACGGCGGGCGCTTAATCCCCGCCTTATTGGCAAAAAATTCGTTGGCGTTCAAAACCTTGTTGCGCAGAAATTCATACGCAGAACCGTGCCATTCATTGCTGCCCGATTTAGTGCTCAGGTTGATGACTCCGCCGGAGAACTTGCCCCAGTCTGGCCCAAGATTGTTGTATTGGACCTTGAATTCCGATATCGAATCCTGCGTCGGCAGAATGAGCGGCAAATTAATATAGCCGATATTGAGTGGCTGGCCGTCCAAATACTCCGCGCTTTGGTTTGCAAAGGAACCGCCCACTTGAAAATTAGCGAAGTCAAATGGGTTCTTGCCGACGGGCGTGCCGTAGGAGTTTCCTTGCGGAACTACGGAGGGAGCCACGTCGGTGAGATTGAAAATGTTGCGACCATTCAGGGGCAACTCGTTCACTTTGCGTTCTTCCACAACCTGACCTAGCGAGGAGGTTTCCACCTGAAGCAGAGGAGTTTCGCCGGTCACCTCGACAGATTGTGTGATGTCGCCCACCTGCAACGTTACGTCGATGCGTGCACTCTGGTTGACCTCCACCACCACCTCTGGCCGTGTGAAGTGCTTGAAGCCAGTTTTCTCTACCTCGATCTTGTAGCGGCCTGGGAACAGGTTCACAAAGGAGTACAGCCCGTCGCTCCCAGTAGGCTGCGCCCGTTTTTCGGAAGTACCCAGGTTAGTTAAGGTTACCTGGGCATCGGCAATTGCCGCTGCCGAGGGGTCCGTGACCACCCCGGCAATCGAACCATAAGTGGATTGGGCGATGAGCGGCGGGCTAAATAAAGCTAGGCAAGCAGTGAAAAGAACAATCAGCAAAGGAAAGAAAACGATATCCCTGTTGTTTTTCATACGCGATTTCCTCCAACCCCGACAAGCAGATTCATTCGCGCACCGCCCCCTCGACCGGGACGCTTACCACAACCAGACACACTCCAAACTCGTGGCTGTGTAAACCGATGTTTGCGCTTGCGAAGAAATTACTGTGATCAGGAAGAACGCGAGCTGTCCCTCGCACAGCGTAACAGCGCAGAGGCCGTAGCCTATGCAGCATGTATGATGTTGTCAAGCATATTTTGTCGAGTGTCGTTAGCAGGTGATATGTCCGCATCATTAGCACGTGAACCCCGATTTCATCAACCGGCAGCTCTGGAAGACGTCTAAAAAGCTGGTGCCGGTCGGAGCGGCGTAGGCGACCATCCGGCCAGCTTCCGGTTGGTTCGGCAAACAAGAAGTGTTTGAGTTCCTTCCTGCTTGTCCGTCACCCGGCCAGCATGGCGCTTTGCAAAAAACCAAGGTCCGAAGCGACAGCTGTGAGCATGGGTGGAGCGTGCTGTGATAGGCTAGGCCGGTTTCGGTGCGATTCGCGGGAGATTCGGCGCAACACCCAGATGTTTTGTGCCCCAGCTGCACATTGCTTCCATAACTGGGATGAGCTCGTTACTCTGCATCGCTCAACATGTAATCCACGCGCGGCGGAACGTCCCGGCTGGCTGCCGTATTACCCCGTCGCGCTTCTATTGTCGGCAGCTGAGCGGTCAGTACTTTTCACCGACTCCCGGGAGTAGATCACGGGTCTCCGCAGAACGGCGAGAGCCAAAGGACAAATGCCCGACAATCGGAACCTTCCATTCCCCTCAAAGGCGTTTGAGGTGGCCTGCACTGGACATCCGAAATGTTCTTTGATTAATCTACCCTCAGTTTGCCAGGACTGGCTTACAAATTGTGCGTACTTGCCCGATTTTCAGCAACGAGCTATTTTCGAGACCGTAAGGCACGCGAAGGTGGTCTCCCTTGGGAATTGGCGAGTTGCCGGGGATTCCGCCCTGCGACGGCGTAGGACGCGAGCCGCCACAGGGCATCTTAACTTCCAGGAGCAGAAACATGGCAACCGACCTTTCCCTAGAGCAAATGAAACAGCTTGTCAAAGACCACTTCGAGGATTTCGTCAATAAACGGAAGGCCGCCGTAATCCGCAAGAACATGACGCCGGACTTCTACGACCACGATGGCCCCGGCGGTAAGCCAACCGGTGTCGATGGAGACGAGCAGATGATGATCGGCATGTACAAGGTCATGCCAGATCTGCGGTTAACGATTGAAGAAATCATTGCGGAAGGAGACAAAGTGGTGTGCCGCAACATTTGGCGTTGGACTGACGTCGCATCGGGCAAGAAGATGCAGTTTCATGGCTTCGTTCTCTGGCGTTTCGAAGGGGACAAAATTGCCGAACGCTGGGCAACAGTAACGCCGCCCGCCGAAGGGACATCGTGGACCCCAACGCAGGCTCAGAGCACGGCTCCCGCTAAAATGTAAAGCGTAAAAGCGAGTTCTAACTCCGGAGCTAGTCTTCCTGCGCAAAGCATCGAACAGGTAATGTATGAGATCGGAGAATGTCATGATTCTAATCACAGGTGCTAGCGGCAACGTTGGCAAAGAGGTTCTCAAGCAAGTCGCTCAAACCAAGGTCCAGGTGCGGGCGGCTTTTCAGTCCGCAAGCAAGGCGGGAGTCCCACCTCCCGGAGTCGAAATCGTCACCGTAGACTACAACCAGCCCCAAACGCTGCGAGCAGCGCTGAAGGGCGTGGAGCGAGTATTTCTCGTTGGGCCGCCAACCGCGCAACTTCCGGCACTCGAGGGCAAGGCGATGGAGGTCATCACCCAGTCGGACGTTCGGCAGGTCGTGAAGCTCTCGGCGATGGGCGGGCGCGAAGCAATATTTCCGCGGCAGCATGCCCAATCCGAAGACTACATCCAGTCTACTGGCGTTCCTTATACGTTTCTTCGGCCCAACGGATTTATGCAGAACATCGTTAACTACAATGCACCGACCATTAACACACAGAACGCGTTTTATGGAAGCGAAGGCGATGGCCGAGTCAGCCAGATCGATATTCGGGATGTGGCGGCAGTCGCGGTGAAAGCTCTAACTGAAGATGGCCACGCGGGCAAAGCCTACACCTTGACCGGTTCGGAGGCCCTCACGAACAGGGAGATCGCTCAGATCCTATCCGAAGAGCTCGGCCGTGAGATCGCGTACATCAATCTGCAACCGGCGCCGTTGAGGGAAGCTCTTCTATCTGCGGGCGTGCCGGCGTGGAACGCGGACGCTCTCCTTGATCTCCAACGGCTGTATCGCGAGGGCAAAGCTGCAAACGTGACTCGAGACGTGGAGCAGATTCTCGGCCGTAAACCAATCAGGTTTGTTCAGTTCGTCCGAGACTACCGGCACGCTTTTGAGGCACGGGGGAAGGCTGCCGGTTGAGGAAGAGCTACACGTTTGAGCAGTGGACCTAAAGTGTTTCTTGGCCCCTTTCCGGCTTGGATCTGAAGCTCGATGTTGGGCGGCGGTTTCGCAAATAGCGTTCGTCCTTTGACCGAACGACAATCCGATTACTCTTGGTTGGTAAACAAGAAGTAATTCGGTTCCTTCCGGTTAAGCCCGTCCAGGAAGAACGGCTCACTGACCTGAATGAACCCGCTCGCTGAACAGTTATCTAAACTGCTGAAGCGACATAGGTAAAAGATAACCCCGAAGCTAAAACATAACCCCGACTCGCTTTACGCTGTTGCCGTGGCCCCTTGAAGGGCTTTTGCGGTGGCACGGATGACATTGATCACCAAGTCGGGGTGGGAGAGCATGGGCACGTGACTGCTCGCGACCTCATGCGTTCTGGCGCTCATGCGTTTGGCGACGAAGCGTTGCAGTTCGGGTTGCACGGTACGGTCCTTGGTGGCCACGATGTACGAACTGGGCTTCGACCTCCAGGCGACACCATCGAGCTTTTGTGTGAACAGGTCCGCGGCCGGGGCGAAGTGAGTAGCCCAGACGA
>QHYJ01000095.1:0-412 GCA_003223255.1 Acidobacteriota bacterium | reverse complement strand
CGGGGAATTTCGCCTGCTGGCTCTGCGATGTCTCGTCCGCGTCCGGGGCGAGTGCGGCGATGTAGACCAGCCCTGCGACCCGGTCATCAGTTCCCGCAGCCGTGATGACGCTTCCACCGTAAGAGTGCCCGACAAGAATGGCCGGGGTGATGACCCGGCCCAGCGTGCGTTTTACCGTGGCGACGTCGCCCGCGAGTGTGTCGAGGCCGTACTGGGCGGCGATCACCTGATGCCCATCCGCCTGAAGCGTGGGAATCACCTTGTTAAAGCACGAGCCGTCGGCCCAGATCCCGTGGCAAAACACGATGCTAGGTTTGGTTTGCGTAGGTTTCATTTTGCTCTCCGTGGTTGCCTCTCACGCACGGGTTAGTAGTCGAGGCCGTGCGATTCGGGCTTATTGTTCTAGAAAATG
>QHYJ01000393.1 GCA_003223255.1 Acidobacteriota bacterium | reverse complement strand
TATGACCCCACTGCGTTTGCGCCAGTGTCTGCGTCTGCTGTCTATGGCAATGTCGGTCGCAACACACTATATGGGCCAGGCTCGGTGAACATGGACTTCAGCCTGTTCCGGACCTTCAATCTCACCGAGCGGTTTAACCTGCAGTTCCGCACAGATGCGGCCAATCTGTTTAATGCCCCTCATTTCAATAATCCGACTGGATCCCGCAGCAGCGGGAATTTCTTGGTAATCACCAGTGCCAAAAACGACGAGCGGCAATTCCGGTTCGGCTTGCGCTTAGCGTTCTAATTTAGAGGAATTTCAGCTCGGGGCACGTTACGGCGTGCCCCGGCTTATATCCCGCTTCTCCAGCCCGCAGCATGATTAGCTTTTTCTTCCGTTCCGGTACGCGTTAAAATCCACGGTCAAGCAGAAGCGGAGGATTTGTCGTGAAAAGATGGCGTGGGATTTTCACCTTGGCGCTTTTTCTTGGACTCGGCGCATGGGCTCAGGCTCCGCAGGGGAGCGGGTGGGTTCCTCTGTTCAATGGAAAAGATCTGACTGGCGGGAAGAGTGGGTGGTGGACCAGGGAACCATCCTCTGCGAGAGCACAGCGAACAAATACGGCTACCTAACTACGGAAAAGACCTACAGGGATTTCACACTGCGCCTCAAGTTCAAAGGCGAAGCGGCAGGCAAGAGCGGCGTGTTTCTTCACTCGAGGATTTTGGGAATTGACCCGCAGCATGGCCCCGACATTGAAGTTCTTGGCCATGGTTAAACCCATGCGAAAAGCCCTGCGCAATCTTGAAAATTGTGTCGGGCTTGGCGCGCGTCAGAAGCTCTCTCCCCGTTTCTAATGTTTTCGCGACGAAATTTCCTGGCTGGTGCAAGTGCCTTTCTTTTTCCGCAGTTGCCGCGAAAAAGCGCTGGTTTGAAGACCTCTCCTGCGCTTTCCCCCATTCGCTTTCGCGAGGTTGCCCAGCGTTCCGGCCTGGACTTCGTTCTTCAGAACAATCCCACGCCGCGCAAGCACATGATCGAAACGATGCCCGGCGGCGTCGCGGCCTTTGATTACAACAACGACGGGCGAGTTGACATTTTTTTCACGAACGGCGCATCGATTCCGAGTCTGGAGAAAGATTCGCCAAAGTTCTTCAACCGCTTGTATCGAAATGACGGCGGAATGAAATTCACCGACGTTACCTCGGAGGCCAGTGTCGCGGGAGCAGGCTATTCGATGGGCACCGCAGCGGCGGACTACGACAACGACGGCCATACTGATTTGTTTGTGGCAGGCGTCTACCGCAACATTCTTTATCGCAACCTGGGCAACGGAAAGTTCGAGGAGGTTACGGAAAAAGCGGGAATCAAGAGCGATAAGTGGTCCGTCGCTGGCGGCTGGTTTGACTACGACAACGACGGCTGGCTGGATCTGTTTGTCGTTAACTATGCTCACTGGACCCCTGACTTTGATCGTTATTGCGGCGAGCGTGACCGCAACTTGCGCGTCTACTGCCATCCCAAATACTTCGAGGGATTACCCAATACGCTCTACCGGAACCGCCGCGACGGAACATTCGAGGATGTCACTGCCAAAGCGGGCATTGCGCCGCATATCGGCCGAGGCATGAGTGTAGCTTTTGCCGATTACGATAACGACGGGTTCACGGACGTTTTTGTCACGAACGACAATCTGCCAAACTTCCTGTTCCATAATCGAGGCGACGGGACGTTTGAAGAGGTGGCACTGCAGGCGGGCGTGGCGTTAACCAATAATGGTCTTCCCGTGGCCAGCATGGGAGCGGATTTTCGGGATTTTGACAATGACGGTCTCTGCGACCTCAATATCACGGCGCTGGCCGGCGAAACATTCCCGTTATTTCACAATCTGGGCAAAGGTTTGTTTCAGGACGTAACCCACAAGAGCCGCTTGGCCGCGCTTTCTACCGCGCGCAGTGGCTGGAGCAACGGTTTCTTCGATTTTAACAATGACGGTTGGAAGGATCTGTTCACCGCCAATTCCGACGTCAATGATTTGATTGATCTCTTCGGATCTACGCATTACAAGCAGCCCAACAGCCTTTTCGCCAATCTCGGGAACGGAACGTTCCGCGATGTTTCCTCAGAGGCGGGGTTTGATCTTGCGCGCGCCCACCGGGGGAGCGCCTTTGCCAATCTTGATAACGACGGAAAAATCGACGTGGTCGTAAGCGCTCTCGGTGAGCCCGCAGAGCTTTGGCAAAATGTGAGCCCCGACCCAAACCACTGGCTCATCCTGAAGCTGACCGGCAAGAGAAGCAACCGCGACGGAATCGGCGCCAAGATCCGGTTAGGCAATCAGTCGAATCATGTCACTACTGCCGTCGGGTACGCTTCTTCGAGCCCGTCGCTGGTACATTTCGGAACCGGCATGTTGGAGAAAATTGAGCGAATCGAGATTCGCTGGCCGAGCGGCATTGTTCAGGTGCTGCGAAACGTGGCGACCAACCAACTCCTCGAAGTCCACGAGCCTGAGAAATAGCCTGCGGTTCTTTCTCCTTTTTACGGCGCCGTAACCTCTGTCTCCCGCTTGGCCGCCTCGCGTGCCGTGGCAGCGGAATGCTGAATCGCTTGATACTCGGCTAGAGTTTTCTTCGCAAGTTCTGGCTGGCCACTCGCTCGATAGGCCTGGGCGAGTTGAAAATGCAAGCTGCCGTCCTCATCGCTAGGTAGCGCCAGCTTTAGATGGGGAATGGCTGCCATCGCTTTTCCGGCAGCCAGTTCTGCGCGGGCCAGGGACTTGTGTGCCGCCAGAGATTTCGCGTCATGAACAACCGCACGCTTGAGAAAGGGGATTGCTTCCTCTGCGCGCTGCAAGTCGAGCAGCGTGTCGCCTGTCAGATAATTTAGCTCGGCCGAAGAAGACTGTTGACGAAGGAGTGCTTGAAAGAGCGGCAGGGCCGCGCTGTAGTCCTCGCCAAGCTTCAGGCTAATGGCGAGCTGCTTCTGAAATTCCACGTCCGCAGGGGAGAGCTTCAGCGCTTCCCTCCACTCACTGGCGGCCTCAGCGTACCTTTTCTGGCTGTTGTAAATGTGGGCCTTCAGTTCATGCAGTTCTGCAGAAGGCGGCAACTGGCCTAGCTGGGTGAACGCCTGGAGGGCCAACTCGTTGTACGCTCGCGATCGCCAGTAGAACGAGTCGGGTGTATTCAATCCTTGGGCCGCAACCATCAACTCGTTATACCTGCCTGCTAGAAAATCACACTCCAGGGTCTGGCTGATGCATTCCGGCGGAGGATCTTGTGATTCCTTTTTCTCTTCGATCTCCGCCCATTCTGAATGTCCTGTTTGCCGATAGATCTCCGCCAGCGCCATATGCAGGCCGCGCAACGGTGGTTTTTCTTCCAGAGCGCGGCGGTAAAGAAAGAATGCGCTCGAAAATTGTTGCTCCCGCAGGCGCGTCTCTCCCAGTAGCGCCAGGGAATAGGAAGACTGTGGAGTAGTCTCTTGCAGTCTTTCGAAAGCGCGCCCGGAGAGCGATTCATACGTTCGCCCCAGTCCGTACCAAACCTGCGGGCTTTCAGGATAAACCTCGGCGAGCCGCTGATATTGGTTGGCTGCTTCCTCGATACGGCCCAAAGAGGACAGCGCCTCTGCCAGCATTTGCGAAGCTTCACGGTTTTCCGGTTGCAGGCTTAGCACGGTTTTGAAGGCTTTGACCGCCGCTGTCGTTTCTCCCAATTGCAGCCGCGCCGTTCCCAGAAAGAGCCAAGCAGGCGCAAGGTCAGGCTGGAGTTTGACTGCTGCTTCCAGTTCCGGGATGGCTTCTCGTTTCCTTCCGGCCAAGTGCAGAGCCATGCCAAGATTTAGCTTCAGCCCGGGGTTATTGGGCACCGCCTGATCGAGTTCGCGGTAGAGAGCAATGGCCTCCCCGAATTTGCCTTCCGCCATGAACTGCTTGGCACGCTGGGACTTAAGCGCCAAACTGTCAGTCTGCGGGAGACCGTTCGATTGCGCCGGGATCAA
This sequence comes from Acidobacteriota bacterium, assembly GCA_003223255.1. GTDB lineage: Bacteria > Acidobacteriota > Terriglobia > Acidiferrales > UBA7541 > Acidiferrum. Next base: position 411 of record QHYJ01000393.1, on the reverse strand, counting down.
CGCTAGGCAAAGGAGTAACAAGAACCCTGTGGTTCTCATAATGGCCCGAAACATCAAGCACGACTTTCGATACGAATTATAGCCAGACGCAGTGTCGGCCGTCACCACAGAGGTTATTCTTGTCCGCGCTAGAGGAGCGTGTTCTCTGCTGCTACTCTTGCTGCTAATTGAAGTGGATTTGGACCGGCAACAACCGTCTATTGTACGTTTTGTTAGACTCCTCAATCCTTCGTTTTCAGGTTACTGAAAAACCTGAAAGCTCATTGCATTATTTAACGTAAGATCAATAATATCTCCTGATCCGTTTAGGCCGGGGCTTGTAAGTGATTGGAAAATATGGCGGGGACGACGAGACTCGAACTCGCGACCTCTGCCGTGACAGAGCGGCAGTTTGCTAGAACTTATTGCTCT
>QHYJ01000387.1 GCA_003223255.1 Acidobacteriota bacterium | reverse complement strand
CTTCCTACAGTCCAGAACTCAACCCTGAGGAAGGTGTTTGGTCTTTGTCGAAGAAGGAACTGGCCAACGGCTGTCCCAAGGACATCGATGAACTCATGGAAAGCATCATCCGCGTGATCGATGGTATTCGCAGATCACCAGCGAAACTACGGTGGTCCATCTTGCAATCAGAGCTTCCTCTTTTTTTGCGCTAATCCATTGCATTATTTAGTGTGAGATCAATAGTGATACTTAACGGCGCTGACAGCCCGTCGTTGGTATTCCAAGGAATCCTCTGCCACGACCTATTGGACCCTGATCGGACCCGGATTTGGAGTTGTCTTGTGCCTGAGCGGGGAAACCCCAAAGAGCAATTAAGAGAAGAACCATAAGGGGAAGGGAGGCCCCGGCGGACAGGGGAAACCAAAAAAACTCCTTGCAAGCTTCTTGTTAGTCCCCCTATGTGGCTGCCCCTTGCAACCGCGACCGTTTTGCCTGAACTTACTTGTGGTGTCGCCGTCGTACTTGCTGGCCAAAGATTATTGTATTCGCTAGCTATTCGCATTCCCGGAACTTGAATCCGCTAACTCAGGACTTTTACCATCGCTGTCGTGCTCGGAAGCTAGCTTGGCGCTGCCAATTGGCAGCATGACCGTTATGCATGTTCCACCGTCTCCCGACTCGATTTCCAAGACGCCTTCCAACTGGCGTATCCTTTCTTGCATCCCAGCGATGCCGACTCCGATGAATGCGCTAGTATCACCCCGTATTCCAAGAGCCCGAGGCTGCATTCCGCGACCGTGGTCCTTGACCTGGAGTGTGATTCGACTTGCATCCTTGAACAACGTTATGTCGCTCGTCGGGCTACCCGAATGTCGATGAATGTTCGTTAGTGCTTCCTGCACGACGCGGAAAAGCGCCAGCTCTGTTTCGTTTGAGAAGCGGCCCAGGTGATGCTGCACTTCCACGTTGACACGAATTCCACACCGGCTGCAGAAACCAGCCGCGTACCACGGCACAGCGCCTTCCAGACCGAGATCATCGAGCAGCGGCGGGTGCAACAGGTAGGACAAGGTTCGGATTTCAGCTATTGCTTGTTCGGCCAGGTCGGTGGTTTGCGCAAGCAGCTTCTGCGACCTCGAAATCTCGCCCCTAAGAACAAGCTCTTGAACTCTTTCGACGTGTATAGCCAAGGCACACAGGATCTGTGCAGTGCTGTCGTGCAGTCCGCGGGCAATCCGGCGCTGCTCCTCATCTCTCAACCGCAGAAGGCGCCCAGAGAGATCGCGGAGCGATGTTTCCGCCTGCCTTCGCTGATGGATTTCGGCTTCGAGTTCTTTGTTGGTCGATTGTAGTTCTGCCGTTCGCTCTTGTACCCGCAACTCCAATTCGTCGCGCGCTTGTGAGAATTCTCGAGATTTACCATGTGCGGTTATCGCTGCATCTAATAAAATAAAAACTATTAAACCAATCACTGATCCAATAGCGAGGCCCATTTCAAGTAGGGTGGATCCGATTTTGCGGAACAGGTCCGCTTTTGGCCAGATCCGAACGCGCCATTTTGCTCCGGGGAGTTGGAGATCAACATCCTGCACCCACTCCTTCTCATTCTCAAGAGTGCTTTTGGAGTGGATCAGTGCGGCTTGGTCTGCCAGTATGCTTTCGAAGTTTTTCTCCTCATCAAGAACAGCAATCAGGAATCCAAAGAAGTTTTCACCTTTGTAGATGGGCACGACTACCCTGCGTCCAAGTTTCCTGTCCCCGAGGGGGAACGCGCGGGTGAGTATCGCATCTTTTTCCCGAGAAAACGCCAGCCCTTCCAGTAGGTGTCTTAGAGGTGCGTCAGTCGCGAGAACATGCTCTGATGCGGGTTCACCCACGGCTTCCGTAGCAACCCAGCGAACCTGGTATGTAGCATCCATCCACTGCTCGGCGATAAAACCTGGGTTGTGCTCCATAACAAGCTTCGCCTGATGTTCCCAATTTCTGCGAGGGAGTCCGTCCTGAATCATTTTGGCAAGCCGCTGATGCGCCAGCACGCGGTACGACATTTCGTCGGATAGATCTGTTTGCACCGTTCGAGCTAAGACTTTTGTCAAATCCCGTATGTAAAGGTGCTCGCGATTTCGTAGTTGACTCCAAAACACCAGGCTGACTCCGGCGGCCAAGCCAATGATCACGCCCCCTCTGAGCAGCAGCACCGAAAATCGTCTCTTTGTTATCATCGATCTCAATTCCCAGGGCCATTTCGCTAAAATCCTCCAGGGCCCCCAGGGCTATGTGTTGTTGGTAGTTGCCTCGTAAAGACTTACCGTCAAATGATTACTGACAAGTGAACATCCGGCCGCAGGGAAACCGAGGTGATGGATAAGCCCTAGTCTTGAAGGGCAGGCCAAGGTTATCATACTCTTTCTCTTTTTTCCCGGTCCAACCTCGCTAAGTTGGCAAGTTGGCAAAGGAGTTGAAATGCCCCAGCCGTCCCCGTGCCGAGAAGTTTCCCGACTGTTGCTTGCCGATGACCACGCGGTACTCCGCGATGGATTGCGAGCTATCCTAAGGGATGCGGGATTCGAGGTGGTTGGTGAGGCTTCGGATGGCCATGAGGCAATCAGGTTGTGCGAAGAACTCAGGCCCGACATAGCTGTCGTGGATATTGCAATGCCGTTGTTGAACGGTATTGACGCCGCGCGCCAGATGCTCAAGGTTTCTCCGGAGACAAAGATCATCGCCCTTTCGATGTACGCCGAAAACCGGTATGTCTTGGCGTGTCTGCGCGCGGGCATTGTGGGATACGTGATAAAAAGTATGGCGGGTTCGAAGTTGATAGAGGCCATTCATGCCGTTCGCAAAGGCGAGATCTACCTGTCCCCTGGTGTGTCCAGGGGTCTCGTGGATGCTTATCTGGCGAAGGACGATACCCCCGTGGACGTCTTGAGCATTCGGGAGCGTGAGGTGCTGCAGTTGATCGTAGAGGGGAAAAATGTAAAGGAGATCGGAGGCATCTTGGGAATCAGCACTAAGACCGCTGAATCTCATCGAACGAACATCATGGAGAAGCTCAATATTCATGAGATTGCAGGCCTGGTTCGCTACGCGATCCGCGAGGGTATCGTCGGACCTCCGTAGCGCCAGGTTGTTTATCATCCAAAATTTGCGCTTTTTAGGGCATACGGGCGTTTACATCGCTTTTTGAGACTTCCCACCGCACTGATTCCGGAAGCGCCCGATTGTGTTTCCAGTTCTCGCCGCATCAGCTTAAGGGGCAGTTCGACGGTCGCTGCGTTTGGCAGTCTAAGTAAGCAGATTCCGGGCCGTACCTTGATTCCGGACCAGCCTTCTTTCAGGGCTTTTCGATATGACAGATCACCGTGAGATGAAGGTCGTGATCGCGGACGACGACCGGACGGTTCTGGCGTTGGTGAAGAGCATCCTCCAGGCAAATGGGTTGCGCTTCGTTGGCGAAGCCTTAGATGGAAATACAGCAGTGAGGATGTGCCGGGAACTCGAACCGGATATAGTTGTCCTTGACATTTCCATGCCGCTGCTCAATGGCATTGACGCAGCCCGGTGCATCATCCGGTACAACTCACGAATCAAAATCATTGTCATAACCATGCATACGGAACTTTGTTACATCCTCGAGAGCCTTCGCGCAGGGATTACCGGCTTCGTAACAAAAGACAAGCTCGCGTCCAGTCTTCCAGAGGCGATCACGGCCGTGGGCAGAGGCGAAACTTACGTGCGTGCCAGCGGTTTCCACGGATATTGAGTATTTTCGAGGCGGTCCGATCCCCGGGGCCACTCACCAATCGATCCGCTGCTCTGCGCCGAGAGGCAGAAATTTCTCCGGGCAGCTTCAACCTTCTCTCCTCGGCTCAGGGTTTCTAATTGAGACATTGCGACCGCGGAAGCCTGCGAACCCGGGATTTCCCGATTGTGCTCGCACTTTTCGCGGCATACCTTCCAGGCAGTGCAAAAGGCTCCTCCAAGGCTGCGGGGTGAAAAGTCCCCAATGCCACGGTGGCCCTAAGCAGGTCTCCAGAAGTACACAGGGGTCGAGCCGTGCCCTGTGGATTCGAAATCGTTATGAGTTTCTCAGAATAGATATTACTGAGTAGGAAGTTAAAGGAGTTGAAAATGACGTCTGCTACCTTCTCTCGGCCCTTAAAGGTGGTCCTGCTTTTAGTTATGGTTACCCTGGTAGTGATCCTAACACCTTCGCCCGCGTTCGCACAGCAGCGGACTACGTTCGGTAGCGCCTCTGGAGTTGCGTGCCCGGGCGGCAACGTAATTTGCAACGGATCGATTAACTTCTTGACTACGGAGCTCTTTTTCGAGCCGGAAACTCCGGCACAGTCCTTGAAAGAAGGTGCGTCGACTTGGAACGAACTCGAGCAGCTCTTGGATAATCCCTACGCTTACACCTGGGGCGCGCCTTGCAACGATGCCAAGGGCCTAATCCCGGGAAACGCGCAGGGCTACCCCACGTACTGCACCAACAGCACGTTTATCCGCCGTCCCGCCTTCGGCGGTGTCACGCTGCCCCCGCTCGTGCTGCACCCAATTAACTACAATCCGCAAACCGGTTTTGGCGCCCAAATGCGGCTCCTCAACCCGAACTATGCGGGCGGGAACCTCAAAGTCAGTGGCACTGTGCCTGACCCCTTTTCTCCTGGCGGCCAGGTTTCCACTGGCATTTGTTACGGCATCGGCGTCGCTTCGTGTACGCCCTTCTCGCAGTCCATCAACGTAACGTCTGGCGCAAGCCGCGGTCTCACAACCGGGTCGATAACGGCACCGGGAGACACGGAAATTGACATGAACGTGACCGTCGGGCGGAAACCCGGTTTCTGCCAGATCAACCCGGAGCCAGTTCCCATAACGGGCAGCTACGGTGCTACGAGCACCGCATTCGACTCCGAGAACCTCATGAACTGCGGAGCCGATCCCGGGGAGCCTGGCGCTGCGAGCTTAGCCCACAACAACACAAATCTCCTTCTATGCCCAACGGAGCTTGTGGGCAGTTTGTCGTTGGCAGGTTACCTCTGTGAGGACAACATGGGACTGCCCTGGAGCGGACAGCCAACCACGTCCTGGTACTCCATCGCGGCCGTTCCCGCACCGAACGTTGTTATCGCGGCAATCATGCAAATACCCAACGGAGGTATCACAACCACGGATCCGGCAGGCGTCGCGCCTGTGGGAGCCGGCGTCGTTCTGAACCCGGCAGCCGGGTTCCTGCTCAGCGACCCCGCGCGCGGAGGGGTGATTCAGCCGCTCAACATCGCCAGCGGCCGCGGCGGCCTGCACAAGCCTTCGCTGCGTAAAGCTGAAGTCCTCGGAAACGGGGCGAACCCCAATTACCTCTGGAACTCGGCACTTGCGGTGAGTGCCACGCGCCCTGATCCTACGGGCGCAGATCTGCAGCCTTCCAATGAAAACGACTTCGTTGGGCTCTACCCTCCCGCCAGCGGTGGCGGCGTGAACGCAGTGTTTATGCAACGAAAGCAGCAGGCCAGGCTGGAAGCAATGGTGCTGGGCAAGTCGCTGTTCTGGGACCAGCAGGTGGGCAGCGATGGCGTGCAAGCGTGCGGCAGTTGCCACGCGCACGCTGCGGCCGACAACCGCACCAAGAACCAACTCAACCCCAACGGGCAGGATGGGCTCCGGGGTAACCCGACAAACTTCGCCGGGACCCCGAACAGCACATTTGCCCCGTTCCCGCCCAACCATGACTTGACGGCGGCCGACTTTCCTTTCAAGAAGCTCACGGATCCGGAAATTGCCGGCGACCCGCTATGCACCCCGGCCATCAGGGCGGACGTCACCGGAATCGCTTTCCCTGATGAAGTCGGGCCCGACAATCCCAAGAACAACATCTTGAATTTTAGTGGTGACAACAGGGTTTGCGACGCCGCCAACCAGATCAGCGACACTGAGGAAGTTGCCTCTTCAATGGGCGTCCACTTTGGCCTGTTCGGCGACATCCCGGCGGGAACAGGCACGGGCCTCACTCTGACGAATACTGCGGGCTCGGCTCCGGTTTCGCCCTTCGGTCCAGCATCGAACGGCGTTCGGGCTTTGATCCGCGATCAGCGCAGCAGTGTCGCGCTTGGTGCGACTGCGGCCCAGGCGGCGATCGACAACACTGACCCATTTCCCGGCTTCGCGTGCAGTTCGGCGACGACTTGCGGGGCTGTCGGCCCAACGGGCGCCAATGAATTCCGCCGGGTGGAGCCTCGCAATACCCCCACCATCATCCTGGCAGACATGAACTTCGATAACTTCT
>QHYJ01000388.1 GCA_003223255.1 Acidobacteriota bacterium | reverse complement strand
CCCCATTACTGACGATCGCGTTCCAGTATCGATCCGTCTCTTCCTGATTGTCGGTCGCGATTTGGAACGAAAAGGCCTCGCTGTGCTTGAAGGCGGGGCCCCCGTTGAGACCGAGACAGGGAATACCTAGCACTGTGAACTCCACCGTGAGCACATCACCCTTTTTGCCGTTCGGATAGTCAGTGGGGGCTTCGTGAACAGCCGTTACCTTACTGTCCGGAAACGTGGCGGCATAGAAGCGCGCGGCCTCATGCGCGTTTTTGTCGAACCACAGACAGATCGTGTTCTTTGGTTTCATGTCATGCGCTCCGTATCTGCTCGGTCAGGGCGAGCGCCGCGGGCATTTGCTTATTTGCTGCGGCCCGTGTCACAGCACTTGTCCGGTCCTTCTGAATCATACTTACTGCTCCGTCGAATTCGTTTAACTAATTGAAGTTCCAAGACATATTGGCGGAGGCGCATGGGAGTCGAATGCAATTCCGCACGGAGTTTCAAGTACTTACGAGAAACTCCGGGGAGCACAAGGGAAGCGTAAGGAACGGCTAGAAACGGTTATTGCTCCCTGATTGCTCTCTTGAGAGTCGTCGGCGGAAAGTACAAAAACTCTGCGGTACGGATGGCACGCCGACGACAAACCTATCTGTATTTAGGTGGTAGGCGGGGCGATTCGAAGTCCTGAGAACTCTCTTAGTGGATCGCCAAGAATGCTATGGCAACGAAGAGGGCCTGCATAGGGATACGGAGCCACAACTTTGTCGCAGGCTTGCCTCGAAGGCTTATGCCAGCGCGCGCCGCATGAATGTTGGCCGGCAAAACCGCCAAGAAAAACGCGATCAACGCATAGGCGGCCGCCCGGCGAAATTCGGGGAGCAGAAGGCCGACCGCTCCCGCGATTTCACACACGCCGGTGAAATAGACCATCACGCGTGGCCACGGAATCGAGGGCGGTATCATGCGAGCGAAATCTTCCTTCATGAATGTGAAATGGGACACGCATGTGAAAACGAGCATAAGGCTCAGCGCATCACGCGCCGATGCCTGCCGAGTGACAAAAGCGGGTATACCTGCGAAACCGAGTCCCCGACAGGCAGGAGAGGACGAGGATTAGCAGGACGACCACGCGACCCTCCGTCGAGTTATTCGTTTGTTTCGATTTCGGTTCTTGATCATAAAGCAATGTGCGTGTGACCGGAAACTCGGCAGCATTCGACTTATTCACTGGAACGGCCAGGTACGAGTCATCCCTACTCGGAACGGTTTAGCAAACAAAAAGCGAAACCGGTATACTGGAATTTTCACCGGCGGGCGGTACGAGAAGGGATGAACGACGATGATGCCGCAGGAATTGAATGGGAAACTGAAATACCTCGAAAGCCGAGGATACACGGTTGGCAACGCGGCCATTGCACCCGACGGCCTCCGGGTTTCAATTCATGGCCAGTTGGCGCCCACCGAGTGGGTGCGCCTTTTGGCGGAATTGGAAGCACTCAAAGACGATGGCGCAACCATTGACGGCGACGGACTGGCTTACATGGCAGCCCTGTGCAAACAAATAGCCGAGCACCCTTCGCTTGATTCCAGATCAGCCGACGAGGCCCCGGGATCTCGCAAACCGTGTGTCGGTTTTGCAGAATCCGGCAGACGACCGCATCCCGACGCAAGCAGAAGTAGAGCAGATTCCCATACAAGCCAAGGTGCTTCGCGTGAGGATCGCATATCTGCTCACGCGCGAGTTTTCATTTCTTCCTGGCGTATGAATCAGCTAATGCCCGGCACTAGCGTCAGGCTTCGTGTCTTCTTTGACCACATTTCGAGGATTCTTGTCGTCCCGAAGTCCCACGAACTTAGAGTGACTTAGGCGATCGACTTATGCTTCACACTGCACCTCCTTATTGACTGGGCCCCGGTTTGGCGAAAGCGCACGAACGAGCGAATTCCTGATCAGCCATCTCTGACCAAGACGAATTGCAACACCCTCCCCATCGAGCATTGAGTCAGAGTTACCTCCTCGCTTTGCGTGAATGTGGAGGTGCGGCTCGCTCGTGTGGCCAGAATTTCCGACTTGTGCCAATGGCTGCCCTGCTGTCACCGTATCCCCGACACGCACGCGGACGCTCCCTCGCGCTAAATGCGCGAGACCGACGAGTGCGTCCGTGCCAGCGCACCGAATCACGACGTAATTTCCCGCAATCTGCTTGGCGTCCATGTCTCCCGGCAATAGATCTGGTTGATCATTTACAACCGCTGTTATCACTCCTTCGCAGGGGCTGTAGACAACGGCATGGAAGATGGCGTAGGCCTTGAGGTTGGATGGATAAACACCCGAACATCGGAAACCCAGGGGATTTAAGCGAACAATGTCCAATGCATATCGCTGAGATTTCGATATTGCATGGTGATTGATGATTTTTGGCGAGCCCCCATGCGCAACGCAGTACAGACCATGGCGAAGTGGAAAAGAGAGCTCAATGAAGGATGTCACTCGTGGGCGCGACAACAGAAGCCACACTACTGCGACAAACGCAGTTGCAACAAGCGGCGCATACCACCCACCTTTGCGGGAGCATATGATCAGGAATAGTACCGACAGAATGGGCCTGAAAAGGTAACCCATGATGTCCCAGCGCCCCACTAGAACAAGAAACATAAACACTGCGCCGAAAATTATGAATTTCAATGTGGCAGCAGAGGGCTCGACCCATACCCCCCATAGGAGGAGCAACGGCGCCACGAAAAGCACAGCGACCGCAGAGTAAAATTGTCGACGCAGCTTGTTCACGTCTGAAACTTTGTCACTTGTTCTTTGCCCACGTTTCGAGGATTCTTGTCCTCGCGAAGTCCCACAAACTTCGCATGGCGGAGCCGGTCCGCTTCGGTCCATTCTAGGAATTCAATCTGAACGACGATCTCTGGCCTCAACCATACCGCCTTCTTCATTTTCTCACCGTTGAGTTCTTCACCAAATCGTGATCGCCTTGTCTCCGGCAAATTCACGAATGGGCACGCGGGCGTCACGAGATGTTTAAATTTCGAAAACACTTGTCGCCGGGATGCCGGGACAAACCCATTCCGAGTTCTTGCTACATACATCAGATCGTCTCCGTCGTAATAGCCGACGATCAGTGAGTCAAAGCCGTGCGGTCCTGGAAAATAGCCGCCGATGACGAATTCTTGTCCGCGATTCACGCGATACTTGATCCATGCGCCGCTTCGTTTTCCCGGTTGATAGAGGCTGTCCTTTCGTTTCCCGATGATCCCTTCAAGCCCTTGCTCGCGCACCGCAGACGGTAGGTCCTTCGGCGCTGCCTCGAAATAGTCCGCAATCCTGATTCTCTTGTCGCGGATGACGACAACAGACTTCAACAGCTTCCGCCGCTCGACCATTGGAACACGCGTCAAATCACGGTCCTTCCAGCACAATACATCAAAGATGTAGTACTGAATCCGAGACGCTTCTGCGCGGAAATTTTGCAACAGATTGAAGTGGGGCCGGCCGCTGTCATCGATGGCGACTACTTCCCCGTCTACTGTTCCTGAAGGCAGATCGGCCAGTGCTTCCACTATATAGGGAAATTGTCGATTCAGAGATTTCCTTCGCCGCGAGAAGAGCGTGACACCAGTTCCGGACTTGACCGCGAGGGCTCGATACCCGTCAAGTTTAATTTCCCAGAGCCATTCCAGCCCCTCAGGTAGCTTCGATACCGATAGACACTCCATGGGCTCGACAAATGACGCTTCTGTTTTGGGCAACGCGTCCAAGCGTGCTCGCAGTTTTCTCTCCATCGCGCTCCTTAGGAAAGCAAACCCTCGACAAATAAGCAAACGCTCGCACTTGCTTGGAACTCGGGAATAGGATGATTACTGACCCAATCTGATCCGGCGGTTCACGTCAAAGCGTGTTGCAGGGATCGTAGGAACTCTGAAACATCAGGAACCTCTATAATCGCGGCAAAGGAGTGGACATGGCTGTACGTCGATTCAAGGGACCAGCGGCTTCGATGCTAGTCGTCTCCCTCTTAGTACCTCTTCACGCCCAA
>QHYJ01000386.1 GCA_003223255.1 Acidobacteriota bacterium | reverse complement strand
TCATCAAGAGTTCGACGGAGATGAGCATCATGCCCACGCTCATGCCCGCTTCCAGCGGGATGTGGTTTATGGGATACGGCTTTCCGCGAAGGGCGGCGAAGGCGGTGCGGGAGTTTGCGAAGGTGTTCACGCGGATGCCGAACCACGCCACGCTGTAGCTGCCAGCCATACCCAGCAGGCTGAAAACCAAAATAATAAGAACGGCGTTGGGGATGGGCTTGCCAGGAATGGGATGCAGCCAGCCGAAGTACAGCACGATGACGATGGCGATGAAAACCCACAAGAGAAGAAGGAATTTGCCTTGCGTGGTGAGATAGGTTTTGCAGGTTTCGTAGATGAGTTCGGAAATGTCGCGCATGGATTTGTGGACGGGGAGATTTTTCAAGCGGGTGTAAATCACGAGTCCGAAAGCCAGCCCGAACAAACAGAAGAGGATGCCGAAGAGCAAAAGTTTGTGGCCGTCCATGCCGAGGAAGCTGACCTGAGAAAGGTCGGGGAGCTTCAAATTGGCTTCGCCGCCCGCTTCGTCCGCGCGAGCGGAAGCGGCGGCGAGGAGCGCAACGGTGGCTCCCGCGCCAAACTTGGTGAGTCTCGAAACCTGGGAGCGGGCCTTCGTTAGCCAGGTGCGCATTCAGAATCCTCCCTTTTCAACCTAAGCAAATTCTGCAGCGATCAAATCTGCGGACAATTCCCTGAGCAGCCGTTTTCCAGCACACTTTTTCGGCCGCAGGGTAAAGCCGCGGCTACACGGCCGAGCGCTCTCCATCGCAAGCCGCGAATCATTGAGCCTCGCAAAATATAGAGACTCGGGAGCGACAAGAAAAGCGGCGGCCCTTCGACTGCGCTCAGAACAGGGAAGCCGCCCTTCGGGGCTCAGGGTAAACCGCACTCTATCAGTAATTTTCTCTCATTCCACCGGCAAGAGGCCGCCACGCGCCGGTCCGAGTTGTACCTCGATACCGCCAGCGAAGCGCCTGCAAGACTGGGCGCCAGGGCAAGCACAAATCGAAGTTTTATAACATGTTGGCGTAGAAGGGTCAAACGGCCTTGCAGCGCAAAAGTGATGGCATCCGTTCACCGTGTTCATCGGCACAGGGATGGCTGTTTGTTGATTGTTTCGTTTGGCGCTTCCGGAAGGCAGGCCGCCGTTAGCCCTTAGCATGGGGATATAAGGAGATACAAGGCCTTTGCTTTTTTGCATCCCATCGTTCTAAGCTGCTCTTCGCCGAGGGACGCTCGGTTTGAGCCTGTGGAGACGCAGTAAGACCTGGACGCAAGTCCAGCGCATGTGCCGGTGAAGCAGGAAACATGTTGGAGATATGCGGCATTTGTCGCATAGTAGCTCCGAAGAATCCCCCGCCGTTTAGGCGTGGGGAGTCGTCAAAACGTACATATAGACCGTTCCGTTCCCGTTCTGGATGATTCCGGTGAGGCAGGATGCCGTCGAAGTTGACTTCGACGACGCATGAGCGCGGCTCCGCGTGCACGGCATGGACGTCTTCGACGACCACGACCTCGCCAATTCGCTGACGCAGGGGCTGGGACTCCCCACTCCGCCCATTTCGGCGGTCTTTCCTGTGCATGCGAAAGTCTCGTTCGATGTGGAATGGGACGGCGCGCTGGCGATGGCGGAAATTGAAAATAGCGCCCAACAGTTCAGAGGCGCTTTTCTCAGCACCGGCGCCACGATCAGTTGGACTGCTGAACAGGAAGGCTCCCAATTTCAATCGGACAATCTGCCGGACTCCAAAGCGAACCTCATTTCCGTGCTGGGGCGCGAGAAGAACGGGGTCTTGTTCAGCTGAGCGAAATGGCTTGGACAAATTTTGTCCACGCAGGCTCGTCGGGCTGGTCGCCTAGCGGCAGGCGACAGGCCGGCGTCCGGAAAGACTGGCGTTAGGAACAAGGTTTCCGTCAGTGTTTATTAGGGCCGTCGTGGGCAATTCGTTAATGCCCCAATCGACGGCCATCCGCGTCGTTTGCGTCGTACACGATAGGAAATGGCGGAATGCCATGCCATTGTGTCTTTTCCAAGTTTGCAGTCTTTTCGTGGAAAGTGTTCCAGTCTCCTGCTTCCTCCGGACTGTTGAAGCGGATAGCCACTATCGCGTAAGCCGCGCGATCCTTAGAGTGTTGCTTGGCGAACGACATCAGTGAGGGAATCCCTTCCTCTACAAGGAACGCACCAATCGGCCCAGAAATAAAGCAAAGTCCAGTGGCCCTTTAGCGGTTCAATGGAAAAACTTTTGCTGTCCATGCCCTCCATTGGACTGATGGGCGGCGTGCCGTGTCCATAATGCTGAGCCATGGCGGCAGTGTTTTCGGGTGCTTGTCAGGCGCATGGCTTTGCGTTGCCGCAATGAACAAAGAAACGCTCATTAAGTACGCTAGAGTTCTCAAGATGGCCCTCCCTCGAAAACGTCACTCGATTAAGATGCTGGATTCACGCTGAATGTCCGGCCTGCGAAGCGAAGTGATACCATTCCGCCCCGAAGATAAATTCGTCCTGAGGTCGAACATGAAAAAGCGATTGCCACTTTTCCTGATGATTGCTGCGCTCTGCGCGCTTGTCTCAGACAGCGAGCTTGCGACGGTTGAGGCGCAGAAGGCGGCAAACGCTCCGGACTCTGCGGAGCAAGAGGCGCGGATCGCGCGCATTGAGAATGGGCTGCTGCCGGCCGTGGTGATTAAGGGCCAGCCCGCGCCAACGATGACGGTTGCTGACCGGATGAAGCATTACCACGTGCCCGACGTCAGCGTGGCGTTCTTCGAGCAAGGACAGATTGCCTGGAGACGTACTTACGGCTTTGCTGACGTTGCGGCGAAAGCGCCAGTCACACCGGAAACTTTGTTTCAGGCGGCGAGCATCAGCAAGCCCGTTTCAGCACTCGCGATGCTGCGGCTAGTGCAAGAGGGCAAGCTGAATCTGGACGAAGACGTGAACTCGAAGTTGCGCGCGTGGAAAGTTCCAGAGAATGAATTCACGAAAGAACAGAGAGTGACACTGCGGCGCATCGTGAGCCACAGCGCCGGGCTGACCGTACACGGCTTTCCCGGCTACGCTTCGCACGAAGAGGTTCCTACCATCATCCAAATTCTCAACGGAGAAAAACCCGCCAACACCGCGCCCATTCGCGTGGATACCATTCCCGGAACGCTCTGGCGGTATTCCGGCGGCGGCTACGTGGTGATGCAGTTGCTCCTGACGGAGGCTACGGGCAAGCCTTTCCCGCAAATTCTGCATGACCTTGTGTTGCAGCCGGTGGCAATGACGCACAGCACGTACGAGCAGCCACTTCCCAAGAGCCTCGCCGGATTCGCCGCGACTCCTTATCGCTCGGGCGGCGAACCCGTTAAAGGGGGGCCGCACACGTATCCGGAGATGGCTCCGGCCGGTCTTTGGACGACTCCATCTGATTTGGCGCGGCTGGCCATCGAAGTGCAAAACGAATACGCGGGAAAATCCAGCAAAATTCTTTCGCAGGAAATGATGAAGCAGATGCTCAGGCGGCAGAAGGATGATTGGGGGCTCGGCTTTGGTCTCCAAAACTCGGGCTCCAAACTTATTTTCGGTCACGGCGGCGCCAATGAGGGATACCGCTGCGACCTGGAAGCGTATGCCGAATCCGGGCAGGGACTTGCGATCATGACCAACTCCGACAGTGGCGGAGGACTCGCAACCGAATATCTTCGGGCTGTCGGCAAAGAGTACAGCTGGTCCGACTTTCAGCCCACTGAGCGCACGGTTGGCAAAGCAGACCCTGCACTTTTCCCGGCGTATACGGGGACGTACGAAATCACCGGCATGGGGAAGCTGACCATCAGCACAAAAGAAGGCAAGCTCTTTATCCTGGCGGACCCACTGGGACCCGATCCACAAGAGTTACTGCCTGAGTCCCTTACTCAGTTCTTTGTCCTATCTGGCGAAGTCACCTTTACGTTTGAAAAAGACGAAAAGGGAGCCGTCTCGAAAGTGCGGGTCAAGGCGGGGTCGCAGTCCTTTGAGGCGAAGAAGCTGCCGTGACTCCGACTCGGGGATGCTGCACCTGATAAGGCGAGCATTCAACCCAGATGCCGAATTTGAAAAGCGGAACCCTCCGCCTCAGGCTGCGGAAGACCGCAGCCTGAGGGTCGGGATGACAGTGTGGGTGATGTCCGAGCGTTTTTGCCAACGTAGTGGCTGATGGTAAGATGCAGGGTTCATCGGGACGAACCAGCCTTGCCAGGGGGGCATGGGAACCAAGACCACCTTAGAAGCGGCGCGAAGCCTCGCCGCAAGTGCGGTCGAGAGGTCGCTGAAGCGTCGATTCTTTGCAATCGGCAGAATTCGACTTGCGGCCGCCAACAGTACCTCATGGTAGCGTGTGGCTGCAGTTTTCCTTGACGAGCGGAACCCCCGATGATGAACTTGAGCGCCTGGGGGAAAAAGCTTGAATCGTTTTAGCGTGATTTGTGGCGTTACGGAGCGCG
>QHYJ01000094.1:12991-17498 GCA_003223255.1 Acidobacteriota bacterium | reverse complement strand
AGGCGGTCGATTTTCGGAAATATGCGCCGTCCATAGATATGCGGAGTTGTGCGGTGCCGACCCACAAAACTGGCCATTCGCGAGGCCTCGGACGGCGCATAACGGGCGCTACGGTTTGGGCCGAAGCATGGCGAGCAACTTATCTGGTGGTCGGAAGCGACCGCGTCGTAAGGTGGGCGGGACCAAAGACGCCATGGCCTCCAGCTTCTCCGTAGGGTCGGCTCTGAGGTAGATCTCCGTGCTTTGGAGCGTAGCATGGCCGAGCCAGAGCGAGACTTTCCGAATGTCGCCGGTCGCATGCAGAGTATGCATGGCACACGAGTGTCGAAGGCTGTGGGGCGAAACCCGTTTGTTGGCTAGCGAGGGTTGTTTTGCGCTCGCAGTTCGAACGTGCTCCTCCAGAATGTATTCGAACCCCGATCTGGTCATTGCATCGCCCCGGGCATTCAGAAACAACGCCGTGCTCTGTGGCTCCCCACGAACTCTGAGCCAACCACGAAGCGCCGACGCTGTTTCTTTCCATAGAGGTAGTATGCGCTCACGACGGCCTTTGCCCATCACATGAATGGTTGCTTGGGGGTGGAGGGCCAGGTCAGCCATCCGCAACCCGACTAACTCTGACACGCGCAGCCCGCCAGCGTAGGCCAGATGAAGCATCGCACGGTCCCGCAAGCCCTGCCGAGAACTCGGGTCAGGAGAATCCAACAAAGCCTGAAGCTCCTCACGATTGAGATATCCGATGATTACCTCGTCAGTCTTCTTCACCGGAATAGCACGAATTCGGCGGGCTTGGTCAAGACATGACGGTAACCGGTATTCCAGAAAACGGAAAAATGTTTTGATAGCCGCCAGTCTTGAGTTTCGGGTCCTGGCGCAGTTTCCACGCTCTTTCTCGAGGTGTTCGAGGAAAGCTAAAACAAGTGTTGGGTCGAGTTGCTCGATCGAGAGCGCCGAGGGAGTGGTCTTCAGGCGCTCCGCCACAAAACATACCAGCAACTGGAAGGCGTAGGCGTACGTGTCAGAAGTCTGCACGCTCATTTCGCGCTGGCTCGGGAGGTATTCGCGCAAGAATACCGTCAGGTGAGGACCGAGCGGCGTCATTGCTTACCTCCCTGGTGCAGAGCCTCGGCGGCTTCCGCCACGTCGCGCAGGAGCTTCGGCGTAGCCTGCAGATACCAATAAGTGTCTGAAACGTGAGCATGACCAAGATACGTGCTCAGCGCGGCCATCTGCCGCGCCACAGCTTTACGATCCCCGGCACATTGCTCCAGTGACCGGACCGCAAAGGTGTGACGTAGGTCCTGAATGCGGCAACCGCCGAGCCCTGGACCAGGCCGGAGCCCAGCGGAACGTGCCAGATACAAAAACGTCTGGTTGGCTGTCGAATAAGGAATCGGCGTGCCACGCTTGGAAACAAATACAGTGGCGGTGATTGTTTTGGTTCGCTTAGGGGTTGCGAGGTACTGCTGTAATCCGTGACTTGCGGTCTCATGAAGGGGAACAAGACGGCTCTTCTGGAATTTCGTGGCCCGAATCAGCAGCCCATCTTCGATAATATCCGAGAGTTGGAGCTTCAAAGCCTCCGAAACACGAAGCCCGGTAGCCGCTATCAGAGAGAGTAAAGCCCTGAACGTAACCGGTTGTATCGATCTCCTGGATGTGAGCTGCGCAGCGGTTCGCAGAAGACGATCGATTTCATCTTGGGTGAAAATGTGGCAGGTCCGGCGCCTCTTTGGCGCGTGGCCGAAAACATCGGCCGGAGGCACCTGATGCTGCTCGTTTTCCGCTTTGAGTGCACAGGCAAGGCGGCGGACGGTGAGCAGGCGATTATAGCGCTGGCGGATCGACGGAGCGCTCGTCGCCCATTCCAAAACTGTATCTGTGCGTATGAACTGCTCCGACCGGCTTTCGGCAAAATCTGCGAAGCTGTGGAGCATGTATGCCTGGACTTTGTACTTGAACCCCATACTCCGATACAGCTCGATATGACGATCCACAGCCTCGTTCAGCATGATGTGCCCTCCTTTGGCCAGGGTTGAGCGATTTGCTGGAGGGCAGCGATATCGACCTTGGCGTAGTGCGCAGTTGTATCCGGCGACTTGTGTCTCAGAACGGTTCCGATCTCGTCCAATGTGGCGCCTGCACGCAACATGATGGTAGCGGCGGTATGCCGGAAGAGATTCGCGCCATGGGATGGTGGATTCTCGATCCCAGCGCGTCGGAGTGCGGCACGAACGATGCCGGAAACGATCATTCCCGCTCGGAGGGGACGGAATGGCGCCTTGGCACAGAGAAACACGCGGTCGATGGCGACCTGTGGGCGTGCATGTTCTATGTAGTCCAGAACCGCGTCTCCAGCATCCTGTGGCAGAGGTAAACAGACATCTCTGCGCCCCTTGCCTCGCACCAACACCGTGGCATCCTGCCAATCGATATCCGTTGGGCGCATGCTGGCGATGTCGCCCGCGCGGAGTCCGAGCCGAAGCAGCAGCAATACAATCGCGCGGTCCCGCAATCCCTGCGGGCCGTCCTTACTACAGGAGTCTACGAGGCGGGCCACCTGGTTGGCGTCGAGGTACCGCGGCAGAGAGGAAAGCTTCCACTCCGCCACGGTCGGCAGCGCATGGTCGAGATCAGGATGACATGCGCCGTTCGTTGCAAGAAATCGCAAGTAGACGCGCAGCGCTCCGACGATCGTTTTTGCATGAGCGGGCCGACAGCCGCGTATCTGATCCAGAATGACCTTGCGCACCGAGGCTGCATTGTACTTGCCGGCATCCATGCCGAGCGCCGGCAGCATTCGTGTGATCAGGCGTTCGTGGCGCTCTACAGTCACCAGCGCCACTCCCCGATGCCGCAGAAGCCAATCGCGGAAGGCGCTGAGGGATGAAGGAGCTTCGGTCATCGAGCCCGCAATCGCTCGGATAGCCCCTTGTTGCCGCAGATACTCAGCGAAGCGCTGAACGCGTGCCGTATACTTTCGGGAAACGTGTTTCTGGCTGCGTCGTCCGGCACATTGGCAATGATGTGCTCCGAACGCCTTGATGGTCTCTTCATTAACATCCGCAAAGTTTAGGCCGCTGGCTTCCACCCATCCGCCGAAGTGAATGGCTGAGCTCAGGTAGCCGTTGATCGTAAAAGAGGTGTGGCCGACCGATGCCATCTGGGCGGCAAAGCCTTCAAGATAAGGAGCCACCGGCCCAGGATTCATGTCATGGGGTAGCGACAGAAGTTCAGAAATGTTCATGTAGTCTCTCCTGGCCGCCAGCCTTGGCGGCCATACGGGAGCCTACGTTATGCGGAGTTCCCCGTACAGCGCGCTGTCCTTTCGTCGAAGCAGGGCTTCGTTTTCGTCATCTGCAATTGAAGACACTCCGCATATCTATGGACGGCGCATATTTGCGAAAATCGACCGCTTCCACCGCCACCAGGATGCGCATCTGGGGAGCAATTTGGATCATGACGCGGCCCTCCAGAAGCTGTGGCTCAGAACCGCCAGGTCCGGACTTCCCAGACCCTGAAGAGAAATCTTCATCTTCTCCCCACGCGCATTTTCCATCTCGATGGTGCAGGCGAAAAGTCCGCTGGCCCCCGACGGAAGCAGTTCCACGAACGTGGTTTTGTTCTCCGACCTACACGGCGGGCCCGCGACCCGGAGGAGACGTTTCTTCAACGAGTAGTAGTTGAGCCGGAGCGCGCGAGCGGTTCGGTGCAGGCCGTGCTCCCGAGCCAATTCCACCGCCGAAGCCCACAGCGTCTCTGGAATGGGCGAGCAGTGCTTGCGCGTCTTACGCCAAAGCTCGAAACGGTGCTGAACTGGCTTCAGTTGATTGCCCGGAGCAGATATCGTTCGGGTTCTCATCGGTTGTCCTCCATCCACTCGGAGTGGACAGCCGACGATACCAACAGCTTCAGCAAAATTCATGCAGCCTTACCGAAACCTCACAAAAGGTTGCCCAGACAGGATTCGAACCTGCAAGCTTTCCGTAACAGTCGTGACGGTTAGAGATTTCGTGCTTCTTTTGCAAAGGCCGTTGGAGGCGCACAATTTGCACAATATTGGTGCAAACGCGATTTTTCCTCAGAGAGCCTCGAGCGTTTCAAACGCCTGAACCAATGACGGTTAGCGTGGTAGGGGCGGTGGGGGTCGAACCCACGACCAACGGCTTAAAAGACCTGAAATTCGTCCAACAGCTACAACCCACACCAGTAACGTACAAGAGAATCAGTGGCCCTTCAAAGTGAATCCTGTGAGATTTAAGCCTGATTTGTCGTGAGTACCCGCACAAATCCCGCACACTTATGACACGACCTCACCCTCATCCTTCGGCAGTGGGCGCGTAGGTGAACGAAAAGTCGTTAGTGTTTCCCGGGACCCGAACCTGCAACATTTCAGTTAACAGGGGAATCCTCTTCGCAACCGGTAAGAACCAACGACTACAAGCCCCTGTAAAACCAGTTGCCATCCTCCCTCCTTGTGTACGCAATTGGGCATGGTCGGAAGTTT
>QHYJ01000094.1:0-12896 GCA_003223255.1 Acidobacteriota bacterium | reverse complement strand
TGTGTACGCAATTGGGCATGGTCGGAAGTTTTTGGGACAGAATTCGGACAGGGACGGATCTTCTCTTGAAAGTTGAAGAAACACAAGAAGACGGTAAGGCGAGGCGGCGTTGGGGGGCAAGCGGCCCTATCGGGATCGATGACCTAACTATCTTCGAAAGCAAGGCTTTGAAAGGGCGGCGCCGGAGTCGCAATTCTGTTCACAATGTGAAGTTTCTGCAAGCCGGTGGAGCCCCGCTCAAGTAAAATCGGCATGCTCAACCTGCCACGGTTGACTCGAGGGCACCCATGCATTACGTGTCGAAGATTAATGCCTCCGCAGCGCTTACCCCACCAACATACGATAGGTGGAGCAACGGTTTCCGGCGGGCCACTTATGTGGACCATGGGATGGGGTCCGTACACATGGGCGTAGGCATCTGTTACTTGGAACCGAATGGCGTCATTCAGCCCCATTTTCATTCGTTCGAAGAAAGCTTCTATATTCTGGAAGGTACAGTGCAGACCGAGATTGGCGAGACGAGTCACGTACTCGGTCCGGGCCACTTCGGATTGATCCGTACGGGGGTACGCCACGCCTGGTCTAGCGCGAGCCGCGGGACGGTTCGGTGGCTGGAGATGCAGGCGCCCCAGCCTCGCCCGCTGGGCTATGGTACTGATACGTTTTTCGTTGACCACGACGTCCTCCAGCAGGCCACAGGACCCACTGCGCCGAACGAAGCGAACGCTCTCATCGGCTATTTCGATGAATCGCAATTGCCCCGCCCCGGCGGACCATCACAAATGGAAGGTTTCAACCCCACAACCGGTGTGGCCATCAAGATGTTTGTAGACCGATCCTTCGGAGCGATCCACCAGTCGCTATTTCTGATTCAATACCTTCCGGGCGCGAAGATCGATCCGCACGATCACACTTTTGAAGAATCCTATTTCATTGTGAGCGGGCGAGTTGATGCCACGGCCGATGGCAAGTCGTATGATTTGGGTTCCGGCAATGTGATCTGGACCAGTGTGGGTTGCATCCACAGTTTTGAGAATAGGGGCAGCGAGCCAGTGCGCTGGATCGAGACCCAAGCGCCGCTTCCACCGGCCAAGGAAGTATTTCGATTCGAGCGCGATTGGGTGCATTTGGCGCGGCGCGATCGGGAAGGAGCTTCGAAAGCCGCCGGTTAGGGCGCCCGAGTGACTGTTCTCTGAAATTTACGGGGCGTTTTTTGCTTAACAGCGGCCAACCCAGTAGGCGCCGCGAGGGAAGACCACGATGCTAACGAATGAAAAGACCGAGGCTGCGGAAACGAAGTCTACACGCACGCGGCCGTTCACCGCGCAAGAATACATCGAGAGCATACGCGATGGGCGCGAGATTTGGATCTACGGAGAGCGAGTCAAAGATGTCACTGTCCATCCCGCCTTCCGCAACACAGTTCGCATGCTGGCCCGCCTATACGACGCCTTGCATCAGGATGAACGCAAAAGCGTGCTCTGCACCGAAACGGACACGGGCAGCGGCGGCTACACGCACAAATTTTATAGGGCCACGCGCGATGCCGAAGAGTTGGTCGGGGCGCGCGATGCGATCGCGGACTGGGCGCGCTTGACGTACGGCTGGATGGGCCGCAGCCCGGATTACAAGGCTTCGTTCCTAGCGACGCTCGGCGCCAATTCCGACTTCTATAAGCCCTTCGAGGAGAACGCCCGGCGCTGGTACAAGAAGGTGCAGGAGGAAGTCAGCTTCGTCAACCACGCCATCGTCAACCCTCCGGTGGACCGCAATAAGGAATTGGCGGAGGTTCGCGATGTCTATATGCACGTGGAAAAGGAGACCGATGGCGGGCTGATCGTCAGCGGGGCGAAAGTTGTAGCTACTACGTCGACTCTGACGCATTACAACTTCATCGCCAATAACGGCGCACTGCCCATCAAGACCAAGGATTTCGCTTTCGTTTGCATCGTGCCGACAGACGCGCCAGGGTGCAAACTTTTCTGTCGCCCCTCTTACGAGATGAACGCGGCGGCGACAGGCAGTCCTTTCGACTACCCGCTATCCAGCCGGGTCGATGAAAACGACTCGATTATTGTTTTCGATAAGGTATTCGTGCCCTGGGAGAACGTCTTTGCCTACGGCGATATCGATAAGGTGAACAACTTTTTCCCGCGGTCGGGCTTCCTGCCGCGCTTCATGTTTCAAGGCTGCACGCGGCTTGCGGTCAAACTCGATTTCATTGCCGGGCTTTTACTTAAGGCCGTTGATGCCACCGGCTCCAAGGAGTTCCGTGGCGTGCAGGCGCAGGTAGGTGAAGTGCTCGCGTGGCGCAATCTGTTTTGGGGTCTCACGGACGCAATGGCTCGGACTCCCACCCCATGGACGCCTGGCTATGTGCTGCCGAACCTGGATTACGGGTTGGCCTACCGGGTGATGTCGAGTATGGCCTATCCCCGCTTGAAGGAAATCATCGAGAACGTGCTTGCGAGCGCGCTCATTTACCTGCCCTCGCACGCGGTTGATTTCAAGGTGCCGGAAATCCGCAAATATCTCGATCAATTCGTGCGCGGTTCCAATGGCTACTCGGCCCTCGATCGTGTCAAGCTGATGAAGCTGCTATGGGACGCGATGGGCACTGAGTTTGGCGGCCGGCACGAGCTGTATGAGCGCAATTACTTCGGCAACCATGAGAGCATTCGGTTTGAGACCTTGATGGCGGCTGATATGCTCGGGCAATCCGCCAAATATAAGGGTTTCGCCGAGCAGTGCATGGCCGAATACGATCTCGATGGCTGGACCGTACCCGACCTGATCAATCCGGATGATATCAATATCGTAATGAAGAACGGCGCTCCCAAGCGGTAAGCGAGTGGCGGGGAATGGAAAACGAGCCGTCCGCTAAGATTGCTCATCCTTTCAATTCAAAGGAGTTCAGAGCGGCTTTAGGGCGGTTCGCCACCGGCGTCACCATCATCACCGCGCAGAATCAAGGCCAAACCCACGGCATGACGGCCAATGCTTTTGTATCCGTATCGCTTGATCCTCCGCTCGTATTGGTATCGTTAGACAATCGCTCCTATATGCATCGCATTTTTCCCGGAGCTACCCGATTTGGAATAAGCGTCCTGAAGGAGGATCAGGAGCAGCTGAGTAATCACTTTGCGGGGCGATCAGTAGATGGACTTCACATCCGGTTCACCTCCCGCGAAGATATTCCGGTATTGGAGGGCGCTCTAGCGTACTTTGTCGTGGAGGTGATCGATATACATCCTGCTGGCGACCACACCTTGTATATCGGTCAAGTAGAATATTTTGAGGCACGCGACGAAAAACCATTGCTCTTCTATGCCGGCAAATACCACCAGTTGCCTGGCCGGGAGCCGAAGACATTCCCCCATCCCGAAAATGAATTTTCTCTATTCTCAATCGGCAGCTTTGACCCACCAGTCAAATAACTATTAGCCGTACCTCACCAGGAAATGCATTTTGGTGGAAGAGCCAGGATCATTATTCGCGTCTCGGTTCGGACTTGGCGCGTATAGCCGATCGCCCGCCCTCCGAGGGCAACGCCGGACCATAACACGATCGAGAGCAGGGCCACGAGCTTCAGTTTCAGCGGCGATATTCGCGTTTCTTTGGAAAATGTGACTCTGCGATACAACGTGAACGTAAAGAGGATCGCCAGAACCAGAAAGGCCATTTTGAGGCGAAATGCCAGGTTAAAGTACATCCGCAAGGCCTCGGAAGAAAATAAAAAGAATCCCGAGGCCAACATTGCCGCCAAACTGCCGACCATCCAAGGTTGAAGCTCTCTGGCAACTTCTGAAACGGGATCACGTCGGAATCGAAGGCCGAGGGCACGCAGGTTAATCAACAGGATGGTTCCCCCCAGCACACCCAGCGCGAGCAGATGAAAAATCTCGACGAAAGGGAAGAGCCACCGGGAGTTGCGTACGGCACTTCCAAAAAACGAATTGTCGCACCACTCACAGAATGTTTTCAGGACGGCTGCAAAAAACATATGGGCGAATCCTCCTTAAGGCGGCGGCACAGCATAAGCTATGGCACGTCCCGCAGCGATAATCGCGGCCCATAAGACCAAGGATAAGATGGCGGCCAGTTTTGCCATGGCGGGTGTATTCGGATTTTGCTCCCACTCGCTAAAACGGCGGCCTAAAGTCGAACTGAAGATCAAAATGTTAAGGAGCGCCAAGATGAGCATAATCATCTTCACTCGAAAGAAAATCGTGCCGTAGAAGGCCACTGGATCACCGCAGAAGAGAAGAACTCCCGTTGTAAGCATCATCAGGAATGCGCCGATAATCGGCGGATTGAGCTCTCCGAAGATCTCGGAAACGGGCTTGTGGCGCATTGCGACGCCTAGAAGCCGCAAATCCAGGAGCACCGTGAACCCGAGAAAAACCGTGAGGGTCAAGACGTGAATTGTTTCAATGACAGGCTCGGCCCAGGTGGAATCACGCAGCGCCGTGCTGAAGCCGGTATCCTGAAGCCACTGCAGGAAGCTACTGACGGGCATCCTCGCGTAACCTTCCCTGCGGCTTCATTTTGCCTGGCATGGTGTGGGCTGCCACCCGGACGAATCGGAAATGCGCTTGAAATGGGAACTGGTGATAAATGGTTGTGCGAGATATTGAGGGTCGGTAACAATCGCGGTCACCACGAGCCATTTATCTCCGTTGGATTCCGTGAACGTATCGAAATCCTCTTCCAGAACTGCTTTCGCGCTGAATGGAACACCATTCTTGCGCAGGTATCCTGGCCTCATGTGTGTGGTTACAACCTT
Source organism: Acidobacteriota bacterium (assembly GCA_003223255.1). Lineage (GTDB taxonomy): Bacteria > Acidobacteriota > Terriglobia > Acidiferrales > UBA7541 > Acidiferrum. Next base: position 8,110 of record QHYJ01000094.1, on the reverse strand, counting down.
CAAATAGCCCTCGGGCGGCAGACCTTTCCCGGGATTTTCTCCCGGTGCTTGTCCCCCCTGTGGTCGTGGGCGCAGTCCTTCCCATTCGGCAAGCGAATATCCTTGCCACGAGGGCGCGATTGTCTGCGGCGGTAAATCGTCGACATGGAGGAGTGCCCCGTCCAGCGTGTCGCCGGGATGCACGAAATGGAGTGTCCGAGTTTGCGTGCCCGCGTCCGTATCAATTCGCAGCGTGGAGTCGTCTTGCCAATAGATATGCAGACGCCCCGGCACTCGCATAATGGCAGGCGCGGCATAAGCTCTGCATTGATTTCCCTGTGCTTGGTCCTTTTCCGGATCCCAAGTGTCCGCCATGCGACCACCTTCAGGATTAAGAGGGATACTTGCGTAGTCACCTTTATCGGGAGTGATCATGCGCCAACGCCAATCTTCAGTCACGATGGATACCCAATAACTGGTGAAATCGGCCGGAGCCATTTCGCGCGGGCTTCTCGCCGGGGCAGCTTGGGCTCGCGGCTGGGCGGCTTGTTCTCCCTGGGCGCGGACAGGAGTATGCGAGGCCAACGCGAGCCATAATGTCGCGGCGGCAAAAAGCAAAAGCTGAGCGCGGTCTCTTCGATACTCCCAGCTAGATTTGCGTACGCTCGTCACGGATGTCACATCCCCTTCGTTCCTCTTTGCTTCGCTGATTCGCAGCCGCGAGCCTAGCGAACTACGCCGCTCCACTTCCAACCGTCGGATGGCCGATTGATGTTTTGAATCCGAATTCGATGCGACGCTGCATCACGCGCGGGATTACCGCTGACGATCACGTGGTCCCCGGGTTTGAGCGTATCTCGCGAGACATGCTCTTCCGCGAGTTGTGCGCCGCCGGCCCATTCGATGGCCCAAACCTGCTTTTGCCCCTTATCATCGGGGGCCTCGACCTTAATGTACGAATGCGGATTCCGATAGAGAAACTCGACGATATTCCCTTCGATTGTTTGCGTACGGTCTATATAGTAAGTCGCAGCAAAGGAGTGATGCGCGTAGGCGCAACTGCTGCCAACAAGAGTAATCACCACTAACAGCACAATTGCATATTTTGCCCTCATGAAACTCCCTTCGCGTGTTCGTACAGCGCGAGTCTCAGGCCAGACACGACTTAACGTTCCTCACTAGCGCTTTTGCCCGCCGGTTTCTCGCTGAGGTTCTTGTATACCGCTTCCACAAACATGTCGGTAGTCCAGAAGCCCGTGGTTCTGCCATATCGTGGATCATAGTCTCTGGTCGGCTTAGCCGCTTTTACCTGTTCGAACGTCATACCTTTGTTAATCATGTCCTGGATACGATCGCGAATGATCGTCACCATTTCCTGATAAAAGACTACGTCGGCTTGATCGCAAAGCCTTCCGTGACCCGGGATGAACATCGTCCCGCCTTCCTGCTTTTCCGCGGGAATACTCATGGCGATTAGACGATTCAAAGTATCGAGAATTCCTTGGATACTGCCGCCTCTTTTCAGGTCGATGACGGGATAAGTCTCGGTGACGAAGATGTCGCCCGTGCTGATCACGTCCGAGCGGTGAAAGAAGACGACGCTGTCGCCGTCAGTGTGAGCGCTTGGCGCGTGTATGATTTCGATTCCCTCACCATTAAAGAACATCTTTTTTTCGAAACCTGTGTAGGTATCGGTCGGCCACGCTCCTTCGGTAGCGGTATCCGGAGTGTTGGCGGCGCTCATCCGATCCAGAATATTCTGAAAGGCGATCACTGCGGCGCCCTGTGTCGCGCTCTCGCCGATCGTGCCTACGACATTGCCGCCCGCGATAGTGCTGCCGAGCTTGGCAATGGCTGCGTTGCCGCCGATGTGATCCGCATGTACATGGGTATTGATGATATAGCGGATGGGCTTGTCCGATATTTGCCGGATGGCCGCCACTACCTTTTCGCTCGCCGGTGCAAGTCCCGTGTCCACGAGTAAGACACCATCGTTGCCGGCTTGCACAGTGATATTTCCGCCAGCGCCTACCAGCATATAGACGTTGCCCTGTACGTGAAGTATGTGAACCTCTGCGTTGGCGGCATTCGGCTGCGCAGACGCTTGAGTGGGGCTGCGTTGCGTTTGTTGTGCGCTCGAATTGACCTGCGCCCGGAGGAGTTGTATCAGCGCGATCGTTCCCAGAAAGCCAGTAGCCACAAGAATTAAACTGATGTCAAGCGGCCTGCCGTTTCTAAGAATCTTCATCATCGAATCGCTCCAAGCTCCTATGCGCTAAGGGTCAGCCATCAGGCTCACGGCATTAGAGAGGGAACCCTTCTTTATGAAGTCTTTATGAAGTCAGTTGTAAGGCACCCGTTTCGCCGGCTTGGGTAATGTTTTCATGGTCGCCAACTTCCCGCGGTACTCGGGGTACATTGTCTCGGGACCGCCCCGGGCCGCCTCGGGCGGTATCCCATAGTTCGCCGGAAATTCGAGGAGAAACGGATTCGTTCCCGGAAGATGGTTCGGCACCACCCCGGCGGGCCGCTCCACTTCAATCACCGGTTCACACGGATACGGCGCAATCTCCTGTTGCGGGTCCAAGAAGTAATCGGTGGTGCGAATGAAGGGCTCGCTCAGATACACGGGGTCGTAGATGATTACAGCAACAGTCAAGTAATTGCCGTGCCGCATGATGTGCGTGCTGATGGTGGCCTTATCGCTACGCGGAACGCCGTTCCGTCGAATCCAGCCTTCCTTCAAATGGGTGGTCGTAACGGCCAGAATGTCGCCTTCCCATTTCCCGGTCGAAAAGCCCTGCCAAGTATGCGGCGTATAGTCCGGCGGCTGCGGACGCCCATCCATCCAAATCGTTTGCTCCGGAGCTTGCCAAGAGATATGCGTGTGGTAAGCGACGAGCTTCTGGCTTTCCCGATCGATTTCTTTCCAAATCCGTAACTGTGCGGGCCCGCGCCAGGCGTAATCGGATGGATGAGGTCGGCACTGATTTTCCGGCAGCTCCAGAAGCGTCGCATCCCAACTATCCGCTCTCAAGCGCGCCGCATCGTTGACGGGCAAGCCCAGATAGTCCCCAAGCTCGGGGCCAGGTATGCGCTCTGGCTGATCTTCGTGAAACCGGGGAGCCCATTCCCCAGATGGATCAATTTGAGCATAGGCCGGACGATTCGTGAGCGCGGCCAGCACACAGATCAGAACCAGCAAACCCAGCGTTTTTTCGAGATTGATCTTCCTCATTTTCATTTTCCTGCTCCCGAGGCATAGATCATCGATTTCTGTGATTGAGATTATAGGTCATGGCGATGTGGCGCCGCTTGCATAAACTGCACATCCATGGACAGAATCATGACCTCGTGACCGGGCTGTCGACGTGCCGATAATCCACGCAAACGCCCCGCGGTACGATGTCAACATCCTGTTCAAGAACGTCCTGTTCCTGCAAGCAATGACCTCGATTACTGGCTAAAGTGCGCGCCACTCACCGATGGTCGACTCCTCAACGAGTGAGGTGAACTTGAGGATGGGTGGTCACGGTGGCCTGACTCGGTCGGCCCAGCGGCCGAGCGAACGCGTTCGTCTCCCGAACCAAGTCCCTGCCGTCCCACGCCGTCGGATTCGAGCCGAACGGAGGCGATCCGCAAATGAGTCGAAATCTCGCGATTACATTGGGTCTGTTTCTCGTTTTGGCCATGGCCGCCAGCACTCGACTCGGTGCTCAAGCTCTTTCGAGCGCCACGATCCAGGGTACAGTCAAGGACGCCTCGGGTGGAGTCTTGCCCAACGCAGCCCTGGTGATCTTGAACTCCGGCACGGGCAATGTGCAATCGCTGGCGACCGACACTCAAGGGCGGTACATTGCACCCGAATTGCCGATCGGCACCTACCAGGTCCAAGCTAAAGCCCCCGGCTTTCGCACCGAGGTTCGCAACGGGGTCACCCTCGCCGTCGGCAGCCAAGTCGTCGTGGACTTTACCTTGCAGGTGGGCGAGGCGACGCAGACGGTGACCGTACAAGGAGAGGTGGCGGAGGTCGAGACGACCAATTCCGCGGTGGGTACGCTCGTCGAGCCCACACAGATGCGCGAACTGCCCTTGAACGGCCGTAATTTTGAGCAACTCATGACCCTCTCGCCGGGTGTTGTGCCGCAAGTGGCAGGGGCTTCCTTTTATGGAACCCAGCAAAACTTTTCCGTCTCCGGGTCAAGGCCCGAGGGTCAAGCCTACCTGCTCGACGGCACTGACGTTCAAAACTTCTGGGCGCACGGGACAGGATCGGGCGCGCTGGGCACTTCCTTGGGTATAGACGGAATCGCCGAATTCCAACTGCTGACGAATACCTACAGTCCGCAATTTGGCGGCAATGGCGCGGTGATCAATGCCGCGACCAAATCTGGCACGAACGAGCTCCACGGATCAGCCTACGAATTTTTCCGCAACAGCGCGCTCGATGCGCGTAACGTTTTCGATGGCTCGCAGATCCCGCCCTTCAATCGGAACCAATTCGGGGCTACGCTGGGAGGGCCGATCAAAAAGAATAAGCTATTCTTTTTTGCCAACTACGAGGGTGTACGGCAAATTTTCGGCCAGAGTTTTCCCGCCTTTGTCCCGGATGGTCCCGCGCGCCAAGGATATCTGCCCACGGGTGGCAGTTTGCTTCCGGTCAATCCATCCTGTCCACCGTACTCACCGACGGCTAACTGCATTTCTAACCCGACTGTGGCCGCCGTTCTAGACCTTTACCCGGCATCAACATCTGAAGTTGGCGGAGGGATCGGCAAAGTCACCCAGGTCGGCATACAGCGCGGCGGCGAGGACTATGGCATCGGGCGCTTCGACTACACTCTATCGGCCAAAGACTCCTTGTTCGTGCGGTATGGCATCGATCAGGCACACATCCTCATACCCAATCTCCCCACTGCTCCGATCTTGGGTTGGCCTCTGGATAACACTACCGCTAATCACTATGCGACCATTGAAGAGAGACGGGTCTTCTCTACATCCCTGATTAATGTGGCGCATTTTGATTTTGTGCGCACGAACGAAGTCCAGGCTGTGGCGGGCTTCAACTCGGCAATGGACTTCTTCCCCGGTACGGGACGGGAGAATGGTTTTGTCAACGTTGTCGGCTTGAGTTCGCTTGGAGCCAGCGTGCTCCTTCCCTCGTTTGAGCTCCAAAATAAGTTCAACGTCCATGACGAAGTGGTTTGGAGCCGTGGCGCTCACACCCTGTCGTTTGGCATAGGCCTGGAGAGGGTCCAGGATAATTCCAATGCTCCCTTGTTCCAGGGTGGACAATGGACTTTCACTGGTCTAAGCAGCCTCCTGCAGGGGAGGGCGAGCATCATCCAGGCGCCACTGATCGGCCAGGCTGACGCCAGCGGCTATTTGCGCGAACTCTTCTTTGCCGCTTACTTCAATGATGAATGGAGGGTGACGCCGCGCCTCACATTGAATCTGGGCCTTCGATGGGATCCCACGTTGAATCCTGGCGAGGTGAACCATCAGATGGAGGCTTTGCTCACCACCCCCTTGGCCCTGGGGAATGGTGCCGCGAACAACTCGGGTCCGTTTGCATTCACGCCCGTTTCCCATGCCTTTGCGCACAACCCGTCGTTACGGAACTTCGATCCGCGGCTCGGATTCGCCTTCGACCCCTTTAATGACCACAAGACGGCCATACGCGGCGGTTTCGGCATGTTCCACGACGTTATCCAAGCACGTACGATCCTGCCAGGATACTGGTTGAATCCACCTTATGCGATCGGCGCCCTGCCAAATGCCACCTTTGGTACGAATCCACCTCTGGCCTCTGGACCCATTTCCCAATCGCAGGGTATCGCCTATCAATCCGATGCCACTCCCTACCAGATGCAATACAACGTGAATATTCAGCATCAGTTGAGTGGCAGCACGATTGTTAGCGTGGGCTACGTCGGTTCGCGAGGTTATAACCTGTTCCTCATGAATGACCTCAATCCTCCCGTCAACACCGGTACGGCCCAGAACCCGATTCTCGGAACTCAGAATTCCAATGGAAGCGCCGTCGCTCGTCCCAACAATCGGATCTGCAACTGTACCAATCTCAGCTTCCTCAGCAATAAAGCTCCCGTCGGCCAATCGAATTACAATTCGCTCCAGGCGAGTGTGACCCACCGGTTCAGCCGAGGCTTGCAATTTCAGGCCAGCTACACTTGGGCCAGGTCGTTGGACGATAGTTCCGTCACCTATGCTCTGGAAAGCACCGGCGCGGCGCCACAGAATATCGAAGACCCGTACTACTTCAATTCGGACTACGGGCGCTCGGTCTTTGATCGCAAGCACACCGTAGTAGCTAATGCCGTCTACAATCTTCCTTTACGCGGTAATCGGCTGGTGAGCGGTTGGCAGATCAGCGGAATTGTGACGTACGAGTCGGGGTTCCCTTTCACACTCGTGGATGGCTTCGACCGTGCGGGTCTGGCAGCGTTTTCGGGCGGCGCAACACCGGGCGAGCGCCCGAATCTCGTTCCCGGTTGCACCAACAACCCCATTCAAGGGCACGTGAATCAATGGTACGACCCGAGCTGCTTTGCTTTACAGCCGGTAGGAACGCTGGGCAACCTGGGGCGAGACACGCTCGCCGGCCCGGACTTTACCAATTTCGACTTCGCCCTGATGAAGACGACCCCCCTTCGAGGCTCCTCTGAGCAATCCTCCCTGCAATTCCGGGCCGAGATCTTTGACATCTTGAACCACCCCAATTTCAACTTGCCGAATCAGAATCTTTTCACAACGTGTGCCGTCAGTTCCGGCTGCCCTCTCGGCTACACAGCGAATTCGATTGCAGGACAAATCACATCGACGATCGGCAACGAGGTGGTTGGCGGCGCTCAGCGCGTGATTCAGTTTGGGCTCAAGCTGCTGTTCTGATCGGCGGCTAAAGTCACGGTGCTAAATGCGGGAGTTCGGCAACGCGAGCCGAACCCTGCTGACAGTCTCACCCAGCGCTCTGCCGGCGATATTCCGCCGGCGAAACTCCGACGAGCCGCAGGAACCAGCTGGAGAGATGACTCTGCGAGGAGAAACCCACCGCCAACGCCACATCCACAATGGGGCTATCCCCACTGCTCAGAAGCTCCTTTGCCCGCTCAATGCGTCGCCCGATTACATACTGATGAGGCGATTGCCCGACCGCAGCTTTGAAGCTCCGCGGCAGATATAACGGGCTGACCGCCACCTCGGCGGCCATCGCCCCCAGGCTAAGATCACGGTCAAGGTTCTCTTCGATAAAATCCACCAGTCGCCTTATTTTCCAACTCGGAATGGGCTTCGTTGTCGTCATATGCAGCGGGTGAGAGCGCGAGCAATGGTACCGGGCGAGATGGACGGCGATCATCTGCGCGAGCGTGTCGGTATACAGTCCGTCCTCGACAGTACCGTCTCGCAGTGCCCTTGCGATCGCGATGCACAGCTGCTCGAGCAGCGGGTCCAAAATTGCAAATCGGGGTAGGACTTGAGCCGCAGATTTCTCGCATCCGTACATGTCGTTGACTGCGGCTGAATAGACCGACTCGCGAATGTAAACCTGCAGGATTTCGGGATGGCCATGGTGCTCCCATCGAGTGGTCGCCTCTCCTGGCGTGACACACAGACGCCGCGGCCCGATGAGCGCCCTCTCTTGGGACGCTCCTACGATCTTGCGCGTCACGGCGGTGGGGCGCGACAAGTGGTAGATTATGAAAGGGTGAGGGATTGCCGATTCCGTCGTTTGAAGCGGGGCCTCCTCGAAAATCGCGGCGTAAAGGGAACGCCACCCAGCGTCCTGACTGTGGGCGATCAGGCGGTTCTCCGGCCGCTCTGCGCGCCCATGTGTTTCGCGAATGCTAAAAATCTGATAGGGAGGAGCCTTAACCACAGCCTCTTTTTGCCGCGAAGCAAGCATGCGTCACCCAGTTAACTACTAAGGCGAAGCGGAAGAATTAGCTGGACAAACTGAGGCGATTGGGTCAGCGTAGCTTGGATGATTAGGTCCAAGCCGCGGTCGCCACAAGAAAGGCGTTGGCTGAAGGTGCTTGGCACTCTGAATGAGTTTCAGGCGCGGTTGTTTCTCGCAAGTCTGGCATTGGATCAGGGGCGAGGGGGAATCAGCCGA
>QHYJ01000093.1 GCA_003223255.1 Acidobacteriota bacterium | reverse complement strand
CCGAGTCCTCTAAACCTCACCCAACCAAACGCTGTCACCGGCCGGAGCAGAAGCGCGTGTGGGCCAGCCTGCTTTTGAGCAAGGATGCCTTCATCGCCCAAGTGCAAGGCGGAAGCTCGTTGCCAAAAAGTAGCCACACCCTTTGGTTTTTGAAAACGTGGGAATTCTGCTCTTGGTTGGCCCAGCTCGTCCCGTTGAGCCCGCCACCGCTCCACCCTCCATCCTAACCGTTCCCTGCTTAATACCGGACGACTTAATACCCGCCTTGCTGTCTCCCGACATGTCGATTCCCTAAACCACGAAGCACCAGCCCACACCGCGCTTTTCTCAACTCTTCAGCCTTGGACTTTCAACCTTGGCCCTACCCTGCCAGGGCTGCTCGATCAGACTTCGCCGGAGGCAGGCACGGGCTCCGTATCCTCCTTACGTGCGGGCGAGCGGTGCGGAGCTTTAATGACCAGGATGACGGCCGTAAGAATGACGACGGCGGCCACAATGGTACGCAGCGAGATGGTCTCGTCGGCAATGAGCCAGCCGAGAAACAGGGCGACCACGGGATTCACAAACGCGTAGGTGGCCACGCGCACGGCGGTGCTCTTCTGCAGAATGTAAATGTACGCGCTGAGGCCAATGCCCGAGCCGAATACGATGAGGTAAGCCAGCGCGATCCAGGAGCGCGCGGTGACCGCGGCAAAATGGAAGCGTTGAAATTCTCCGGTGAGAAGCCCAGCAAAAAGGAGGACCGTGCCGCCCGCGAAGCTTTGCATGGACACTCCCAGGAGGGCGGAGTTGGGCATGCCGCCATGCTTCGAATAGATCGAGCCGCAGGCCCAGGCAAACGAAGCGAACACCAGAACAGCGACGCCGCGCGGATCCACGCGTGCCGAATTGCCAAGATGCGCGGGCCCGACAAGCAGCACCATTCCGGCAAAGCCCAGAATGAGTCCGAGGATCACTTTGGGTACGGGTCGGTGGCCGCCAGGGCGAAGCCAGTCCACAATGACCAGCCAGAGAGAGACCATGGTCACCAGCAACGCCGTTATCCCCGAGGGAACGATTTGTTCCGCCCAACTGACCCCGCCATTTCCGGCAAACAGCAGCAGGAAACCGGTCACCGCGGCCGTCTTCCAGTGGGTGCTGGTAGGTCGAACGCCTGTTTTCCAGCGAAGTATGGGATAGAGGAGCAGCCCCGCGGTAAAATGACGCAGTCCAGCCAGCATGAGCGGAGGAATGGTCTCGACGCCGATGCGGATGGCCAGATAGGTCGAGCCCCAGAGCAGGTAGACCGCGGCAAAAGCAGCCAGCACGAGCGGGGCCGCGGCACCGGCATGAACGTGGGAGTGGGGCGGAAGCGCGGGAGGGCGAGTAGCATTGGAGGTCTCTGTTAGGGTGCACGTGGTCGACATAGTTGCGCCAAGGTTTACGAATAGCCGGGACTGAAAAACGAGTCCATCCGAAAAAGAGCAGCGAAGAAGAAACCAACAAACCATCCACAATTCGGAGCGAACGGCAAACCATTACGAATACCGGGAAACTGCGGAAGTGTCGAGGACCATATTGGTTGGGCTTTCGCGGAAGGAATGTACAGAATGTGGTGGGCGAGTTTACGTACCATTACCAGATGTTAGACGATAGGACACTCTCAGGTTTTTCTAGAGATTGACTTCGACTTTTTGTTTTGCGATCTTGACCTTCCACACTGCACAGCGTGGTTGGGGTAATTCCAGAAAGTAAGAAAGTTAGACAGTTGCAGTAGCTTGTTAGGCCAAAGCCAACAGTAGCGAAGTTTCGTCTCTGAGGGGCGAAATGAACGCGACGAGACACGCATTCTCAGTCGAACCTTGGCCAGACAGGTCCGCCATCGAGCCGCAAGAAGCAGCTGCGGCACCACATGCCGCGCAGGTAGCGAAGCCGCTCAACGCGACCACGGGGCCGCAACTTGTCACCGCGGCGCCTGCGGTTGTGCCAGAATTGCCGCGTACCCCCGCGCTGCGCGTGCTTCCCCTGCTGAGCTCTTCCCTGCCGCGGCAATTCGTTCGCGTGCCGACGCATGCAGTCGGCGTGCATCCCGAGCAGCGGCAATATCCGCGCGCCAAGCTGAGGCTGTCGTTGCGGCTTCGCGCGGTGGGGGGCGTGCCGGAGAAATATCCCGTCACGCTGGTGATGCGCAACATCAGTTCGACGGGCGTCTATTTCCTGTGCCCGAGGCCATTGCCCTTCGGAGCGTCGATCGAGCTAGAGGTTGTGCTGGTGAGCAAGCCCATGGGACTCGGCAGCGTGGTGATGACCACGCTCGCGCATGTGTGCCGTGTTGAAGCGGCAGCCATGCCGAGGTGGTATGGATTGGCGGCGTGTTTTGATGATGTGCAGTTCGATCACGACGATTATCTGCCTTCGCGCTTTTTGAAGCCTTGAGTTCTCCCGAACGGTTTCTCTCCAGTCCTTCTCTCGAAACAATCCAAGCGGCATTGTTCTAGCATGCTACCTGAGTTGAGAAATCCTTCGGACCCCAAACTAGGCGGTCCTCAGGATGACAAGCTGGGTGCGTCTCAGTGGGCAAAAGAAAACGAAAGCTTACGAACGAGCGGGCGAATAGAAAATTTCTGTTACTCTGAGGCGCGATGGCAGCAAGGCAGAACGGGAGTTTGCGTGGCGTGCTGTTCGATTGGGATGGCACGCTTATCGATTCCTACCATGCTGATACTTCGGCGTACCTAGCGATGTTCCGAGAAATGGGTATCGCGTGGGGCATCAAGGAATTGGAGAGGCACTATTCGCCGAACTGGTATCAGGTGTATCGCGCGGCGAAATTGCCGCGAAAGCTTTGGGACGAGGCTGACCGCGCGTGGCGCGAGCATTATGCGAAGCACCGGCCCCAATTGATTCCTGGGGCGCGGCGGGTGTTGCATGCCCTTCGAACGAAACACACTCTTGGCTTGGTGACGAGCGGGGATCGCGACCGCGTGGTGCGGCAATTGCGGGAGTTTCGGCTGACGCGGCTTTTTTCCGCGCGCGTATGCAGCGGGGATACGTTGAGAAAAAAGCCGCATCCTGCGCCGCTGCGGCTTGCGTTGCGACAAATGGAATTGCAAGCGGCGTGCTGTGTTTATGTTGGCGATGCGCCGCAGGACGTGGAGATGGCGCGAAGCGCAGGGGTATTGGCGATCGGAGTCATCGGTCCGTTCCCGACAGAGAAGCGGCTGCGCGCGGCGCGGCCGGAATTTTTGATCGGATCGCTGGAAGAACTGCCGAAGGTTTTGGAGCAGGTGCGCAATGGAGTGAAGTAGTTTTTAGTTTTCAGTTTTCAGGTTTTGGGACTTAGTCGGCCGCTGCTTTTTCGCCCGCAACCTGCGAGAAACAGATCCCTCACTCCCGCATCCGGAGCGCAAGAAGCGCGCTGCGCTCGGGATGACAATTAAGAAAGTACTTGAACAAGGGTTACGGATTCGCGGGTGTCGGCCGCTTGGCGGGGGCCGTGACTTGAGGAGTGGCAGGAAAGGGCTTGAAATCGGTCCACTTGATGACGATGCGCACGGGAATCTGCTGTCCGTTTTTTAGTTCCGCGGTGTCATCGGAACGCGAATAGTTCGGGAACCAGTATTTTCCTGCAACGTTTTCGCGGTAGGTTTCGAACAAGTTAAAGGGCAAGTCTTTGATAACCTGGATGGGGCCGAGATCGGTCATCCACTGCCCGTAGGTTTTCACTACTTCGAGGTACTGCGAATCGACCCAAACGACGCCATCGAAATACGCCTTCTGGCGTTCGAGAATCTTGGGCTTCACTTGAAAAATGTAGCAGTTAACCTCATCGACTTGTTCTTTGCCCAGATATTTCAAGTTGTAATTGGCAAGCTGAGCCGTGGTCAGAGGAAATGCGGGAATGCGCTGCAAGCCTTCGAGATCTTCCGAACGAACAAAGAAGTGCTGCATGGTGGATTGCGGGCGCTGCACGACTTGTTCATAGACTTTTCCGTCGGCGTCGCGCGCAGGCTCCATCACCAGCACGTATTCTCCCGTGGGCTTGCCGTCCGGGCCGAACTCCTCGATGCGAATGGTTTTCTTGTAAGTGAAATGCGCGCGCATCGCAAGATACTGATCTTCCTTCTGAGAAAAACGCTGGATGATTTCGGATTCGGGAAGCGAAGGCGGCGCGGGAGGTTCGGGCTCGTTGCCGATGCGCACAACGTGATGGTCGGGCGGAGGGGCCATGGGACCTTGTGGAGCGTCTTGGGCAAGAAGCGGAAAGGCGCCAAGCGGCAGTGCCAAGAAAAGAGCGGAAAGCAGCGAAAAATTGCGAAAGCGGCGAGGATTCCGTTTGGCTTGCGTCATAACTATTTTAGATGCGCGCAATGTTCTCTCGGGCGGCCTAGCAGAAATGAGGCCGCTGGATACCGCTCTTCAGTTCACAGTGTAGCGCAAGCGGGAACAAAGCCACTACCGAGCATTATCGCGGCTTGCAAAATATGGAGCGGTGCGAACAGCGAAGAAAAGCAGCGGCAAGCCGCCGCACTCCAAGATGGTCTCGTTGCATCGTTGGGGGAGTCAGTGGCGGATAATTTCTTGGCACCGATGAGAAAGAAACGGCGCGCGTCTGCTACAATTTTGCGACCTGTGAGCGAGGCAAAGTTAGCCAAACGGTATTTTGTATCGGGAATGGTCCAACGTGTGGGCTTTCGCCTCTACACGCAGCGCTTCGCAGAGCAGCTTCGAGTCAGCGGTTTCGTGAGAAATCTTTGGGACGGGCGGGTGGAAGTGTTTGCCATGGGGACGCCGGAACAGCATAAGGAATTGCGAAAGCTCCTGGAGCGCGGGCCAATGGGATCCGATGTCACGGGTGTATTGGAAGAGCCCGCGGCGGTAGAGGCGCAGTACGAAGTTGGGTTTGTGATCAGTCCGAGTGCGTGAAGTGCTTTGAAAGACAGAACGGCGAAAAGCAGATTCCTCGGGCAAACACCGCCCTCGGAAGGACAAGCGGGCAACTTTTTTAGCAAACCGAGCAAGTTTGTGCCACGCGATGAATTGCATGGAACCCAAATGCGAGGAGGAGAACGGGTGAATGAATGATCTGAAGAAATTGATCCGCGAAGTGCCGGATTACCCGAAGCCGGGAATCTTGTTCTACGACATCACCACGCTGCTGAAGGACAAGCAGGGCTTTCACAAGCTGGTAGACCGGCTGTGCGATCACTATAAGGGCCACACGATTGACGTGGTGGCAGGCATCGAGGCGCGCGGATTTATTTTTGCACCCGCGCTGGCGTACCGGCTGGGAGCAGGTTTTGTGCCGGTGCGCAAACCGAAGAAACTGCCGTCCAAAACAGCGAGCATTTCGTATGCGCTGGAATACGGTACGGACACGCTCGAGATTCACGAGGATGCGGTGAAGCCCGGGCAGCGCGTGATTATTTGCGACGACTTGCTGGCGACGGGCGGAACGGCTTCGGCGACGGCAAAGCTTGTGCAGAAGCTGGGAGGGACGGTGGAAGGCGCGGCGTTTGCGGTGGAGCTGACGTTTCTCGGCGGGCGCAAGAAGCTGAATGGCGTGGATGTGTTTTCGCTGATTCAGTACGACAAGTAAGAGATTCCTCGAGTCGTCCGTTGTTGCGTGTTGCCATTGGCCTCCGTTAAAGTGCCATCAAGTCGGGATCCCTCGGCCGCAGAAAACGCGGCCCCGGAATGGCCGTTTCGCTGGTTTTTAACCGCTTCGGAAGAAACGAGCGTTGAGTTAAGCTGCATTCATTTGGTTCGAGAAGCGGCCTTACGCTGACGGAGGGCTTCAAAGAGGACCACGCCGGCGGCGACGGAAACGTTGAGGGATTTGACGGGGCCGGTCGTGGGAAGCGAGACGACAAAATCGCAGCGCTTGCACGTCAATTCGTGCAGACCCTGGCCTTCGCTGCCGAGAACGATGCCTACCGGCGAAGTGTAGTCCACTTCGGTGTAAGTTTTTTCCGCGTTTTCGTCTAGCCCCACGAGCCAGTAGCCGACTTCCTTTAGTTCTTCCATGGCGCGCGCGAGATTCGTCACTTTGGCGACGGGCAGGTGCGCCAGCGCACCGGCGGAAGAGCGCGCCACGGTGTCGCTGAGGCCAGCGGCGCGGCGCTCGGGAATCACCACGCCGTGCGCGCCCGCAGCCAGGGCCGTTCGAACGATGGCGCCCAGGTTGTGCGGATCTTCCACGCCGTCGAGCAGGACGATGAGACCGATTTGGCCGCGGGCTTGAATCGCGGTTGCGAGGATATCCTGCAACGTGGCAGCGGCGCGCGCAGCGGCTACCGCGACAACCCCTTGGTGATCTTTCGAATTGGCCAGGCGGTCGAGCTGATTGCGGTCTTCGAAGCGCACGGGAATTCTTTGTTTGCGCGCGAGCTGAACGATTTCTTCGATGCGCGTGTCCTGGCGGCCCTTGGCGATGGCGATGCGGTCGATGGGGCGCTGGGCTTCGAGTGCTTCTTTGACCGCGTGGATGCCGGTGAGCTTGTCCATGGAATGCACAGTGTAACGTCGAAGACCAAGAGTGGAAAGGAATCTGAAGAGCGGCCCGCCTAGGAAGCAGGCCCTACGGGGCGAGTTTAATCGAGGGCGGAACAGAATTCGAGAATGCGGGTGCGGGCGGATTTGACGGGGACGGCAAAGGGCAGAGGAGCGGCTTCGTCGAGGAGCAGGATGACGCGGTCGAGCGAGCCGTCGCCGGGGCGGCCGGCGAGCGCCACGCGCAGGGGATAAAGCAGTTCGCGGCCGGGCAATTGGAGTGCTTCTTTCAGCTTTGTGACGATTTCTTTGAGGCGTTCGGAGTTCAGCGGCGCGCCGTCCAATAGCAGCAGCGCCAAGTGACGTAGGACATCGCGCGCGGCGTAGCGCGCGAGGACTTCGTGCGTGGCCACGCGCGATAGGGTTTCTTGCGCATCGTAATGAAAGACCAGCGAGAGCAGTTCGGTAAGGGCTGCGCGGTCAGGGGTTTGCGTGCCAAGAATCGCGGCGGCGTGGGCACACCAGGCATCGATTTCGGGAGTGGGACCGACTGTCAGCCAGCCGCGTTCGCGGAGAATGGCGAGGACGTCGGTCGACCTAAAGGGATTGGCGGCAATGGCGGGTGCGTTTGATTGTTGGTCGGAGTCCATCGTGTTAACAGCTCAAGGCTACAGTGTAAGACGCGGCACGACTTCGCAGAAGAAGACGCGCACGGCATGCCGTGCCCCTACACGGAGGAGAGCGTGGCGACGACGTGGGCGGCAATGGCTTCGCCGCGGCCAATAGCGTCGACACCTTCGTTGGTTTTGGCTTTGAGGTGGATTTGGTCGGACGAAACGCCGAGCGCTTTGGCCAGGGCTTCGCGCATCTTCGGAAAATGCGGGCCGAGCTTTGGCTTCTCAGTAATCACGACGGCGTCGACGTGCTCGATGGCGAAGTTTTTGTCCGCCAGCAAATTTTTCGCGTGCTCCAGAAAAAGCAGGCTGTTCGCGCCTTTCCACTTCGGATCCGTATCCGGAAAATGCGTGCCGATATCACCGAGTCCCGCCGCGCCGAGGAGCGCATCGCACATCGCATGCGCGAGCACGTCGCCATCGGAATGGCCCACCGGCCCTTTATCGAACGGCAATTCGATGCCACCGACGATAAGCTTTCGCCCCTCGGCCAAGCGATGCAAATCGTAACCGATGCCGCAGCGCGTGCTCATGCTTTTTTGCTTTCGCGGTCGAGGTAAAAGCGGGCGAGTTCCATGTCGGCGGGCTTGGTGATTTTCATATTGCGCTCGGAGCCGAGCACAACGTGCACGTTGTGGCCCAGGCGCTCGACAAGGCCCGCCTCGTCCGAGGCGTTCACGCCGTCGGACTGCGCACGGGCAAACGCTTCTTTGAGGAGCTTGGTCGCAAAAACCTGAGGCGTCTGCGCCAGGACCAGGCGCTCGCGCGGAATCGTGCCGGTGATGAGGGCGACGTCTTCCGGCAGGCTGGCGCGCTTCACTTCTTTCACGGTATCCATCGCCGGGATGCCCAGAATCGCGGCCTGGCAGCGGCGCGCTTCTTCGATGACGCGCGTAATCTGCTCGACGGTGACGAACGGCCGCACGGCGTCGTGCACCAGGACGATTTCCGTGTCGTTGGGCACTTCGCGCAAGGCGGCGGCAACGGACTCCTGCCGCGAATCGCCGCCCTTGACCACGCGCACGGACTGCTTGAATTTTTCCCTAGCGATGCGCTCTTCGAGGCGCTGCACTTCATCGCCTCGCGTGGCGACGATGAGGTTGGTCACCAGCGCGCAGGATGCGATGCGCCGCACGCTGAGAATCACGATGGGCGTGCCGTTCAGCTCGAGAAACTGCTTGGGCGTATCCGCGCCCATGCGCGTTCCCAGGCCGGCAGCCGGCAAAATGGCGGCGATTCGACTCATATCGGGAGCGGCATCCGCCTACGTGCCCCTCAGGCGGATGCGCAAGAGTTTGAGTTTACCTCAAGCGGAGGCAAGGGGCGAATTGCGGAAGGGCTGGTAGCTCAGGCGCGTCGAATGACTTCCTTGATTGGGCAGACTGCTTGTTCTCTAAAACGTGGAAATCATTCAAGCAAGATACGCGCTCTTCCCTCTTCTGTGGGCACGTCTGCAATTGCACAATCCGCGCTTGAAACGCGGCACGCAAGCAGGAGCGTTCGAAGACGGAGGGAATCCCGCCGACTATTGCCAATGGGCAGGCTCCGTTTACAAAGCGCAGCCATTGGCGCTCGCTTTCAATCAAATCTTTCTGTTGCGCGTCAACCATGATCCTTTTCGCGTCGCGATAGGCTTGCGCCAACTGAATGTCCAGCTGTCCAAGCTCGGCATCGGAGCAAATTGCAATTTCCAAAGCGCTCGGCGGCGCATCGCAGTCGAAGCTGGCGCGGGGACTCGGGACCGATGGCGCGGCTGTCGGAGTGTCCACATCTCGCAGGCAGTCGGTGATACTTTCCTGGCAGGAGTCGAGCGCCGTGAAGCGAAATTCAAATTCATTGCGCGTGCAAGTCAGCGAGTTCGCCGAAAAAGGCGGGGCAAGCAAGCCGCATTTTGCCGGCACCTTCTGCAGCCATTGCCGTTCACTCGGTACGAAGGTGGCTTTGTCTGTTTGATCTGAGTTTTTCAGAAGCCCGGAAGAGACCCGCGATAAAACAATGTCGGCGTAGCCCAAGCTGATGTCGGAGCAGATCGCCTTTTCCAGCGGCGTTTGCGCTTTGGCACAGTCAAAGCTGGCGCGCGCTGCGAGCTTACTTGCTGCTACGGGATCAGCTGCGTAATGCGCGGCAACGTCCATTTGGCACAGAGCGGCGGCAGACATGTACAGAAGGGAAAGCGATCAATATCAGACGTCGCATAGCTCTCCTTGGCGCGGGCCGCGCGTCAGCGGACGTAGACGCGCTCGACGCGTCGGCTGACAGCGCAGAGCAAGTCAGAAGTGACCGTGCCGATGCTACGGGCCACGCGGTTCGCAAGAAGCACGTGGTGGCCGTCTGAGCCGTAGATGATAGCCACGTCGCCGACGGCGACATCTTCGATGTGGGTCACGTCAATCATGGTCACGTCCATCGAGATGATGCCCACGATGGGCGCGAGCCTGCCGCGCACCAGCACGCTGCCGCGATTGCCGAGCGAGCGGTGGATGCCGTCGCCATAACCCGCGGCCAGCACGCCAATGAGCGAGGGGCTCTTGGGGACAAACGTGGCGTCGTAACCGACTCCCGCGCCCGCGGGAACGCGCCGCAAATGGATGATTTTCGTGCGCAGGCTCATCACCGGCTTCAGCGGCAGGAGCTTCTCCGCCTCTTCGCGCTTTTCCACGGGATCGTAGCCGGGATGGTAGCCGTAGAGAATCGCGCCCGGCCGCACCATGTCCGCCCGGGTCTCCGAGCGCGAGACGATGGCGGCGCTGTTGGCGAGATGCACGAGGCCGGGATCGATGCCCAGGGCACGCAGGCGGTCGAGAGCGGCGTAGAAGCATTCTTCCTGCTCGCGCGTTTGCCGGCCGACGGCGGTATCGGTGAAAACTTCGGAGGAGGCGAAGTGCGAAAAAATGCCGGTGAGCTGGAGGTGCTTGCACTTGGCGAGTTGACGCGCGAAGCAATCGATGTCCGAAGGCGCAATGCCGAGGCGGTTCATGCCGCTGTCGATTTTCAGGTGAAAGGTCGCGGGCTTGCGGCGGCCGCGGCGCGCGGCGGCGCGCTCCAGGAGCGGCAATTGATCGCAGCGATGGACCGCGGGCGTGAGGTCGCATTGGAGCAGGCGGGCTTCCTCGCCCGGCACGAATCCCGTCAGCACGAGAATGGGCTTGCGCACGCCAGCGTCCCGCACGGCGATGCCCTCGTCGGTGCAAGTCACGCCAAACCAGTCCGAGCCGGCTTTCTCGAGCGTCTTGGCCACTTGCGGGCCGCCATGGCCGTAGCCATTGCCTTTGACAATGGACAGGATCTTGCGCGGCGTCTTGCGCTTTTCTTCCGGCGGATTCACGTACTTTTGGATGGCCGCGAGGTTGTGCGCCAGCGCGCTGAGCGAAACTTCCGCCCAGACCGGCCGGCGTGCTTCGCTGTGGGCTCCCTTACGTGCTTCGTTGCGGTGACTTTTCTGTTTGCTTGGCATTTGTCTTCTATCTAGCAGCGGGTTTACCCCGCCGCCGAAAAGCTCAATTTTACGACAAGCGTGTAGTGTGGAAAGACGGCCACATCGGCAGCCGCGCGCAAGCGACAACACCTAACGTGTTGCTAGGAAATCTCCTCGTGTCATTCCGAGCGTAGCGAAGAATCTGCTTTTCGCCAATGCCAACCCTCGGGCGAAAAACCGCCCTCGGAATGACATTTCGGGGCGCTTTCGCAGTTTGCTGAAGTGCACTTCCAGGGCCGAAGGTTCGGGCGAGCTGAAACGCCGTGCGCATTCGGGCAAGCGCGCTTAATCCCTGACTTTTTATTGACTTAGCGACGGAACGCTGAGGCTGGGGAAAGGGCGTCGATGCGGACTAATATTGCGGCGCGTGGCTGGGCGCCCACGCTGTGGCGCGCTTACCGCAGGCTGCGCAAAAGTTACATCTCATCGGGAGCGAAAGACGAGAAGGCGTCCGGCGCGGCTTCCTCGAAGCGCGTGAACCGGCTGCGGAACACAAATTTGACCAGGTCTGTGGGGCCGTTGCGCTGCTTGGCGATGCGCAACTCGGTCTCTTCGCGCTCCTCGGCAGTGGCGCCGGCTTTGAAGAAGTGCGGACGGTAGATGAACATCACCACGTCGGCGTCCTGCTCGATGGCGCCGGATTCGCGCAAATCGGAGAGTTGCGGGCCGCGCTCATCGCGCTCGGGCGCGCGCGTGAGCTGGCTGAGGACGAGCACGGGAATCTGCAGCTCCTTGGCCAAGCCCTTCAAGCCGCGCGAAATGCTGGCCACTTCTTCCTGGCGGTTGCCAAAGCGCCCGCGCGCGGTGATGAGCTGGAGATAGTCGACGATCAGCAGGGACATGCCCTTGTCGCGCTTGAGGCGGCGGGCTTTGGCGCCAATTTCGAGAACGCTGATCGAGCCGGAGTCGTCGACCCACAGCGGCGAAGAAGAAATGGTGCCCAGGGCTTCGGTCATGCGCCGCCAGTCTTCGCGATTCAGGTGACCGGTACGGAATTTGTGCGCGTCAATCTGCGCCACGGATGCAACCAGGCGCTGCAGCAGGGATTCCTTGGACATTTCTAGACTGAACATGGCCACAGGATGGCCGCCGCGAATGGCGATGTTCTCCATCACGTTCAGAGCGAGCGCCGTTTTTCCCTGCGAAGGCCGCGCGGCCAAAATGAGCAACTCGGACGGCTGCAAGCCGGAGGTGAGCTTATCCAATTCCGTGTAGCCGGTGGGAATGCCAGTGACGCTTTTGCCTTCCTTGAAGATTTTTTCCAGGCGCTCGAAATTGTCGCGAACGATGTCCTTGACGGGAATCAGGCCGGCGCGGACGCGGTCTTCGGCCAGAGCGAAGATCGAGGATTCCGCGCCGTCGAGAATGGCGTCGGCGCCGTCTTCGCCTTCAAAGGCGCGCTGCTGGATCTCGTGCGTAGCGTGAATCAGGTTGCGCAGCATGGCTTTTTCTTTGACGATGCGCGCGTAATGCTCGATGTTCGAGACGCGGGGCATGCCATCGGCCAGGGAAGCGAGATACGGCGCGCCGCCGGAAGCTTCTAGTTCGCCTTTGCAATGCAACTCGTCGGTCAGCGTCACCAGGTCGATGGCCTGCTGGCTTTCGCCTAGTATGATCATGTGCGTGAAAACGCGACGGTGCTGGTCGAGGAAAAAATCCTCGGGGCGCAAAGTTTCCATCGCGGCGTTGAGCGCGTGATTGTCGAGCAGAATCGCGCCGAGCACGGAGCGTTCCGCTTCGAGATTATTGGGCAACGGCTTTTCGAGAGTGGTGTCGGCGGCCATGGCTTCTATGGATTCGTACTTTATTCGCTTTTTATTCGCCTATAGTAAAACACACCCTTCTTGCGGGTGCAAGCCTTTCTGCACAGGGCACTCTGGGCCATTTTCAGGCGGCGAGGTTTAGGCTTGCCGACGGGCTGGCATGCTGGCTCGGCCAATTCCTGTTTGAATCGTTGGTGCATTGTGGAGGCTGACGCGAAGCACGTCAACGGGAGTATCTGTGCACGACTGTGCACGGCTTCGGAAATCTCTGAAAACTTTTTCGCTCTTTTCGCGCGTTATAGCCTGCAACGACTCAGTGCTGAAGATCTCGCGGACGATCCGTGTAAAGCAACTGATGCCGTTCGCTAGCCTCAACCCAAGTCTTCGGCAAAGAAAATCGGCCAGAAGAACATTCTTCAATCGCCGCTCTTACCTGCCGGGCGCATACTGCGAAGGGAACCCGGCCGACACCTGTTCCCAATCCTGGGAATGCGACAGTCTGGATGTGGTCGCGTATGCTCTTTCCCTCCTCGCGCCCAGCCTGGAATTTGCCGTGGCTGACAAGAAGCAGCACAGCGCGAGTTGCCAGGTAGGATTCACAGTTTCCGGCCCAAGTATCATGGGCACACGCATTGTCGGCGCGGCAATCAAGTAGGGGATGCCCGCGTGATCTGTTTCGACGACCTCCGCTGTGCCAACGAAGAGTTCTCCATGATGGTGATCCAAAATCAATTTTCTCAAACGATCTTGGAGCGTGCCATCCGAAATAGCTGGAGTAGAGGGCATCGATTCCACCGTCCATAAATCCAAAACTGTTTGCCGGGCTGACGACCGCATCGCAGTGCGCGTCGAGAATGGAGCCGCTTTGCACACTTACAAAATCAATGTGGCCGCAGAATTTATTCCACGCCTTAACAAGCTCCCACTCTCGCGCAGTGAGTATGATCTTCAAAAGCGGACCGCTCAGGGCCTAAACGATTGTACTTGCCACCTTGGAGAGCATAAATGAGGGCGGGATAAACACCCACGCCGGGGCAATGCGATGCCGCGACGTGCCAAAATTATTCTCGAGACTACGATTATTTTTCGACGGTGACTTTGATTTGCGCGGTGACGTCGCGGAACACCTTGATGGTGACCGGCGATTCGCCGATGATCTTGATGGGCTCGGCGAGCTGCACCTGGCGCTTGTCAATCTTGAATCCCTGCGACGCGAGCCCTTCGGCGATGTCCGCAGAAGTCACGGAGCCGAACATCTGATCGTTCTCGCCGGTCTTACGCGTGAATCTCAGCGCCACGACATTCAGCAATTCGGCCTGTTTGTGTGCGGCTTCGAGCTCGGTGGCAGTCTTTTTGGCCAGCGACGCGCGAATGCGCTCGATAGCTTTGAGGTTGCCCGCGGTGGCTTCCACCGCAAGCTTGCGCGGCAGCAAGTAATTGCGGGCGTAGCCGGGCTTGACGGTTACCACGTCGCCGCGATGCCCCAACTTATCGATGTCTTCCTGAAGAATGATTTGCATCTTGCTTCTCTTAGCTCCTGAACTCCGGTCTTGCCCAAAAGATCTGCGTTTTCCAAGAAGGCAAAGGCAGATCCCTCGCTACGCTCGGGATGACAAGCTAGGGAAGTTTCTTTATGTCGGACAAGCTTCCCTAAGAAATTTCTTGGGCTACTTCGACTGTCTTCTGCTTAGAACTTACAACCAAGAACTAAAAACCGATCATCACGCCTTCGGCACTTCGGCAGCCGGTGCGGGCGCGGGATGCCCCGCGGCGGGCGCATGCGCACCATGTGCGCCGGAAGTCACCGCGCGCGGGGCTTGAACACCCGCGGCGCTTCCCGAAAACGGCAGCAACGCAATGTTGCGCGCGCGCTTGATGGCCACACCCAGCCCGCGCTGGTGCCGCGCGCACACGCCGGTCATGCGGCGGGGCAGAATCTTGCCGCGCTCCTGCACAAACTGCGCGAGAATGTCGGCGCGCTTGTAGTCGATGAAGTCCATCTTCTCGACGCAGAACTTGCAGACTTTCTTTTTGCGGAAATACTGGCGCTTACCGCGGGGACGTCCCCCGGCACCGCCGGGACCTGCTCCCGGCCCGCCCTCGCGCCGTCCGCCGGCGGGTCCGCCTTCGCGACGCTGACCGCCGCCCGGCGCTGGTGCTGATGTTTGTTTCTGATTCTCTGACATGCCTACCACCCTTTCCCTCTGGCCCCGACCAAGTCGAGGGTTATTCCTCAGTGCGTCCGATTCTTACGGACTCACGAACTCTCAAATCGGTTGCGCCGACAAAGCACAACTAGCTTGTCGCCGTCGCCTGTTCCGGGGCCGCCGCAGGCGCGGTGGACCGGCGAGGACGCCGGGCGGCACGCTTCTCGCGCTTGTGTGAAAGCTTCTTCTGGCGCTTCAAATCTTCATCCAAACGGATCGTCTGGTACTTGATCACCGCGTCCTGTGTGCGCAGGCGGCGCTCCAGCTCGGCAATCAACTCGCCGTGCGTGGTGCGAATCTCTTGGTGCACGTAAATGCCCTCGCGGTGCTTGGCCACGCGATAAGCCAGTTTACGCGTTCCCCACTGCTCGGTCTTTTCCACCTTGCCGCCCTTTTCCGCGCAAGTGTGCTCGACCACGCCAAGAATCTTCTTGATCTCCTCTTCCGGCGTGGCCGGCCGGACGATGAAAATCAGATCGTAATAACGCTCTTCCATGGTTGCCTCATTTCTATTTGTGTCCAGACGCCAAGGCCCGGAAAATCTTGCCGCGGTAGCAGCATCAAATCGGGCAAGGCCCTGCAACTTCGCTCAGGGGATACAAGCCTCGCTCCTAGTTTTGCTCCGACTCTCCCGGCTCGTCAGGCATACGCCGGTTGTACTTCGTCATCGCCTTGTCCAAGCCCTGCGTCAGGATCATTTCCACGGCATCACCGGCTTCGCCGACCATCTCCGCCGCGGCTTCCAATTCCGCCTTCTTCATCGGCCGCAGCACGTGCTCTCTTCGGCTGCTCAGCGGATAGTCGGGGCCGCAGCCGAGCCGCAGCCTCGCAAACTTTTGCGTGCCAACGGCGTTGATGACCGACCTCGCGCCGTTGTGGCTGCCCGCGCTGCCGTCCGGATGAATGCGAATCGTGCCCAGCGGCAGTTGCACTTCATCCCACATCACCAGCAGGCCGTCCAAATCCACTTCATACTTCGCGAGCAGCTCTCCTACCGAGATGCCGCTCAGATTCATGTACGTCTGCGGCTTCGCCAGCACGACCTCTTCGCCGACAATTTTCCCGCGGCCTACCAGCGCCTTGCCTTCCGGCCGCTCGACGCGAATCCCGTTGCGATTCGCCAACTCGTCCACGACCATGAATCCTAGGTTGTGCGGCGTCCACTGGTACTCCGGATCGGGATTCCCAAGTCCGACAATGAGCCGCATAGCCTCTTATCCACAGGTCCCGCCCGCGCGGGCGTCCTGCCGCAAACCAAACGTTTACTTCTTCTCTTTCTTCTCGCTCTTCTCTGCTTTCTCGGCCTTGGGTTGTGCTTCTGCGGCTTCGACGCCTTCTTCGCCTTCCACTTCCTTCTTGCCCTTCTTGATAACTTCGGGCTCGGCTGGGGCCGCCGCTTCCGTTGCCGCGGCTTCCGCGGGCTTCTCTTCCTCGATCCTAAGAGCAACCACGTGGGCAATCACGCGCTCCGGTTCGGTGAGCATTTTGACCTTTGCGGGGTCCACCGGCAGGTCGCTCACGCGCAATTGCTTGCCGAGCATCAGTTCGCTGACGTCCATGCGGAATTCTGTGGGGATGTCGCTCGGGAGGCATTCCAATTCCACTTCGCGGGTGACAACTTCAAACACCCCGCCTTGCACTTTTACGCCAGCGGGTTCGCCGAAGGTGTGCACCGGCACCTTCACTTTCATGCGCACGTCCATGGCCACACGCATGAGATCCACGTGCAACAGTGTTCCCGTGGTGGGGTCGACCAACCATTCCTTCACAATGGCCGGTTCCGGCTTGCCCCCTAAACTCACTTGAAACAGCGTGTTATGTCCCATCGGCGAGCGCAGAATAGAGTTCACCTGCTTGGCATTCACCGACAGTGTGACCGGACCGCCCTTGCCGCCATACAAAACCGCTGGGATTTTGCCCGTCTGGCGAAGCCGCCGCGCTTCGTTCTTGCCCCGAGTGGCACGGGGCGCGCTCTCCACTACAATCTGCTCTGCCTTTTCTGCCATGGCCTTGTTCCCTTCCCTGAAACTAGACTTTTTGGCGCCTAACCGCTCAAACCTGGATGTCTGGGGCCCAGCACTGCTGCGCCCCTACAAAAAACGCGAAATCAGATGAACAACTCGCTGATAGAAGTCTCTTCGTGAATCGACCGAATACCTCGCGCCAGCAGATCCGCAACACTTAAGATCCTGATCTTCCCCACCTTCTTGGCGGCCTCGGTGAGCGGCACGGAATCGGTGGCGACCACCTCGCAGATCTTCGACTTCTGCAGCCGTTCGACAGCCGGGCCGGAAAGCACCGCGTGCGTGCAGGCGGCGTACACTTGCGTGGCGCCCTCTCGCAGCAAAGCCTCGGCGGTTTTCACCAGCGTGCCCGCAGTGTCGATAATGTCGTCCACGACCAGCGCGCTGCGGCCGCGCACGTCGCCGATCAGGTTCATCACTTCACTCACGTCCACGTCCACGCGCCGTTTGTCGACGATGGCCAATGGCGCATCGAGCTTCTTGGCAAAAAACCGCGCGCGCTCCACGCCGCCCGCATCCGGCGCAACCACCGTAAGATTGGGCAGCTTCAGGTGGCGGAAGTATTCCACCAGCACCGGCGATGCATACAAGTGGTCGACGGGCACGTCGAAGTAGCCTTGAATCTGCGGCGCGTGCAAATCCATCGTCAGCGCCCGGCTCGCTCCCGCCGTTTCCAGCAGGTCGGCCACGAGCTTCGCGGAGATCGGAACGCGCGGCTTGTCCTTGCGGTCCTGCCGGGCGTAGCAGTAGTACGGCAGCACCGCGGTAATGCGCCACGCCGACGCGCGTTTGAACGCGTCAATCATAAGCAGCAGTTCGAGCAGGTGGTTGTCCACCGGGTGATGGCAAGATTGCACCACGAAAACATCCGCTCCGCGGACATTTTCCAGAATCTGGAAATAAATCTCGCCGTCACTGAATCGTCCCAGCAGCGCTTTGCCGAGCGGCACGTCCAAATGACGGCAGATGCTCTCCGCGAGCACCGGGTTTGCCGTCCCAGAGAAAATCTTGAATCGATCTTCATTCACCAGGCAATCGCTCCGCTTTCAACGACTTTGGAACCCTAGAATTTGCCTTTTGACCAAGGTTAAAAGTCGACGGTTAAGAGCCCATGAGGGAGACGGTGTCCCGCGAATAGCCGTGGGCACGTTCCTCTACCCTGGCAGTCTTTTTCCACTTTTGACTTTAAACTGCCGCCTGCCGACCGTGAACTTCTGCAGAGACGCTGAAGGCCGATTCCACTCCGCGCACACGCCGATTTACCCGGCTATGCGCATCCTACGAGCGTACCTTTCGCGCGAGAGGGTCTCGCAGACGAAGGTTTGATCGTGCGGAAACCCAACAGCGGCTCGGCGCGCCA
Organism: Acidobacteriota bacterium; assembly: GCA_003223255.1. GTDB lineage: Bacteria > Acidobacteriota > Terriglobia > Acidiferrales > UBA7541 > Acidiferrum. The sequence goes on along the minus strand of QHYJ01000093.1, from coordinate 23,461 downwards.
TCGCTGGGCTCGGGAAAATTCCAAACACCGCCGAACCGCTACCCGCCAGCGAGGCTTCTGTCGCTCCTCGTTGGAGCAAGACCCGCTTGATTAGACCAAGCCGGGCGTGGCGACGGAACACCGGCCCTTCGAAATCATTGGAAAGGCCGCTTCCCTGCGCGCTCCAGGATAGAGTACAGAACTGTAAGAGTTTAGAGTTTGTAGAAGGTTTTGTCAAACCAAGCGGTTTGGCATTCACCCAGCGAAAGGCGTCCGGCGTGGGCACGCGAATTTCTTGCGGAACGACGACTAGAACATGCAGTTTGGAAATGTCCTGTAGCGGATAGATCTCATCGCCCCGGTTCACCCCCAGCGCGCGACCGCCAAAAAGAAAAAACGGCACGTCTGCGCCGAGTGAAGCGGCAATTTCCATCATTTGTGCTAGCGGCATTTTCTTCTTTGCGAGCTGCAGGTAACCCAGCATCGCCGCCGCCGCGTCACTCGAGCCTCCACCCAGACCGCCCCCCGCTGGAATTCTCTTTGTTAGCTCGACTTCCACGCCGCCGTCGATTTTCAGCTTGCGTCTTATCGCGTCGACAGCTCGATAGGCGAGGTTCTTTTGCATGGATTCCGCCGCGAGTGCTGCGTTTCCATGAATGGCTAGCGTAATTCCTGGCCGCCGCGAGGTTCGCAACCGGATTTCATCATGCAGGGAAAGCGTCTGAAAAATCGTGCGCAGTTCGTGAAAGCCATCCGCGCGTTTCCCCAAAATGTCCAGGCGCAGATTGATTTTCGCGAAGGCGGGGAGGCGAACTTCGGTCATGCGGGAATTACGGCTTGGTGTCGGAGGTCGCGGATTTCTGCGCCACGCGATGCTTGGATTGCGAAAGCTTTTTTTCGAGCTCCGCCACTTTGTCGGATTCGAGGTCGCCCGGCAGCGACCTGTGCCATTCCGCCAGCGACTTCTCCCATTCCGCAGCAGCCAGGTCGGCACGGCCCAACTTGGCGTAAACATCGCCCAGGTGCGCATGAATCGTGGGATCGTGACTCTCGCGCGTAAGGGCTTTGCGCAGCGTGGTCTCCGCATCCGCCGTGCGATTTTCCTTGAAATAAATCCATCCGAGGCTATCGAGATACCCGCCGTTGTAAGGCTCTTCTTTGAGCGCGCGCTCGACCAGCGACTGCGCTTCATCCAGGCGGATCCCCAGGTCGCCCAGCATATAGCCGTAGTAATTCAGTACGGGCGCGTTTTTGGGATTCACCGCCAGCACTTTTTTGAACTGCTCTTCAGCCTTGTCATAAAACTTTTGCCGCTCGTAAATGGCGCCGAGCAAAAACCATACCATCTCGTTGTCGCGCGGCTGTCCCGGGAGCACTTCCGCGGCGCGTGCGGACTCCTCGGCTTCTTTGTAATGCCGCCCGCGTTCGTAGACTTGCGCGATGTTCAGGTAAGTATCGCGGTCGCTGGTATCCCCGTGCAACTGCGCGCGCAGGATTTTGACGGCGTCGTCGGTCTGTCCGTTTTCGCCAAGGAGCAACGCATAGCTCGTGCGAATTCCGGGGTCCGCCGGGTACTTGGCCATCGCCTCTTTGCCCGTTTGCAGCGCTTTCGCCAAATCCTTGGCCGCGCGATACGTGTCCATAATCATCATGCGTGCGCGCCGATCTTCCTCGTCGCCCAGATGCCCTAGCTCCTCAAACGTATAAATCGCGGCTTGATAATTCTGGTTCTCGCGATAAAGCTGCCCGAGTTGCTGATACAAAATCGCGAGCGATCTCCGGCGCGAAGGCATCGTCGCCGATTGGCCTTTGATCCCCGTTACCGCATCCGTCAGCACGCGAATCGCATCATCGTAGCGACCCTGGGATTCGTAAAGCATCCCCTCGTTGTACATGACCTCGAGGCTACCCGGCGCGTATTGCCGCGCCTTCATCAAATTCTCTTCCGCCTTATCGAGTTGATGGAGTTCCCGGTAAATTTGCGCGATTCGCAAATACACATCCGAATCGTCGGGCATCGAGTCGGACAGCTTCTGATACACCTTCAGCGCTTCGGCGTATTTCTCTTCCGACAACAAAGTTTGTCCCAACCCCCGCTGATGGCTCAGTTCGGAAGGATCCATCTCCGCGGCTTTGCGGTAGGCGGTTTCCGCTTTCGGCAAATCATGGGCTTGCGTGTACGCATCCCCAAGCAAGTCCAGCAACACCGGCGTGGGCGAATGCACCGTAATTCCTTCGAGCAGCGCCACCGCTTCCTCAGACTTGCCCTCGTCCATCAAGAGCTGCGTTAGTTGCTCGACAGCTTGCTCGTTGTCCGGATCGGTTTTCAGGATCCCCCGCAAAACTTTCTCGCTCTTGTCGTGTTCGTTCTTCAGCCGGTAAAGCCGCGCCAGCCAAAGTGCCGATTCCGTGTCCGCGGGATCCAGCCGGTTGATTTCGCGGAACTGTTCAATGGCTTTGTTGGCCGTCTCTGATTGTCCGCTCCCGGCGTTCACGTCGCCCAGGCTTCGCAGATAAATTCTTCCCAGCAACCTCCGCGACTGCACATCGTTCGGGTCGCGCTTGAGGATATCCTTCGCTTCGTTCTCTGCTTCGCGTGTGCGCTGCGCTTTCCAATACATCTCCGCAAGCCGCTCGCCAATCACCGGCGATTTCGGATCCAGTGCATAAGCCTTTTTGTACGCCTCGATGGCCTTCGTGGCGTAATCCGGGTTGCTCGAAACCTCGTACTGTTGCTCGTAAATATGCCCCATCGTGTAGTTGTAATAGGCTTCCGCCCGAGCGGAGTCTTTTTCGGAACTGCCCGCAAAGGGATCCTTTGCCCCGCTGGGAGCCAGGCTCTTTTTCTCGGCGGGCGGGTTCTCCGGCGCTTGTGCAAGGCCGAACGAGCCGGTAAAGCCCAAGGTAATTGCAAGTAGCGTTATCCGTTGAAGTTTCATGACTGTCCCAGAACTTAAAAGTATCCCATGCGGCGGGAAGTGGGTCAAAAGTCATTTGCGCGGGCGTTTCCAGGGGCTCGGGCACCCCGCGGCCAAGGAGGGCCAGGGCAAAAAAGGTTGGAGCTGGGGGAAGTTGACATCTTTTCATATTTCTGCAATTATCGAAGCATGCGCAGGCCCCATCCCTTGCTCGTCACCCGCTCGGCGGACCGCTTCTCGGCCCTCGGCGCTGAGCCTCGTTTGCAGATTCTTCGGCTTCTCCTCGCCGCCCATCCTACCGGCATGGTCGCCGGCGAAGTCCAAGAAGAACTGGGCATCCCCGCTTCTACCCTTTCCCATCATCTTGAAAAACTGAAGCAAGTCGGCCTCGTCAACGTCCGCCGCGAGGGGACTTATTTGTGGTACTCCGCGGATACCGACGCCTTACGCGAAGTCTTGAATTTTCTGTACGAGGAATGCTGCACGCGCTCCCGCGCGGTCCCAGCGGAATCCGTTGTGCAGATTTCAAAGTGAGGAACTCCATGAACGAACCCAACATCCAGGAAGCGGTGAAGCAAAAATACGGAGAAGCCGCCAAGCGAACCGCCGGCGGCGGCACGGCCTGTTGCGGCGGAGGCGCGTCGATCGATGGATGCGACCCCATCACCAAAGATCTGTACAGTGAGGCGGAGAAGGGCGCCTTGCCCGAAAAAGCCGTCGCTGCCTCGCTCGGGTGCGGCAACCCCACGGCCCTCGCCCAACTGCAGCCCGGAGAAACCGTTCTTGACCTCGGCTCCGGCGGCGGCATTGACGTCATCCTCTCGGCCAAGCGCGTCGGCCCGAGCGGCAAAGCCTACGGCCTGGATATGACCGACGAGATGCTCGCGCTGGCTCGCGAAAATCAGAAGAAGGCCGGTGTCGCCAATGTCGAATTCCTAAAAGGTGCGATCGAGAGCGTTCCGCTGCCTGACAACTCCGTCGACGTCATCATCTCCAACTGCGTTATCAATCTTTCCGGCGACAAAGACCGCGTCCTCGCCGAAGCCTTTCGCGTGCTCAAGCCTGGCGGGCGTTTCGCGGTCTCCGATGTCGTCGTTCGCGGCGACGTTCCCGCCAACATTCGCAAAAGTATGGAACTCTGGGTCGGCTGCATCGCGGGCGCCCTGGAAGAAAATGAATATCGCGAAAAACTGGCGTGCGCGGGATTCGAATCCATCGATGTGGAAGCGACTCGCGTTTACCGAATCGAAGAAGCTGGTAAGTATCTCAAAGCCGCTGGTCTGGACCACGAAACGGTCGGCCCGCAGATCGATGGCAAGTTCATCAGCGCGTTCGTCCGCGCAGTGAAGCCCGCGGCGAAATCCGCCTGCTGCGCGCCGACCTGCTGCTTCTGATCTGGCAGGGACGCAGCATGCGGCGCCCCCTTTGGGAAGCCTTTCATCAGTTTACAAGAAGCCAGCACCCTTTTTTGTTCCACTCCTGCCCAGCCGCGCATAATAGGAACGAACCATGACCCACCGCGTTCTCATTCTCTGCACCGGCAATTGCGTGCGCAGCCAAATGGCCGAAGGCCTGCTCCGCCAGTTCGGCGGCAGCTCCTACGAGGTACACAGCGCCGGAAGCCACCCGAGCGGCTACGTCAGTGAGTTGGCCATTGAAGCCATGCGCGCCATTGGTATCGATATCTCGGGGCACCGTTCCAAATCCGTTTCGGAATTTACGGGTCAGGGCTTCGACACGGTCATCACCGTCTGCGACCCCGCCGCGGAGCTTTGTCCCGTTTTTCCCGGCGCTCAGCGCATCCACTGGAGCGTCTGGGATCCCGGCAACGCCACCGGTTCTTACGAAGAAAAACTCGCCGCGTTCTGTCGCGTCCGCGACGAACTCGCGGCCCGCCTCAACAAATTCATTTTGTCGAACGGCACCGCGGAAAATTCCTAAAAGCTCGCTTTTGGAGATCTTCGTGGAGAGATCCCTCGCCTGGCTCGCGATGACACTTAAAGCCTTTTTTCAACAAGTTCTAACAAGAGTTCCTCTGATACCTGAGAATTGGGGCTCACGCGGCTAAGCAAGATGGCGGGGTCTTCAGTGTACCTTGTCGCTTTTCGTCTGAATCCTGTCAATGCGCAACAGACCGTGCGCTCTCAAATATTCGGCGAACTTCCCGAACTTTGCGGCGTCGTCAAATTCCAGATGAAAGATCATCCCGTCCTGGCCTTCAAACATCGCGGTGGCGCTCGCTTCAAAAAGCTCGGCGATTTTCTTGCAATCTTCCTTGAGCCTCTCCTTGTCCGCGGCGGGGATCGGCATCGTCAAATCGAAGTCAATCGTGTCGTCCATTAGGCCCCCTTTTTTGCTCCTAGCTCGCTGCTCGCCGAATTTCGCAGGACAAACATTTTCGTCTGTCTCTTGTGTACTAATCGCGAATTCAGGGGCACAGACATCCCTGTCCGTCCCTTTGTTGTTTCTAGGAGGCCTCCAATGTGACACACAGCTGACCACGCGCCTAGCTGTCCTGAGGGACAGCACATTTCCTCCTACATGGCCGGTCCGCACTCTGCTTACAGCGGTCCTACAAGCAAATTCTCTGAAGCGCAGGAAGCCCTGTAGGACTGCCTTCCCCCCTCGTCCTCTCAACCCTCGGGCTGCGGTCTTCCACAGCCACGGTCCAAGGGTCACAAGTCATGGCTTTCGGCTATGCTATGATTCTTTTTCGCTTTAGGAAAGCGAGCGGTGCATGACTGCACGCATTCTCGATGGCCAGAAAATCCGGGACCAGATCTTCGCCGAACTCAAGGACGAAGTTCGCGTGCTGACGTCCGCCGGCATCCAGCCCGGCCTTGCTGCCGTTCTCGTCGGCGAAAATCCCGCATCGCAGCTCTACGTGAAAAGCAAAATTGCCGCCTGCGAACAGCTTGGGCTGGCGAGCGGCCTCCTCACACCACCGGCCACCGTGGCCACGCGGGAGCTTCTCGCTGTTGTGGATGACTTGAATCACGACAACAACGTCGACGGCATCCTTGTCCAGCTTCCTCTTCCTCCGCAGGTGGACACCAAGCGCATCCTGGAATCCGTGCATCCCGCGAAAGACGTGGATGGCTTCCATCCTGTCAATCTTGGCCGGCTCGTCAGTGGGCGCCCCGGGCTTGTCGCCTGCACTCCCGCGGGTTGCATGGAGATTCTTCGCCGCGCCGATGGCGCTTTTGCTCATGCACGCCAACTCTACCGTCACCATCTGCCACTCCAAAACGCGCGACCTTCCCGAAATCGTCCGCCGCGCCGACATCGTCGTTGCCGCCATGGGCAAAGCCGGGTTCGTGCAAGCCGATTGGCTGAAACCCGGTGCTACGGTCATCGATGTGGGCACCAACACCATCAAGGATTCCGCCGGAGCCGAGCGGCTTCTCCGGAATTTCCCCGCGCGCCTCGAAAAATTCCGCGCCAAAGGCTCGGTCCTCGTCGGCGACGTTCATCCCGATGCCGTCAACGTTGCCGGGGCGATCACCCCCGTTCCCGGCGGCGTCGGCCCCATGACCATCACCATGCTCATGAGCAATACGGTCAAGGCCGCACGCCTCCGGCGCGCTTCCCCGGAACTTTCCGCCACACAATCCACGGCCACGGCCCGGTGATCAACAAAATGCTGCGACTCGGATTGACCGGCGGAATCGCCAGCGGCAAGAGCGCTGTCGCGACCATGCTCCGCGAACTGGGTTTTTCCGTACTTGATGCGGATTCGCTTGCTCACAAGCTCATCGAACCGGGCCAGCCCGCCTACGAAGAAGTTCTCCGCGAATTCGGCATTGCGATTGCCGACGGCCAAGGACGTGTGGACCGCGCCAAGCTTGGGGCGCTTGTCTTCGCGGATCGCGCGAGGCTCGATCGTCTCAATGCCATCGTCCACCCGCGGGTCGCCCAAGCTGTCTCCCGCCGGTTCGAGGAATGGCAGCGCGAAGGCACGCGTGACGCAGCAGTCGTTGAAGCGGCTCTGCTTGTCGAGGCCGGGATGCACAGACAGCTCGACGGGCTCGTAGTCACCTGGTGCCGCCCGGAGCAACAAGTCGAACGCCTGGCCGCGCGCGGACTCAGTGAAGACGAAGCTCGTCGCCGCATCGCCGCGCAAATGCCGGTGGAGGAAAAGCTGCGTTACGCTACAGAGAAAATCGACTGCTCCGGCACGCTCGAGCAGACTCGCAAGCAGGTCGAGGCTCTAGCCGCCAGACTCCATCGAAGCAAAGCCGCGCGCTGAACAACCAGCGCAATTTTGCCTATACTAGAACCACCGAGTGGAACAGAAGGGAAACGCTTCTATGAACATAGGTAACACATCGAATCGCGCGCGCATCTTTCTTGCCGCGCTGGTGCTGATCCTCGGTGCCTTCTGGGCCGGCGCTCGTTTTGGTCCGCACGATCCGGCCAAAGTGGAAGCCGTGCCGATGGGAAGTCCCAATCTATCTTCCGTCCCCGCCCGCGACTCGGGATTGACCGAGGACGAATCCATCAACGTGCGCATCTACCGGCAGGCTTCTCCGGCCGTGGCAAACATCCTCACCAAAGCAACCGAGTATGATTTCTTCATGGACCCTGTTCCCGTGGACGGCGCGGGCGCCGGTTTTATCATCGATCCTCGCGGCTACATCCTGACCAATTACCATGTGGTGGAAGGCGCGCAGTCCATCGAAGTTGTGCTGGGAGATCAATCTCGCCACCCCGCGAAATACATTGGCGCGGATCAGCGCAATGACGTCGCACTCATAAAGATTGACCCCAAGGGAAAGCAACTCGCCGCCTTAAAGCTGGGAGATTCCAGTGCTATCCAGGTGGGCCAGAAAGTTCTTGCCATTGGCAACCCCTTCGGTTTTCAGTCCACGCTGACTACGGGCGTGGTCAGCGCGCTGGGCCGCACCGTCCAAACCAGCCAGACCACGTTCATCGAAGAAGCGATTCAGACCGACGCGGCCATCAATCGCGGCAATTCCGGCGGCCCGCTTATTGATTCGCATGGCGACGTGATTGGCATCAATTCCGCGATTTACACGCCTACCGGCACCACTGCCGGCATCGGCTTTGCCATTCCCATCAACACCGCAAAAAATATCGCCAACGATCTCATCACCTCCGGCCGTGTGCACCGCGCATTCCTGGGCGTGGAAACCTATGCGCTTACGGGCGGACTTGCTGAAGCGCTGGATTTGCCGGTGCAGGAAGGCTTGCTGGTGGAAACGGTGACAAAAGGCGGGCCGGCTGCGACGGCAGGGATCCGCGGCGGCGATCGTATTGTCCAGGCCGGCTTGCGGCGTTTTTATATCGGGGGGGACATCATCGTGGCCATCGACGGCCAGAAGATCGCGAACCAGTTCGACGTTAACCTGGTGCTGAACCACCACCGTCCGGGCGACGCCGTGAACGTAACCATTTATCGCGGTGGAAAAAAGATGGACATTCCCGTGAAGCTCGGCGAGCGCGACGGCAATTGAGCTACGCGCCATGGGCTTTTCCAGATGCAGCTCGCCCGCTCCGATCGCGAGACCATACAAATATGCCGCTACGCTTTGCGTTTGGCTAAATGGCTGCGCAAGCGCAGGCCATAAATCAAAAGGTTGACCAGGCATACCAACACGCCCGATCCGACCAACAACGCGCGAGGAAGATTTGGGTATACGAGCGCGTCCAGATAGTGCAGCAAGAACGGACCCTCGTAAGGTGCGAGCCCGGCGCGTGCTTCGAAGAAATTTTCAGCAAGGGTGAGCGGGCATGGCCAAGGCCCGAGTTCCGCAACAATGCCGTAGATGACCGAGGCGATATGCAGCGCGGCAAGCAAGGGGCGCGCTCGCGTAACCAGTGCGCCAAAAAGCACCCACGCAACGAACCCCAGGTGGGTGAGCAACATCCCATCAGCTAGCGCTTGATTCATCCGAATGATCTTAATGCGGCCGGCGGAAACAGCGGCCTGCAACTAGCGGCTGAATTCGGCGCGATGTTTTTCGCGAGCGTCTGGGCTCAGCAGATACCAGCCTTCCGCAATGTCGCGCACGCGTTCCAATTCGCGCTGCATTTCGGTGTGCTTTGCTTCCATGACTTCCGCGCTGGCATCGCCAGGGACATAAATCGGAGGAGCAAACAAAATCACCGCACGCGCAAAAGGCATGGGCAGCAAGAAGTGGTCCCAAGTCTTCGTGAAAGTTTTTCCATGGTCGACGCCGATGTGAAACACGATGATGGGGCAACCGGTTTTTCGCGCGAGCATTACCGGGCCCGGCTTTGCCACGTAGCGCGGGCCGCGCGGGCCATCGATGGTAAACGCGCAATCGACTCCTTCCTTGAGGCGCTTAGCCATTACCGCCAGTCCGCGCAATCCCCCGCGAGAAGAACTTCCCTGTGCGGTGCCAAATCCCAGCCACTCGATCACTTTGCGCGTCCATTGACCATCGAAGGCAGTCGTGTTCATCACCACAACACCGTGACGGCGGTGCCACCACACAATTGGAAGAATGATGCGGTGCCAGAACGCCCAGATAATGCGTTTGCCGGAGGCGTGCACTTTCTCCGCGTGCTGCCACCCGAGCACTTCGTAGCGCAATGTTGGTCCGAGCGTTCGAATGACGCTGTACACCGCAGCCGCAATGAAGGGAATCTGGATGCGCCGCGTCCAGGGCAATGGCGTGAGCCTCGTGTCATAATGCAAATTGACCGGCTCGCGTTCCGGCTGCTTCGCGGTCTCCACGATGGTGTCGGGCTGTGGCATTTCGTTTGGCCAGGCGGCCCCAACCATGGACTGCAAGGTGCGCCGGCAGTCCCCGCCGACGTATAGTATAGGCGAGAGCCCCGCCTTTGTGCCGGGAGTACAAACCGAGTGTCGCTTCCTTCCATCCTGTCGCCCCTCACACACCGCGTGATTTGGCTGCTGGTCAGCGCGATGGTGTTAGCTGCCTCGATGGCACGGCCGTCGCCGTCACCGGCCCCATGCGCGTTGAAGTCGTTCACGGCTTTCCGCGAACGGTGCTGCGCAGCGGCAGCGACGTGCTGGTCAAGTCCGGGACCGCGCGCCTCGATCTCACACAAGGAGGCACAATCAGTATTTGCGGGCCAGCGCATTTTTCCGTTCTCAAATCCGGCAATTTGCTCACGCTGGCGCTCGATACCGGCACGATCCACGTTTCCATCGAGCACGGACCGGCCCTAACGATTTATACTCCGCTTCTTCAGATTCAGCCCATCGCGATTGGCGACGGTCCCCAGGACGCCCTGGTCGGCTTTGACGCCACCGGAGCCATGTGCGTGCGCGCATATCGTGGCGCCGTGCGACTGGAGCAGCAGTTCACCAGCCAAAACATTGTCGTACCGCAGTCGGCGGATGTTCTGCTCGTTGATGGAAAATTGGATGGCCTGCGCGGCGGGGGTGATCGGTGCACCTGCGATCCACAACTTACAAAATACGTCCCGACTCCGCGATTGGAGATTATTCCTCCGGCTGCGCCTACGGAAGGAGCCAACGCCAGAGCGCTGGGGTCCGGTGAGATTGTCTCGCCTCTGCCCTTGGATAAACCAACGACAAAAGACGGCCCCATCTACGAGGTTTTCGTCCCGCCACTAATTTACAACGCAAACGCCGAAGTTCAGCCGGAAGTGGATATGAGCAAGATCGTGGTGACGCGGCGCGTGCGCGTGCGGCCGACGCTGATTTTCCAGGGACGCGTCGAGGGAGATTTGCCGGCTTCCTCTCCGCCCGTTTCTGTTCCCGCACCGGCGCGGTCACGTCCTTCTGTTGCTAGCCCTCCGAAACCCGCCGCGCAGGCTAATGATTCTATGGTGGACCGCATGGTTCACTTCGTGAAGAAACTTTGGTCACGCGGAGTTGGTGAAGCTGCCAAATAACCTGCGGGCGTGTCAGCTTCGATGCACGCTACATCGCCACGACAGGTCAAACTGCAGTGAGGACAGGTCACTACGGGTGCGTCACATACCTTCGTAGTTGGGGCCGCCGCCGCCCTCGGGAACAACCCAATCGATAATTTGGTAAGGGTCGGCGATATCGCAAGTCTTGCAGTGCACGCAATTCGAAGCGTTGATTTTCAGCTTCGGCGGGCCGCCGGATTCCTTCACCATTTCGTAGACCGCCGCAGGACAAAAATACTGGCAGGGATTCCCGTATTCGGCGGCGCATTTGGTGGCGCAGATATTGGTGTCCGCGACGCGCAGGTGGCAGGGTTGATCCTCTTCGTGGCGCGTTCCGGAATGATAGACGTCGGTGAGGCGATCGAAAGTCAGTTTGCCATCGCCCTTGAAACGTTCGGGCGCAGGGCGGCCGTTGATCTTTTTGTAGGCTTCGTGGCCGGGGTGCGCGCGCATGGGATCAATCAAGCCGCGGCCACCGGTGATTTGCTGGAACGCGGTGTGAACGAATCCGGGAAACATCCCGTGCGAGAAGGATTGGTGAAAATTGCGAACGTGCCAGAGCTCTTTTTTGATGTAACTCTGCTCGATCTTTTTCGGGAAGGCGCTCAGCGTCTTTGAAGAAGTGTCGCCGGATTTGAGCGCTTCGAAAATGGTTTCCGCCGCGAGCATGCCGCTTTTCATCGCCAGATGAATGCCCTTAAGCCGCTGCGAATCGAGGAAGCTGCCGGAATCGCCGATGATGAGGCCGCCGTCGGCATAAGTGCGCGGCATGGCGTACCAGCCGCCATAGGGCAGCGACTTCGCACCGTAACGAACAAGCTTGCCGCCCTCGAGAAGTTTCTTGAGAAACGGATGCGTCTTCCAGGTTTGAAACGCGGCATGCGGATCGAATAGCGGATCCGCATAATCAAGCGCGATGACCAGGCCAACGGAGACGCGATTGTTCGAAAGACCGTAGATCCACCCGCCGCCGTACATGCTGGTAGGAACAGGCCAGCCGAGCGTGTGCGCCACGTAGCCGGGCTGAACGCGGCCGGGCTGCACGTCCCAGAGTTCTTTGATGCCGATTCCGTAGCTCTGCGGATTGATGTTGTCGAGTTTTTTGGCAGCGACGAGTTTCTTGGTGAGCGAGCCGCGAGTGCCTTCGGCGAGGACGGTGACTTTCGCGCGAAGCTCATAGCCCGGCGTGAAGTTGTCTTTGGGCTTGCCGTTCTTGTCGACGCCCTTGTCTTCGGTGATGACACCGGCGATGCCGTCGCCTTGGTAAACGAGTTCGGCACCGCCAAATTCCTTGAAGACGTTGACGCCAGCGGCTTCGACAAGGCCGCCGAGCCATTTGGTGATTCTGCTCAGCGAGACAACATAGTTCCCTTGGTTTTGAAACGGTGGAGGCGTGACGGGAAAACGCAGGGCGGAACCTTTTGTGAAAAGCAGTGCGGCGGAATCCGTGACAGGCGTATCCAGCGGCGCGGACTTTTGAAAATCGGGAACGAGCTCAGCAAGCGCTTTGGGGTTCATGATCGCGCCGGAAAGCTGGTGCGCGCCAATCTCGCGGCCCTTTTCAAGAACGTAAATATTCTCAGCCGATAGCTCGGGCTTGGCGCCGGAAGGTTTGTGCCTGTTGATGAGATTGGCGAGATGCAGGGCGCAGCAAAGCCCCGCCGGCCCCGCTCCGACGATCAAGACATCCGCCTCGAGTCGTTCGCGTTGTACGCTCATTTCGACTCTTGATTCTAGCAAAATCGTGAGAAAGAGCTCGTGAGCGCAAACATTGCATATGTGACGTCCGGCACAGACGCTAAATGCAGTTTTTAGTTTCCAGTGGGGATGATGCCGGCGTTTTCCACCATGAGCATTACGGTTCGCTGCGGAGCCCGCGTCCGATGCCTAACGCCCTTGGGGACGACCGTGCCCTGTCGTGGACCTAGTTCGATGGTGCGGTCTTCGAGATCGATCAGCAGTTTCCCTTCGAGAATGTAGAAGAATTCGTCATCGTCATCGTGCTTGTGCCAGTGATATTCCCCCTGCACCACGCCAAGACGAACGACCGAGCCATTCACCTGGCAAAGCGTCTGGTTGTACCACTTATAGGTGCAAGCATCCGCGAGCGCATGCGCATCGATGATTTCGAGTGGCTGGCAAAGGATATTGAGTCGCGTTTCGTAGGGGAAGCTTTCGACATTGGCCATAGAGATTCTCCCGCGGTTCGACGGATGTTGATTAACACGAGCTTCGTTCTAGACAAAGAGCCAATTTGTCGTGTCACGCTCTAGGACATTGAAAGAAAAGTCGCTGTCCGTTTGCGGGGTTTGCGTCTACTTGGCTTTTTGCAGCTCTTCGGTCAGCGCCGGCATGATTTCGAAGATGTCGCCGACGACGCCGTAATCGGCAATTTCGAAGATTGGAGCGTTCGCATCTTTGTTGATGGCGACGATGGTACGCGCGCCCTTCATCCCGACGACGTGCTGAATCGCGCCGCTGATGCCAAGCGCGAGATACAGCTTCGGCGCAACGGTCTGACCGGAGCTGCCGATCTGGCGCTCCATGGGGAGCCAGCCTTCATCGCAAATGGGGCGCGAAGCGGCGATTTCCGCGCCCAGCGCCTTTGCGACCGCTTCCGCTTGCGGAATATTTTCGGGAGCTTTGATGCCGCGGCCAATGGCCACGATAAGCGGCGCTTGCGTAAGGTCCACGGCGGACTTTGCCTCTTTGAACACCTCCATCGGCTTCGTACGAATCTGCGCGGCATTGAGCGTGACGGCAACGGCGTTCAATGGAGCTTTGCCCGAAGGGTGCGCGGCGAGCAAGTCCGCGCGAAACGCGCCGGATTGAAACCAGGCAAACCAAGGCGCGGCACCGGTGAAAGTGACGTCGGCCGCAGTCTTGCCCTGAAACATTTGGCGCACAAAGACAAGTTTGCTACCCCCGTTGCGATAACCGATGCAGTCACCAATCATGCCTTTGCCGAGCAGGGCAGCGAGCTTCGGAGCGAAGTCGCGGACCTGGTACGTGTGCGGAAAGAGAACCAGTTCAGGCTTGACGGACTCGATGGCTTGTTTGAGAGCGACGCAGTAGCCGTCGGGCGTGTAAGCCTCAAGCAGATCGTGCTCGACGCGCAGAACCTCAGCCACATTCTTGGTAGCGAGTTCGTCGGCGAAGGAGGAAATGCCTTTGCCGATGACCAGGGCGCTGACCGTGCTCGCAGTGTCTTTGGCGATTTGTTGCGCTGCCGCGAGCGTTTCGAAACTCGCGTTGTTCCACTTGCCTTGGCGTAGTTCGGTGATGACAAGAACCTTCATGTGCTGCCTCTTTTGCATGTTCTCAGTCGAAAAAACTCTAACGCGCTCTTTTGCACTGAAAACTGAGAACTAAAAACTGTCCACTACTAAATTACCCGGGCTTCAAACTTTAGTTTTTCGACCAGCTTGGTTGCTACTTCCCTTGGTGTGCCGGTTAGGAACTCCGTCTTCTTTGTCTTCGATGGCACGTAGATTTTTTCAATTTTCTGGGTCGCTTCGTGCGAAACGCCAAGCGATTCACGCGAAATTGTGGCGATTTCCTTTTTCTTTGCAGCCATGATGCCCTTCAAGGTCGCGTAACGCACTTTGTTGATGCCGGACTGGATCGAGAGCACGGCCGGCAGCGGGCACTCCATCCACTGAAACCATCCGGCTTCGAGCTCGCGCTTAAGCTTCATTTTTCCGTCCTGCACTTCGATTTGCATGATGATGGTGGCGTGTGGGCGGTCGAGCAGCGCGGCAAGCAAAACGCCGGTCTGGCCAAAACCATGGTCGTCGCTCTGCAAACCGGTGAGGACGAGATCAGCTTTTTCCTTTTGAATGGCTGCCGCGAGCGCTTTCGCCGACCCTAGCGGATCAAGCTGCGCAAATTGATCGTCGGCGACGTGAATGCCGCGGTCGGCACCCTTGGCCAGCGCTTCTTTGATGGTTTGCTTCACGCGCTCCGGCCCCATCGAGAGCGCGACCACTTCGCCGCCGTGCTTCTCTTTGAGCCGCAGCGCTTCTTCGAGCGCGTAGCTGTCCGGTTCGTTCATTTCAAAGCCGATGTCGGATTCTTTGATCCAGTTTCCGGCGATGGCCAGCGGCGCGTCTTTTGCGGGGACCTGTTTGATGCACACGATGATGTTCACGGGTTTCTTCCCTCAACGTAACTCAAGACGAAATGATTGGTTTTCAACCTGAGCGGGAGCGAGGAGCTCAGGGTCCCAATTGATTGCCACTCGCTGAACTGAGCTTGTGAGGAGACCGCGTCGGCCTCCGGGAATCAAAATCATTTTACCGCACTGCGGGATTCTTCTCTACTTGCCCGACCAGCGCCGGAAAATAAGCGCGGCGTTAGTGCCGCCAAATCCAAACGAATTCGAAAGCGCGTATTCGGCGGACGCTTTGCGCGCGTGATTGGGAACGTAATCCAGATCGCATTCAGGATCGGGATTCTCCAGATTAATTGTCGGCGGCAAGATCTGGTCGCGTAGCGCCAAAACGCTGATGCCGGCTTCCAGGCCGCCCGCGCCACCGAGCAGGTGTCCCGTCATGGACTTCGTGGAACTGATGGGGACTTTCTTGGCGCGCTCGCCAAAAACGCGTTTCAGCGCTCGCGTCTCAATCACGTCGCCGATGGGCGTGGAAGTCCCGTGGGCGTTCACGTAGCCGATATCGCCCGGTGACAGCTTCGCATCCTTGAGCGCCGCCATCATCACGCGATAAGCGCCGTCGCCGTTCTCTTCCGGCTGCGTCATGTGATACGCGTCGCCGGACATGCCGTAACCGACAATTTCTGCAAGAACCGGCGCATTGCGCTTCTGCGCATGTTCAAGGGATTCGAGGACTAAGATTCCTGCGCCTTCTCCAACGACAAATCCGTCGCGGCCGGCGTCCCACGGGCGGCTCGCATGCGCGGGATCGTCGTTGCGGGTAGAGAGCGCCTTCATAGCAGCGAATCCACCAACACCCATGGGCGTGATGGTAGCTTCCGAACCGCCACAGATCATCATCTCTGCGGCGCCGCGCTCGATAATTTTGAAGGAGTCACCCACGGCATGCGCCGAAGCAGAGCACGCCGTAGCCGTGGCGGAATTCGGCCCTTTCGCACCATAGCGAATGGAAATCTGCCCGGAAGCGAGATTGACAATGGCCGAGGGAATGAAGAAGGGAGAAATTTTGCCCGGGCCGCCGTTCAGCAGCTTGCCGTGCTCGCGCTCGATGATGTCGAATCCGCCGATGCCGGAAGAAACATAAACGCCCACTTCGTCGAGATTCGAATCTTCCGGCTTCCAATTGGCAGACTTCACCGCAAAATCTGCGCTGGCCAGCGCGATCTGGATGAAGCGCGCCATTTTTTTCAGTTCTTTTTTCTCGATCCACCGGAAAGGGTCGAAATTCTTCACTTCGCCGGCGATTTTGCAATCGAAGCCATTGGTGTCGAAATGCGTGATCGGCGCGATGCCGCTGCATCCGGCGACGAGGTTTCTCCAGCTCTCTTCCGTGCCGACGCCCAGCGCGCAGACCAGCCCAACACCGGTGACAACTATGCGGCGTGTCAAAGTTCCAATACTCCCTGTTGAGGTGATTGTTCCGTGGCTTACTTACCTTTGGCGTGCTTGTCGATGTATTCGACCGCGTCTTTCACCGTGGTCATCTTTTCGGCATCTTCGTCGGGCACTTCGATGCCGAAGGCTTCCTCAAACGCCATCACTAATTCTACCTGATCGAGGGAGTCGGCTCCCAGGTCGTCCACAAACGAAGCGGTGGGCGTCACTTCCGCTTCATCCACGCCGAGTTGCTCGACAATAATCTGCTTCACGCGTTCTTCTACGCTAGCCATCCGTGTTCCTCCGCGATATCAAGTCCATCTAAGTGCTATTTTAGCCGCTGATCCCAGGCTGAAGAGCCTGCCCTGCCTGCGCGGAGTACCGCCGCGCGAAAATCGTGTGTTTTGGCCCGTAGATTCCGATTCGCGGCCCCTCGCCGCGGTTACGAACCGATTTGCCTTGAAAATAGGGCCCCGAATAACCCGCCCATTCTAGTCACGGCCCCTTGCAAGGTCAACTTTGGCTTGCCTTCTCTCCCTCGCGAAACTGTTCCGGTCTATGCGCTGCACGCATACTCTATGCCAGATATATGCCGCCGTTGACGTCGAGGACGTGGCCGGTGATATAGCCCGCTTCGTCGCTCGCAAGGAAAACGATGGCGGCCGCGACGTCGCGCGGGCAGCCCATGCGCCCCAGGGGAATGCGCGCCCTCAAGTCCTGTTTCACGTTGTCGGAAAGCACGTCGGTCATAGGCGTTTCGATGAAGCCCGGCGCAACGGCATTCACGGTGATGTTGCGCGACGCCATCTCCATAGCGATCGCTTTCGTCAACCCGATCAGACCGGCTTTAGCAGCGACGTAATTGGCTTGGCCGGCATTGCCCATCTCTGCGACCACCGAAGCGATATTGATAATGCGGCCCGCACGGGCGCGCATCATGGTTGCCAGAGCTTGCTGGACACAGAGATGCGCGCCGGTCAGGTTCGTTCGAATCACCGCATCCCAGTCGTCGGCTTTCATGCGCATGGCCAAGCCGTCGCGCGTAATCGCGGCATTGTTCACCAGGATATCCAGGCGGCCGAATTTCTCGAGGACCGCTTTGAATCCCGTCTTCACCTGCTCCGCGTCGGCCACGTCCATTTTCACCGAGAGCCTGCCGGAATTTCTCTTGACTACCGCCGAGAGCAATTCTCTGGCGAAATTCATCGTCGAGAAGCAGGATGCCGATAAAATGGAGACTTTCCGTTTGGCTTCATGAGGCAAAAATAACGAAAACTCGGAACTCTTGAGTAAGTAAAGAAACGAGAAAAATGGAAAATAAGCCGGAGACTTCCCTGGAATTCCTCCACCCGAACGCTCGCGGCCTTTATTTCGCAACTATTCCTGCATTTTTCTTTACTGAGAACTTATAACTTACGACTTAGAACTGGCTCATGCCGCGTCGGACCGCGCGGCAGCGATTTTCTCGACGGTGACCGCCAGACTCTTTTCATCCTCAACGTTCAGAGCTCCTGCGGAGCGCTCGATCTGGCGCAGCAACCCGGTGAGCACGTGGCTCGGCCCCACTTCCACGAAAGTGTTCACGCCCTCGTCAATCAACAGGCGCACCGACTCTTCCCAGCGCACGGGCATGGAAACCTGGCGGATGAGCGCCTCGCGCGCTTCCGCGCCCGTCTCTATAGTGTCTGCATCCACGTTGGTCACTAGCGGCACGCGCAAATTCGAAAACTCTGCTCCCCGCAAATCTCTCTCGAACTTCTCCTGCATGGGCGTCATCAGCGCGGAATGAAATGGCGCGGAGACCGGCAAAATCACGGCTCGTTTTGCACCCGCCTGCGAAGCCAGTTCCACCGCGCGCTTCACCGCGCCAGCGTGCCCGGAGATGACCGTTTGGTCCGGCGAATTCAAATTTGCCGGCGCACAAATTTCGCCATCCGCCGCGCGCTTGCAAACATCCGCCACCACGGCATGGGACAAGCCCATAATCGCAGCCATGGCCCCCACACCGGCAGGAACAGCATCCTGCATGTAGTTGCCGCGCTTGCGCACCAATTGCACCGCATCGCCAAACTTCAGCGAACCGGCAGCAACCAGCGCCGAATATTCGCCAAGGCTGTGTCCCGCCACATAATCCGGCTCCAAACCTTTTTCCGCCAGCACACGCGCCACCGCCACGGAACAGGTCAGGATGGCTGGTTGTGTATTGGCGGTGAGTTTGAGCTCTTCTTCGGTGCCTTCGAAACAAATCTTGGAAATCGAAAAGCCCAGCGCCTTGTCCGCTTCGTCAAAAGTGGATTTCGCGACGGCATACTTCTCCGCGAGTTCCTTGCCCATGCCGGGATATTGCGAAGCCTGTCCGGGAAACACAAATGCGACTTTGCCCATGGCCGATTCCTCTCTGCCACCGTCACGCGGGAACTGCAGTGGCGGAGAGCTCCTGTTCGATTCTCTCGTTGATGCGCGCGCGGGCGAGCCCCGCGGCTACACGGATGGCGTTTTTCACGGCGTTGGCATTGGAACGCCCATGGCCGATCACGCAGACGCCGCGCACCCCCAAAAGCGGCGCGCCACCGTACTCCGTGTAATCAATCTTTTTCTTCAAGCCTTTAAACGCCCTCTGGGAAAGCTTAGCGCCGACCTGCGAAAGAATGGAGCTTTTCAACGACTTCCTCAGCAAATCGAAAATCGAAACCGCCAGGCCTTCGCAAATCTTCAAAGCGATGTTACCGACAAAGCCATCGCAGACGATCACGTCCACGCTACCGGAAAAAAGGTCGCCGCCTTCGACGTTGCCCACAAAGTGAACGGGGCTCTTCTTCAGGAGAGTATAGACCTCGCGGGTCAGCACGTTCCCCTTGATTTCTTCCTCGCCGACCGAAAGCAAGCCGACGCGCGGGCGCCGGTTACCGAATGTCGCTCGATAATACACTTCTCCCATGACTGCAAACTGCACCAAGTGCTCGGGCCGCGAATCCACGTTGGCTCCCACGTCGAGCAGCACCGACACCCCGCCCCGGGCGTTGGGAAAAGGCGCGGCCAGAGCCACGCGGTCAACAGACTCGAGCGTTCCGAGCAGAAAGCGCGACACGGTCATGACCGCGCCGGTGTTTCCTGCACTCACCATGCCATCGGCTTTGGCTTCACGGACCAGACGCGCCGCTACGTGAACCGAGCTGTCCCTCTTCCGTCGAAACGCCTGCGCCGGATGATCATTCATGGTGATCACTTCGCTTGCCGGCACAATCTCGATCGGCAGGTTGGGCGTGGCGTGCTTGGCCAGTTCCGGACGCACCACAGGGGCCTGGCCCACGAGCAAAATACGAATGTCGTTGAACTCGCGTGTGGCCAGCACACTGCCTTCCACTTCAGGACGTGGTGCATGGTCCCCGCCCATGGCGTCAACGGCAATCGTGATCATGGGATTTTGCTCGCAGAATCAGCGAAACGAAAAAAAGCCTATGCCGACGCTTGTACCGCTTTGCCCTTATAGTAGCCGCAATGCGGACACGCCTGGTGCGGCAGCTTCATTTCCTGGCAATTCGGACATTTGCCCAGTCCGGGCTTGGCGAGAAAATCATGGGCCCGCCGCGTGCTGGTCCGTCTTTTGGAATGCCTCCGTTTTGGGTTAGGCATAACACTACACCTCGTTCCCGCCGTTGGGCGGATTATATAGGGCTTTCGCCCTGGAAAAACTATTGTTTTTTCAGCCAGTCCTGCTTGAGACGCGCGAGAGAGACCAATCGGGGATCCGTGGCGTGGGTCTCGCAACGGCACTCTTCGTGGTTCAGATTGGCGCCGCAATTCGGGCACAACCCCCGGCAATCGCTCTGGCAAATGGCCTTGATGGGAAGCGCCAGTAGCACCTGCTCTTTCAACACGTCCGCCAAGAAAAGGCCAGCTCCTTCGTAAAAGCCGATATCCGTATCGTCGTCCTTCAGCCGGTCTTCCCGATGCTTGGTGAGGCGGGCATCGTGAGGAAGCGGAGCATAAAACAGGTCAAACGAGCGGCTGACTTCCTCGGTAACCGGTTCAAGGCAGCGCGCGCAGACCAACTCGACCTTCGTGTCGAGGTTACCCTCGACGCGAATCTGCCCTTCCAGCAGCTCCGCAGTGGCAGTCACTTCCAGTGGCTCAATCTGTTTGATTTCGGCCGAATGAAAGTCGATGCTGCCCGGCGCATAGGCCTTATGGATGCGGAGTTTGCGGACAGCTAATTCCTTCACGTCCAGGAACATCTTTTCAGCGCCTCCGGCGCGCCCGCTCATGCTTTACCATTATTCCGGCGGGTTATCGCCAAGTCAAGGAACGCCGCCGCAGCTTCCTGCTTTTGCACCCTTCTGGTCACCATTTGGCTTCAGTACTCAATCGGCGTTGCTGTCAGCCGCCTTTGCCTGGAGGTAGGCGCACTGGGCTGTCAGGGGACATATCTCGCATTTCGGCGTGGAGCGCTTGCAAATCTCCTGGCCATGCTTCTTGAGCAGCAGGTAAGCCCTTTGTCGCGCTTCAAACGTCTTTGGCAATCCGGAATCCAGGACTTCCCTCGCGGCGCGGTAATCGGTGGCGTAATTTCTGCCTGGTTCGCCTGCGAAGAGGCGTGTCGGGACCTCGACGAACGCGGAAGGCACGGCCGCGACAGGTGCCAGCTTGGCAAAGAGCAGAATCTTCTCCGCGCTGGGCTCCCCAATCACAGGAAATCCTTGGAGCAGCTTCTTCGCGGCCTGGAGACCCTTTTCGGGCTGGTCCTTGCCTTCGCGCAGCCGCTTTTCCAGAGCGGCGGTGAGATCTCCGCTAAATTCGTTCTTTACTTCGCGGGCGATTTCCTTCAGTCGATTCGCGCATACTGCGGGCGCGATTACGCTTGGCCCCATCAACTTTGCAAGCTTCGGCTTTGAAGCGGCCAAGAGCTTGTTTGGCTCCGTGCCAATTTCGCTCTTCAACACCTCAAAGCCCTTCGCGCACTTCCCATCGCTTGCAGGATAGCCGCAGTTCAAAAAAACAATCATTTCGTAAGGATCCGTGGGGCCCGCCAGCTTCTGCGGCCCGTAAAGCTCTTCCAAGGTTTCCAGGATTTGGGCCAGTTTGGGAGGCATGACGGCTCATTCTACGCGAATCAGAGGGCCCTTGTGACGCCAGACTGTCTCAACCTCACGTTGGCAAATAGCGGCCGAATCTCAGCCCTGCAACGAAAGGTTGAGAAAGGCAGGTTCCCTGGTGATGCCGCAAGAAGCGGCCCGGAACTCCATGGCCATCGATGTTTGCTAAGTCGCTTGTAATCAGCAGGTTTCAGGGGTGTAGGGAGGAGGTAACTGGATCGCGTAAGTCTCGATAACCTCGGTGAGGTTGGGCCAACAACCTGCAACATTTTCCCAAAAGGCAATAGTGCGGCTTATGGTGGGCGTGCAGTTCAAGCCACCTCGCACGATTTAAGTCCCGGGGGTATTGCTCGTGTCCGGCGCTCCGTCCTACTCTTCCTGGACAGGCACAAGATACCGGCCGCAAAGTGATCAAGCGGATGCCCGTGATTTATCCTGGGATACTAAAAACGAGGGGTATCGGTGGAATGGTTCGTCTCAAGGTTTTCGTCAAGCCAGACGGCACGGTGAGAGATACGGAAGTCCTTGGCGGCAACCCCATTTTAGCGGAGAGCGCACAGAAGTCCGTGATGCAGTGGAAGTTTTCCCCAGCCAGTTCCGAAACGAACCTGGAAGTCTCCGTAGTCTTCGATCCGCACTCGGAGACCTAAGGCCAAACGAGCGGAACACCAACAGGCTTCCAAGGCGACCGACCAAAATCTTCACAGAACTAGTACTCTACAAAGGACCTGCAGAACACCTCGAGTTTTACTATATCTATTTGATTCTGAACATCTTATCTAAGCCAGGAAACTCCTCTCCTTTGGCTCAGTGCGTGCCATTTTCTCCGTCCCAGTCCAAATCGAATAGGAGAGTCTCAATGCCATTCCGTACTGCACTCAGCTTAGCCTCAATCTTTATTGTATGCTTGACCTTAGCCTCCTGGGCAACGCCGATCCCGGACCGGATTGTGCCGGCGCGACGCGTTCCGTATCCCGACACCCGGTCGCAATCGGGGAAAATCGCGTCGATCGGTGACGCGCCCTTCTCACTGGAGGTCATGCAAGGTCAAGAACGAAAGACCATCGAGTTCTTGGTTGACGGCAATACCCAGGTGCAAGGCAAACTGGAAGTCGGTTCCCAGGCCACGGTCGAGTATCGCTTGGCCGATGGTAAGAACAACATTGCGATTCGCGTGGTCGTCGCGCCCGCCACGGGCCTGAAAACCCGGTAAACGGCGAGGGAGAACCGATACGTTCGAACGCGGGAAATAAGAATCCTTAGCTCATCACGGCCCGCATCTCCCAGCCCTCGCGGTCCTTTTCATTTCTTGCGTTAAGGAGCTTGACCTAGGTAAGTAGAATGTATGTAAATGCGAGTAATGCTGCACAAAGGACTTAAGACGACCGGACAGGCGGCCAAGTATATTTCCCGGCATCCCAAGACATTGCAGGCCAGGGATCGGGCGGGCGTACTTCCCGCCCGACGAACGGCGAGTGGGCGGCGCTACTGGTTGCGAGCGGACCTGGACCGCTACTTGGGAAGAACAGCGGTGGAGCGACTGCGACGCACGGTGGGCTATTGCCGCGTGTCATCCCCAGCGCAGCGCCCGGATTTGAAGAAGCAGCGGCGGATCGTGGAAGAGTTTGCCATCGCCAAAGGTATTGCCAACCTGGAGTTTATCGAGGAAATTGGCGGTGGCCTAAACTTCCAGCGGCCCAAGTTTACGGCTCTGGTGGATTCCGTTGTGGCCGACGAACTGGCCATGCTAGTCGTGGCCCACCAGGACCGCTTGGCGCGCTTTGGGTTCGCGCTGCTGCAACATCTGTGCCGCAAGCACGGGTGCGAGTTGCTGGTGCTCAACACCGAGCAGGTTTCCCCCGAGCAAGAAATGGTGCAGGATTTGATGGCCATCACGCATTGTTTTTCGTCCCGCTTGGATGGCTTAGGGAACTACCGCCGGGCCTTGAAAGAGGCGTTAAAAGTGATCCTTGCGCATCGGATTGCATTGGACCCTACGGAAAAGCAAAAAGAATACTTTCGGC
>QHYJ01000385.1 GCA_003223255.1 Acidobacteriota bacterium | reverse complement strand
GCTTAGACTCGTATTCGCTCTCTGAGGGCGGTAAACTCGGGCTAGATGCAGTCCACGACTCGCCATGCAGAACTCTGGCACGCACCCAAATGTCGTCACCCCACAATTTGCCTTGCGAGATTCGCGGTGTCATGTAGGTGTCATGCGAATGGTGATGAATGGCGGCAAATGGTAACGAAAACTGAAAAGAGAAGGTGAATCTAGCCCCATTTGATCAGAACTTACTGATTCCCCTCGATTTGTCTCGGCTCCGGCAAATTGTGATTATTAAATCAGGCACAAGGCTGTTAACCGAAATGTTGGAGTTCGAATCCTCCCCGGGGAGCCAACTCCTTTGTCATTCAATGAGTTGCGAACATTTTCAGGAAATTCGGCCCTTCGATGATGAAGTGTCGACTGCGCGAATCACGATTAATTGCGATTAATGAAGGCGAACGAAGCTTAACTGCGGCAGATGTTTCTGCGGTTTATCAGATCAATGGCGATGAAACCAAGCACTCGGCTCTCGACCGAATGCTTTGCGACATTCAGCAGGCGAGCACAGAGGCTACTGTGAACGCGGCACGCAATTCCGAATGGGAACTGCACTTGCGACTAGCTCAATCTAGAGGCTTGGCGCGTAGTAGCCTGTTTTCGCGTAGACGCTGAGAGGCGGAAGTCCCTTGGGGGCGCGCAGCTTGATCTTGATCTTGCGCCATCGCGCGTCGTGCGATTTATTACTCGGGTGGTATCCCAGAATATACTGGTTGCGCAACTCTGCGCCGATCTTTGTGGCAATGTCCGGCAATTCATTTACATTCTCTACGGTAAAAGCGCGCCCACCGGTTAGTTCCGTCACTTCCGTGAGCAGCGAGGGGCCGCTGAGTTCCTCTGGCGTTCGGCTGCGATACTCAAATGGGTCAAAGATGCCGATACAACTTGTAGTCGCCAAATTCTTCAGTCCTCATATCGTCATCGCTGACGCCCGAGGAAGTGAGTAGGTCCGTCATCGCAGTGACCATTCCCGACGGACCTGCGATGTAGTAGATAGGTCCATTGAGCCCGAGTAGATAACGCGTGAGCATCTGACGATTGATGTGGCCTTTTTCATAAGGCCAAGCCAGGGTTTTATGCCCGGTGACCGTTGGAATGAGAGTGAAATTGGGATTCTGCGCGGTCATGCTTTCAAATTCTTCTATGAACGCCGCATCCTCCGCTTCTCGGTTTGAATAAAACAAATACAGTTTGTGTGGGAGACGTTCCTGGGTGGCCCACTGAAGGATGCTGCGAATCGGTGTAATCCCGATGCCACCGGTGAGAAACACCGCAGGTTTGGTGACATCCCTATGCAGGGTGAACGATCCTCTGGGGCGGCTCACGGTGAACTTCGTGCCAAGAGCGGCTGCTTTCAACGCGTTCTTAAAGGCAGTCTTACGCATGCGCATTGCGATCATGACAGGCCTTTTGTCGTGAGGAGAGCTTGCGAGAGAGAAGATCCGGGAATTGTCGCTTTCACTTTGCACGGACGCGTCCGTGAAGACAAAGTCCGCATGCTGCCCAGCTCGGAAGTCGGAGCTTGCACCATTTGCGTCAAGCCAGAATGCCACCGTATCTCTGGCGATTCTCTGCCGATCCACTAAAGTCATTTGATATTCAGCCATGGATTTCTCCTTCGCCGAAACCCTACTTGGTTTTCATTCAAGCTCATGGACTCCAGCTATGTAGACCAAATTCCCAAAGCTTTATTCCGACCATCATCGCGAGAATGGAAAGCCTCCTCTTTTCAGGACTCCTCGATTTCATTTCCGAAATAAATGCGGCACGTACCAGCGCGTGTATGTCGCCATTCCCAGTAACAGCACGACCCACCAGAGCACAAGGATGGTTCGCATCCACACCTTGTATTTGGTGATTCGCAATTTTTCCGGCAAGATGCTCGTGCCCGCGGAGAGCAAAATGTACAGTCCCGCGAGTTCCGTTACGGCTCCGAACGCCCCGTGCGTCGTCGCCAATGCGTAGTAGGCCTTGCCCAGCTTGGCCGGAACCCCTGGAAGGACATAAACGTAGAATGAAGGAATCATCATCACCGTAACTACGGCGAGGTTCAGAAGCACGATGGCGGATTGGCACCAGGCGTGTTGTCGAAAGCGCTCCTTGCGAGCGAGTCGGGCGCCAAGCAATAGACCTATCCCCATGGCGATTTCGAGGAGGAGAACTACATTGGCGCCGCGCGGAGCGGCCGTTTCAAGAAATGCTTTTATCAACAGGTTGTCCCCACGCAGACTACCTACTGCGTTCTGTTCGTGTTCAGCTAAGAGTCTCGCGTGGCAGAGTAGGCAGAATTCATTCTGGCAATTGGGAGCGAGGTGCTAAGGCCGCACGTCGGTGTCGACCATGAACACCTCCTTGGGTCTGTGGGGCAACAACGCTCAAACCCACAAACGTGATGGGTGCACCGTTTTGCGACGAAATCCTCAGTCTCCGTACGAGTTCGTCGCGGAGTCGCTTCCACCAATCACTGGACATGCAGCAAATTCTCGAAACGACTCGCGCCCCTTTAGCAACGCATTCGGATTCTTCCTTTTCAGCAGGACCACGCTTTGCGCCTTTGTCGCGCCCCCGCTTTCTCCGGGTTCCGCAATACACACGTAGATTCCCGAGGATTTCTGGTCGAGAACCTTGATCGCCAACCTCCTGACTCCGCCCGTTCCCTCGATCATGGCTTCGTTTTCATCCATCCTCTGCGCCGTGAATCCGTAATCCGCGAGTGTCTTCTTTCCTTTTTCTTTCTTCGGCCGGAACGCGGACGGCAATGAAGTCAAATCGAGTTTCTCGACCACGAACGCCGCTACCTTTTCTTTGGGATATGCGGCCTCATTCCCTGCCACTGCCAGGGGGACGTAGGACAGCGCTGCAAGTGCCAACGCAATTTTGGCGTTCATTTTCCTTCTCCTTTTCTGTCTCCATACGTTTATTTACAGACATCTTGAGAGTTTCTGTTTTGCCCATCTCGCCGCGTCAACTTAAGATGCCCTGCATATCAAAGTGCTCCAGATATTGATTTAGTGGGCTACCTGCACGTGGCGTGCTGCGTCCATGCAATTCCTCGTAGGTGAAGTACGTTTCTTCCTGGTTGCCGACGCGCTCCACGTGGCCTAATCCTGATTCCTTCGAGATACGACTAAGCTCGGCTTCTGGTATGCCGAGCATCAAAGAAGCTCTTGCCCGTGTGACATATTTCGGAACTTGATTGTTCATAACGCTCCCTCCGTCGCCATGAGGGCCATGGCGTCTTTGCCGACGAATAGGATCATCTTCTTGCAAATGCACCTTTGCGTTTTAGAGAATCCCTTGTCCTATTGGTGCTGGAAAATGTCTATCCTGGTCCATTCACTCCACTGAGAAAGCCGCCGAGGTGTCCCGTCAGTGCGACGATGACAACGGCCACAGCCTCGATCGGCAAGCGGTATCCGGGCAGGACCTCCTGTTGTTTCCGTCGGGTTCTCGTATGAATGAAGCACACGACCCAGATCAGGACGGTCGATAGGCACCCCATCACCAGATGCATCAAGAGGATGCCTTTCAATTTCTGTCCCTCGAGTTCCCACTGCCAAGCGAGAATTCCGGTGACTACCACGGGTACGGTTGCGATCGCCGCGACGAGCAAATTGTAGTAGGCCGCTGCTGCCAGGACACGTTGCTTCTTCCATTGCGCAAGAAAATCAAAGAGGACACCGATGATGAACAGCGCGATCGGGAAGTGAATTAGCACGACGTGTTGCGCGTGCTTCGCGAAAAGGACTGTTTTTATGTCGAACGGATGCAAGGTCGCTCCTCACTCACTGCACGATGACTTTGCCGGTCATCTTCGGATGAATCGAGCAGAAGTACGGATAAGTTCCCGCTTTGCTGAAGGTGAAGGAGAACTTGTCGTCCGTGTCGAGCACTTTAGACTTGAACGTCTTTGGATCATCCGTGCTAACCACGGTGTGGGGGATATCGTCACGGTTGGTCCATGTAATTGTGGTTCCGACCGGCACCGTGAGCGCTACCGGCCCGAAGCTGAAGTTGTCGATCTTCACTTCCATAGTCGACATCTTCTCCTGCGCGCTTGTTACAGAACCCTTCTGACCTGTGTCCCAGACTCCAATTCCCAGCACCAGTGCCGCTGCTAGACCTGCAATAGACACACTTCTCCTCATGCTTTTTCTCCTTTTTTAAGATGGAATTGATTTGAGTTTGGCCGTCTTGCTCACGCGAGCGATGAATCCACCACCGCCAGTGCGTGTTGGCCTTGCACGTAGTTTACGTCCGTGATTCCCAAGACGCTGCGTAACTGCTCCGCCGGCACCTTCATTGGGCCCGGAGAATCCGCTTTGCCTGGCTGTGGCTGTGGAAACGCCGTCGAAGCAGCGGTGTGAAAAGTTACGTTGCCTTCAACCTTTTGCATCGTTTGGTGAATGTGTCCGTTCAGCACCGTCACGGAACCGAATTTTTTCAGGTACGCCAACGCCTGGGCGCTGTCTTCGGTTCCCCAACCCCACTCCGGGTAGACCGACCAGAGTGGAATGTGCGCGAACACCACTATGGGCGTGCTGTGCTTCAGGTGCTTGACGTCGTCCTCCAGCCATTCGAGCTGCTCGTGCCCCAGCGTCCCCAGCCCGCCCGCCTTCAAATTCATCACGTTCACCAGGCCCACGAAGTGCACGCCCTTCTTGTCGAAGCTGTACCACCCCCCGCCCTTGCTGCCTTTCCCGTATCGCTCTAGAAACTGTTTCCCATCGTCATTCAGCACGTCGTGCTCGCCCGGTACATAGAAAACATCCTTGGGCTTGGCGCTCTTCAGAATCTGATCGACGGTATCGAACTCTTCCGGTTTCGAAAGGTGGCTGATGTCCCCCGTATGCAACATGAATTCAGGCGTCGCCGACAATCCGTTGACTTTGTCCACCGCAGCTTTCAGTGTACCCACGACATCCGGGTTCGCCGGCTTATTGAAGCCCATGTGGCTGTCGCTGATCTGTACGAAGCTCAGCTCGCCCATCATGTCCGCTGTGCTGATCTCCGACATCCGGCTCAAGCTGTATGAGTTGAGCACGCCGCCCTTGATCACACAAAAGGCACCCGTTCCCGCCCACGCCATGCACTTCAGAAAGCCACGCCGGTCAATTCCGTCGTGGTTGTGGTCGTGCAGGAGTTCATCTT
>QHYJ01000384.1 GCA_003223255.1 Acidobacteriota bacterium | reverse complement strand
GGAAACGGGTCCAAAGACGGTGATCAGACGACGAGAACGGAGCCGCTTGTGGCGGTAGACGATCTCCTCAGAAGAGCCTTGTGGGTTGACGACCAGCCCATCGCCAACACCGCCGTCGCCCCGGCTATCGATATGGGCCTGAAGCATCAGACGTAAGACTTCGCGTCCCCGGCGCTCTTGTTCGACTTCAATGGAATGGAGCTTGTGGGTGGTCGAAGGATGGGAATAGAGCCAGTGCTCCAAGTCGGCGAAGGCGTTTCTGGCGGAGCCGATGTGTTCCAGGGCCGTCAGGTTGCTGGCCGTGCGCATCGCCAAGGTCCGGAGTTTTAGGAACCTGAGCTTGTCAGCATAGTTGTCTACACGTATAATACTGATAGAGAGGCGGTATGGCTAGGAAAAAAACAGGGGATCAACGACGACGAGAGCGGCTTCGTCACTACCGGCGCGAATATGTCCGGCTCAAAACCCGCCTGCGTGAAATCGGCTTTATCTGCGAAGGAACTTTGGTGGAGCGCTGGATGCAGTGCGGTAAGCCCAACTGCGCTTGCGCCACCGACCGTGCCAGCCAGCACGGCCCCTATTATCAACTCTCCTGGAAGGAAAAAGGCAAAACCGTGTCGCGGCGGCTACCGGCCGAGCACGCTACCCTCTACCGGCAATCGATCGCCAACCGTCAGCGCCTCCAGTCGATCATTCAGCAGATGCACGGAGTTTCACAAAAGGCACACCGCCACCTGCTGCCGGCTGAAAAACAAAAAAAGCAGCGCTAAACCAGGGGATATTCCTCCCTCACCTCGATAACCCGGGAGTTTCCGGCGGCAACGCCCAAAATCACCTGATTTTTCGCGGCTTTTCTCGTTGGCAAAAAGTAGCCACACCCAAAACCAAAGACGAAAAGATGGGGAGCCCGCTGCAAGACGATGGGTGCGGGCGGGCTAATGATGCTGGGGGACAATGAGGCGCGCGAAGTCCTGGCGCTTGACGTACTGAGCGACAGCAGGATGAATGACCACTCCACCGGGAGTGACGCCAAGGCCGCCCGGGGGCGGGGGCGGCGGACGCGTTAGCCTCTGCTCGATGACGAATATCAGAACAGCGGCGATTACGGTGCCCAGGATTCCGAGAATCCAATTTTTGAAGGAACTGTCAGAGGTAGAAAGCGTTGCGAGGAAGGTAGCATAGCGACAGGAGGGGGACAACGGAAGTGCAAAGTTGCGATAAGCGGGACACCGTGCCATTTCATTGGCGCGCAAAAGCAAGAAGGGGAAGGAAAAGACAGCAGCCGCGAGCCCTGAAGCCAAGGACAATCCCGCGTTCTATTGCGTTCGATCCGCGCAGAGTGGCCATGCTCCTTCTCGGAGAGCGCAAGCCGGACCAGAAATCTGAGCTCAAGCCGCTAACACAAGGATGGGTGAGCCTGTATTTCGCGGAACGCGCGCGCGAGTTTTTGGAGGATTTTCCCGGCGTGACGCGTCTGACGTCGGCCCTGAAATGAGGGCTGAAGCGGAAAAAGGTGAAAGAAAAAGCAGATTCCCCGCTACGCTCGGAATGACAAATTGTTGAAATTGAGTGCCTTCCGAAGGGGGCGAGGTTTTTGTTTGCCGCAGCGGGGGCATGATTTCCAGACGGTGCAAGAAGCAGGATGCAGCGGCAAAGAGAACGGAGAACTTTTGGCGTTGGCGGACAAGAAGTTTCAGGTCCTTGTCACGAGCGAAAAGAACATTCGGCATCAGCAGAACCTCACGGGTAAGAAGATCGCCGTCCTGATTCTTCGATCCACTTCAAATGACCTAGAAGATCTTCGGCCGCACATACGGGACGCACTCAAAGTCGCCGCCGGGGCCGGCTGGCAGCCCTTCGGCACGGCTCGCCGGCGCTACAAATGGCGACGTGAAGCCTGCCTCCGGCAGGCAGGTCGCCGCTAGAAGAGAGAGGGACGATCTATCGTGCCCCTAGAGGTGCCGGGCTAAAGCCCGGCGCTACACGAAAACCTTATCTACGGCGCAACTGAAGTCGTGCCGTGACAAGGGCGGCGTCAGGCCGCTGCAATCCAAACGTTAGGTGGCGGAGCGTTCGGAGGCGAGGAGCTGCTCTTTACGGGAGAGGCCCCAACGGTAGCCGGCGAGGGCGCCGTCTTCGCGGATGACGCGATGACAGGGCACGACGATGGAAACGGGGTTGGTGGCGCATGCGCGAGCGACGGCGCGGACGGCCTTCGGCTGGCCGAGCGAGCGGGCGACTTGGGCATAAGTGCGCGTGCGGCCGCGCGGGATGCGCTGCAATTCCTTCCAGACGCGGCGCTGGAACGCGGTGGCCTGCAGATCGAGCGGAAGCTCGAAGTGCGGGGGCTGGCCCTCGACACGCGACAGGACTTCCTTGACCCAGCGCTCAAAGCCGTTTGAGGCGGCGGCAATTTCCGCGCGCGGATACTCCTCGCCTAGCTCGGCGACGAGCTTGCTTTCGTCATCGCCGAGATAGACCGCGGAAACGCCGCGCTCGGTAGCGGCCACGAGAACTTTTCCGAGTGGCGATTTGGCGATGGTGTAGCCGAGCTTCATACCCAAGCCTCCCTTGCGATACGTGGCAGGCGTCATGCCCAGCTGCGCGTTGCTGCGTTCGTAGACGCGGCTGGAGGAGCCGTAGCCGGTTTCGTAAAGCGCGTCGGTGATGCTCTTGCCCGCGCGCATCAGCGCTTTGAAGCGCTTGAGGCGAAGCGCTTCGGCGAGCTCGCGAGGCTTGAGGCCGGTGACTTGGAGAAAGGCGCGGCGCAAAGTGGATTGCGTGGCGCCGAGGGTCTGCGCCAGTTGGCGCAGCCTCAGGCTTTCGTCGGTAGATTGCGCGAGAAGGTCGACGGCGCGCTGGACCAGCCCGACGGGGCCGGAGATTTCGTTGGGGCGGCAGCGCAGGCAGGGGCGATAGCCCTGGCGCTCGGCTTCTTCGCGCGTGCGGAAGAAGGTGACATTGCGGCGCAGCGGCCGACGCGCGGGGCACGACGGGCGGCAGTAGATGTGCGTTGAGCGCACGGCGAGGACGAACGTGCCGTCAGCGCGGGGATCGCGCGCACGCGTGGCGCGCCAGTAACGCGCGGCGGCGCCGGGAGTGATGGGTTGCGCGGGATTGGTTCGTGTGCGTGTCATGTTTGTTGTCGTGTTCATGAACACAAGATGGAACAAGCGCGGAGACCATTCTATCCGGAAAAGCGCGGCAAAGTAGATTGGATGCTACTGGGTAAGCCGGCGCTACAACAGCCAAGCGAAAAGCAGATCCCTCGCCGCCGTTCGCAAACGACGCGACTAGCCCGCTTCTGCTTATCCGCTTGCTTCAGCCAAGCACTACGCCTTGCGCAGTTCATTCGCCCTTCAAGCAAGATATTGCGGTTTGCTGAACTAACCGGATAAGGAAGAGCCCGCTAGGTTTTTGGGATGACGCCAGGCAGGGAGACGGGCGGTCGGCCTCTGAAGGCCGCGCTACACAGAGAAAGCGGCGTCAAGCCGCCGCATTGCAAAGGGAAGAGCCTTAGCCGCGGGGTTTGACGCGGGTGGCGCTTTTGGGCCAGTCCTGCTTGAACTGGCCGTCGCTGACCTTCAGATTTTTCATTTCGTTGGTGTAGTGAAACAGGAAGTAATCGCCCGAGCCGGCTTCAAAGAACTTCTGCTGCACGGGCAGCCAGGAAGCTTCATCGACCCACATCTGAATCTTGCCGATCTGATTGCGAATCTGTTCGGACTTTGGCGTCAACTCGAGAACCACGGTCTTCTTATTGTCGAAATCTTCCTCGCCGATGACGGAAACCAGGTAGCCCTTCTTGATATTTTCGCCCTTGGTGCCAAAGCCCAGCAGCACGTATTGATCGACCAACTGGCGGTTCTTGCCCAGGTTATACTCTTCGACGCGATTGATTTTCGGATTGAAGACGAACAAGTTATCGCCTTCGCGCAAAATCGTGCGCGGATCGGGCTTGGTGATTTCGATGCGCATCTTCTCGTCGCGGCGCACGAAGATGTGACCGGTTTCGGTGGACGTATCTTTCACCACGGCGGTGTACTTCACGTGCTCGAGATCGGCGGTGAGCGTGTGAAAGTCCTGGGAGGCCTTGTCCATCATGCCGAGCACGCCTTCAATGGTCCACTTCGTTTGCGCAGCGTTCGGTTGCGCGCTGCTGGTTCTTGCAGAGGCTGTAGCGCCCACGCCTCTAAGGCAACAAAACGCTGCCAAAGCAAAAAAGGGCAGGGAAACCCGCAAACGCTTCGACCAAAGCAGTGCTGTGTGCCTCATAAAGGGTCCCGCAATCCTAACATATATAAGAAGATGGGCGAATCCACGGCGCCGTTTCGAGAAGACGGCTTTGGAATGGCGATGGGGTTCGGGCTTGACAGCTCGTTCACAAGAGCAGATCCCGCATCGCCGTTCGCAAACGGCGCGACCGGGTTCGGGATGACAGATGGTGGGGGTTTCGCGAAGTCGGTCTTCCGCTGGGGCGACCTCGCAAGAAACGCCGTTAATGGCGGATCTCCACCTGGTAGGCAATGACCATGCCTTGGTCGTCGTGCAGCGGGTCGATTTTGGAAATTGAGAAGTTGCCGTTGTGCAGTTCCGGCAGCTCTTCTTGCAGGGCGGTGTGGAGATCGTTCTGCAGCGCAAGCTTCGGCGGCGGCGCCAGGATGCGGGCGTCCACGCGATATGTTTGGCGGTTACCTTCGTGGGACAGGAGTTGCACTTGGCCGGGCGCGGCGGGCTCGCCCCTTTGCGGTTGGTCGCGGAACCAGTACCGCGGCGTGAGCAGCGCGAAAATAAGAATGAGGATCACGGCGACATCGTATTGCCAGGTGCCGCGCTCATATGACCAGAAAAACGTTTTCGAGAGAATCCGTCCGAGGCTTGCCATGTCAGTCTGCGGGTACGCCGTCGACGATGACGCCGTCGCGCATGTGCACGACGCGATCGAAGTACGTGGTCGCTTCCGGATTGTGCGTGATCATCACAATGGTCTGGCCAAGTTCTTTGTTCAATTGGCGGAGCATCTGTAGCACGCTTTCCGAGTTTTTGGAATCGAGGTTTCCGGTAGGCTCGTCAGCCAGAAGAATTTTTGGTTCGTTGATGATGGCGCGCGCGATGGCGACACGCTGCTGCTCACCGCCAGAAAGTTCGGAAGGCTTGTGGTGCAGCCGCCCAGCGAGGCCGAGCATCTGCGTGACAACGTCGAAGCGGTGCGGGTCGAAGCCGTCACCATGAATGAACTGCGCGATGGCGATGTTGCCCTTTGCGGTGAGAGTGGGAAGCAGGTTGAAACGCTGGAAAACGAAGCCGATTTTGCTGCGGCGGAGTTTGGTGCGCGCGGCGTCGCTCAGCTCCGTGAGATCATTGCCGTCGACCAGGACTTTGCCGCGCGTCGCTTGCGCCAAGCCGCCGATGACATAGAGGAGGGAAGATTTGCCGCAGCCCGAAGGGCCCATGACAGCCACGGATTCTCCGGGCAGGACTTCGAAATTCACGCCGCGCAAGGCTGGCACTTCCACTTTGCCCGCGCGGTAAAGCTTCCATAAATTTTCGGTCCTGAGTATCGGCTCCACGCTCTTTTTTCCCTGAAGGATCAAACTTTCCGCAGGTTCCGTTATTGTAGCTGCGATTGACATCCGTGCCTAGCCATGCCGCGCGTTCTGCAGTCCTTTCGTCTTTGTTCCAGGTCGTCTACGTGAACCTTGTGCCTCTGCGTTCCCTAGGTACTCTCAGTTCTCGTACTCCGCGCTGAACCTTTGTCTTTAATCGTAAGAAAGAGCCTCCACGGCATCTTTTCGGCTGGCCATCCAGGCGGGATAGCTCGCGCCGAGCATGGCTCCGGCCAGTGCAATCGCCGCTGCGCGGAAAATCCAGTCCGATGTAATGCGGATCGACAGCGTGGGAAATTTCCAGAGGAATCCCGCGCGCACTGCGTAGCTTAGGCCGACGCCTGCCCCTACTCCGAGCACGCACAGGGCCGCGGATTCCGAAAGCAGCGCACGGATGACGAACCAGTGATTCGCGCCGAGGGATTTCAGCACACCAATATCGCGCGTACGCTCGATCACTGTGGTGTACATGGTGAGGAAGATGACAAGCAGGCCGATGCAGACCGCGAGGGCAATCATCGAGCTGATGAACGATTGCAGGCCGGGGATATTTGTGGAAGTCATCAGAGAAAGAAAATCTTTCAGCGGGCGGACAGTGTAGCCGGGCAAGAGACGGCGCATTTGTTCCATGACGTCATCGGTGTGCTCGGGGCGCGTGCATTTCACGAGGAAAATCGAAGCTTTGTCGCGCGCGCCGACAAGATTCTGCAAGGTGTCTAGTGGCACAAAAAGGCGAGCGCCTTTGCCGTGCTCGACGATCCCGACGACGCGCCAGTCGTGATTCAGCACGTTATAAGTGTCACCGACTTTCAAGTGTTTGGCTTTGGCGGCCCAGTCGTCGACCAGCAAGTCGTCGGGGCCTTCCAAGTCGTGGCCGTCAATGAAAACAAATCCTCCGGAGACGGCATTGAAGCTGTCTTTGTCGATGCCCCAGATGGTTTCCACGGCTCCGCTGGAATTGAATTGGAGCAGCGCGGGCGCGACCGCTCTGACATACTTGAGTTCGGCAACTTTTTCCCCGATCTTGGCAGGCATTGGCGAACCGCTGAAATTGATGATGATCGACGCGGCGGGCGGCTGGAGCATGATGTCTGCGCCAATGCCTTCGATGCGCTTGGCGGTTTCGGTGAGCAGGCCACTGGTTAGGCCGACAATGAGGATCACGAGCGCGACTTCGACGGCGACGCCCAGCGCGCCGATGAGCGTGCGCATGGGGCGGTGCAGCAGGTTTCGAAGGATGAGTTCGCCCATCATTGTGGCTTACTTTCCGGAGGCTGCTTGCTCTCCGTGGGAGGCTTGGTGTCCGCCGTTTCTCCCACGTGCACCAATTCCGAGCCGGCGGGCTGCTCGAGCTTGAAGCGGTCGGCGGGGATCTCTTCATTCACGGCGACTTTGGTCACCTGCAATTCCAGTTTGTAATCATCGTGTGGCCGTTCGATCACGATGGCTCGCGGAAAGGAAGTACCAGCAGGTGCCGGCGGCGCTCCTGCTGGTGGTGTTGCCGAGACGTTGCTTTGCGCCGTAGCTGGTTCCAGCGGCTCCCAATCGGAGAAGGAAACATCCGAGAGCAGCATGCCTTTGGGGCCAAAAGTCTGAATACGTGCGACCTGGAGATTCGAACGGTCAAACCAGATTTCGCGGAGGACTTCCAACTGATAGCCTCCGCGCAAGACGGTGAGCACGTAGTAGCGGCCATGTTCGTCGTTGAATTCGCGCATGGTTACGGCTTCTTCCTTGCGAATTTCGGGCCAAAGCAGGGCGTCCAGCAGGTGCTGTGGACGCAGATTCTCAATCGGCTTGAAGCTGACCTTTTCGTTGGCAACCGAGCCCACCAGGAATTTGTTTTTTGTCGGAATGGACACGCGAAAAGTATCTCCGTCGGTGGCCATATCAAAGATCGTTTTTCCGATTACGGGGGCCTGACCGATCATGCGAATTTCCACGGGGCGCGCCGCGAGGAGGAAGGCTTTCACTTCGTGATACTCATCGATGACGCCGCTATATTTCGACCCGGCGGTGGGTTTCAGTTCCACCGTGGCATTCAGGGTTTTCGTGTTCCGCGCGATGAGATTGTAGGCGTCGAGCAACTCCTCGCGCGTGGCATCCTTCGCCACGGGCCGCTCCGAAGCAGGGATTTGCGTATGCCCGGTGATGGCCGGGCCGTGGCAGGCGCAGGAAACAGCCGCCAGTGTCGCCAGAAGCAGGCATGTTTCGACACATCGCATCAGTAAGTTCCGCACTCCTAGATACAAAGGAAGCAATCTAACAACCAGTTGGATGCCCGTCCATCGAAGCGGTGCGGGCACGGAGAAAGCTTCAATTCGGCCGCGCAATATGGACGTCAAATCTTTGGACCGCCGGGCGCAGGCGCCGGATGATTTCGCTGGGCCACAGGGTTTGGCTCAAAATCGTGACCCAACCGTCCTCGGGCTCGCAAACCGCACAAAACGCATAGCGGGTATAAGCCTGTTGATAGGCATCCAAGCCGCGCCTAGAAAGTTCGCCCTCGAGCGCGGCATCGGCCATTTGTGCGGCGCTGCCTGCGCGGAGACCAAACGTTTCGCGTTCGAAGCGCTCGAAAAGTTGCCGCAACTCTGCGACGCCAGGCGAAGAAATCACGATACAGCGCCCCGCGGCTTCGCGCCATTCCATTTTCCGCGCCTTGCAGAATTCCCGCACGCGATCGAGATGGCTGAAAAAATCCAGAACATAGGCGTCTCTGCCTGCCAGCGCAGGGAAAATCTGCGACCAAATCTCCGCACCGTCCTCGCCGCGCACCGGCTCGCGGTTTTCCGTCTCCACCAACTCAAGCCCTACGGCCTTAGTCTCGTTGCCGAGGTCGAGAGCCTGCACATCAAGAGAGTACGGCGGCAATTCGAGCGCACCGCTCCCCGTGGCTGCATTTCCCGGCGTGCTCATTCCACGTCCTCGGCGTGGGGAAAGTTTTCGCGGAATTCGGGGGACTGTTTGCGTACGTCCAGCCAATCAAAAAAAGAGTCCGGAGTTTCCAACCAGATGCGGAACCAATTGGCAATTTCGATTTTTTCGGCGCGCTTTTGCGGCTCGACTTTGTGATTGCGCGAAATCATTTCCGCGCGGCGCTTGCCCAGCCGGGCAACTTCGAGCACGCGCTCGACCGCGGCCTTCTCGCCGTGCGCGCGGAACTTTCGCATCAACTCGTCCAGGCGCATAATGCTGACTTCTGCATCCGCCAACGTTTTGAAGTGCAGAAGGTCTTCAAATTCCTCTTCGTATTGTTCCTCGGCTTCTTCCTGCATGGAGAGCAGAACTTTGTGGCCCGCATCCTTCAGGACATCGGCAATATATTCCGGGCCGGTTTTTCCCGCTTCACCGTGTTCCGCGAGGAGCCGCAAGCGCAATTGCTCGATCTCCGCGGGCGTCCATTTCTGCGCGTTGATTTCGCGGGCGGTTTCCAGGATCAGTACTTTCTTATTCTTAAGAGCCTGGTTCATTGCGTCTGGCCTTTGTGCTGTGGCTGTTGCTGATGCGCTGCCGGCTTGGCGTGCTCTTTTTTTGCGCTCGGCGGCACAGCAGGCGTTGGCGGCGGATCCGCCGGAAGCCCCGCCAGCAGCCGCCGGTACTTCAGCACATTTCTATTGTGCTCCTCCAGCGTGGAGCTGAAAAAGTGGCCGCCC
Organism: Acidobacteriota bacterium; assembly: GCA_003223255.1. GTDB lineage: Bacteria > Acidobacteriota > Terriglobia > Acidiferrales > UBA7541 > Acidiferrum. Next base: position 6,478 of record QHYJ01000384.1, on the reverse strand, counting down.
TGGGTATTCGCGACAAAATACAAAAAACTGGTATCCTCCGGATGCAGCGCCGCGCGCAGCGACGCTTCGCCGGGATTCCCAATCGGGCCCGGCGGGAGCCCGCGGTGTTCATAGGTATTGTACGCGGACTCAAAGCTCAAGTCTTTTCCGGTCAGCGTTCCTCTGTATTGCCCTGATCGCTCCATGGCATAAATCACCGTGGGATCGCATTGCAGGCGCATTCCTTTGCGGAGGCGATTTTCGAAGACGCTAGCCACCATGGGACGCTCCTCCGGCTTAGGGGTTTCGCGCTCGACCAGCGAAGCGAGCGTCACAATTCGCAGGCGCGCGGAGGGGCTTGCCACATTCAAAGTGGCCTGTCCTTTCGAGCCTGCCTGTCCATTCGAGGGCGCTTGCCCAACCGGATCGGAAGAGGCGATGCGCTTCCACTCTTCCTTGAATTTGTGCACCATCTGCGCGGTCAATTCGCTGGCCGCAGGATGACGAGGAAGTTCGTAGGTGGCGGGGAAAAGAAATCCTTCGAGGGTCAGCGCGTCGGGCGCGAAATCGCGAATCAGCGAAGGGTCGCTTGCCGCAAAAAGAAAATCGCCCGCCGGCATAAGCTTGCCGGCCTGGAGCTCGCGGGCGATGTCAAACATGGTTTCGCCCTCGCGCACAGTGAAAGGCTGCTCGAAGATTTGTCCGTTGGCGATTTTCCAGAAAACGTCACGTCCGGTCATGGGGTAGTCAAAGAAATATTCGCCGGCCTCCAGCGTGCGTTTGGGATGACGCCGCGCGTAAATTTCGAAGGCCAGCTTGCTGCGGACCACGCCATTCTGTTTCAGCAAAAAGGCGACGTACCGGCGCGAAGCTCCGTGGGGAACATCGACAAAAACGCCCTCTTTCGGGAAACCCTGGTAGGGGTACGTGATGCCGTACCACATCCATGCGGCGTAAGCGCCAGCGGCCAATATGACGATCAGCATTAAATATAGAAAATATTTCAACCCCGCTCCGCCTTCCCCTTTTCTTCGAATCTCAACGCGGTTCTGCCAGTTGCTCCTGCCGTTTGAGGTAGTCCTTCAGGATCACCGCGGCGGCCATGGCATCTACGGTCGCTCTTGCCGATGCTTTTTTGGGCTTCCTACCACCGGATTTTTCGGCGTGAAGGAAGCGTCCCTGAGTTTCTTCCAGCAACCGCTCGGCTTCCCAACTGGTCAGCCGCTCATCGACCAATTCCACGGGCAGGCCAAGCTGTTTTCGTACGCGGCGGGCAAAACGCTCGGCTTCTACGGCCATGTCGCCGCGCGTGCCATCCAGCTTGAGAGGCAAGCCCACGACGATTTGTTTCACGGCGTGCTCGCGCACAAGTTCGCGCAACCGGCGCATGTCCTCATTCCGGTTGATTCGTTGCATCGTGGCAAGAGGCTGCGCCACTGGCGTATTTGCATTAGCAATCGCCAGACCCATCCGCTCTCTCCCATAATCGATGGAGAGGATGGAGCCCGTTGCAGACGAGTGCGCCGTCGAAACCGGCTTCTGCGCTTCAACTCCCCCTGGATTCATCTTATCCAGTATAACGTGAGGACCCAGCGCATGCCGAAGCGCTGCGTCCTGTATGTTTAATTAGCGCGCAGAGTGTTGAGAGGGCAAGGATGGATTTCACAAAAAAGAGTGCCTCCGAAGCGCTTTCCACAGCCGGCCCGCAGTTAGGCGCTCGAACGCAGTAAGTGAGCAGCGATGAAAGAGTCCAGAGCTTGCCTGGAGTCCCAGCGAGGCACATAAGCAAAATTTTTTTCAGGCGCGTGTTGTCGGCGACCCAGGGAAAGCGAATCATGTCGAGCATGCCGGCGGGGAACGGCGCGAAGTGAAGCGCCCAAAGTACTGCCGCGAGAGGATAGAGAAGCGGCGCGGGCAGAGCGAGCGGCTTCTTGCCAGCCGCACGCACCATTTCGCTGTAGAGGGTCGTGCCGTCCCCAGCGACGTTGCGAACCCTCGACATCCACTTGGCGACCGCCGCAGGTCGTGAATGGGATTGAACTGCCAAGCGAGGTGCAGAGCAGTGTTGATCTGATGCGAGAGGAAGCAGTCCTTCAATTGTTCCTAGGGCGCGGTCAAATCGAATTGAAGAAAAGAGGCTGGACACGGCACCTGCGCCATGCGTGGGCGGATGTCGAGCCCCAAGATCCATTCGACGTCGGGATCGGAGCCGAGGCGCTTGATGAGTTGTTGCGCCAGATATCCGCTGCTACCGGTAATGGCAATTCGCAGTTTCAAGTGCGCGGCTCGCGGCACGCTTTGCAGGAATGTCTGCGGAAGCGGGCGACTATTAAAAGATGTACCCGAGAATAGCCTAGCGCGAGGGCTGCACTGGACCAACTTCTGGTCGGAGCACGATGCGCACCCAAATGGTGCGGGACAGTGCCCTCGGCGCTTGAGGATTGTCATCCAAACTACAACATCGATCGGGCGCAATCTGCAGTGACGCTCATCACAGACCGCTGGTTTTTGCTCAACTGGTTTAGGCTTCTACGAATTACGTCTCAACGATTCTGCTTCTGCCGCAGCCATCTCCTTTCAGGGTCTTTATCCCTGCCAGTGGGTAAAGAGAGTCTGTGGGGCAACTGGAGGAGCATCCTTCCGGGGGCACTACCTGTGGGCAGAAGCCCATCTTTGGTTAGTGCTTAAACAAGAGCTCGTTCTTGTGGTGTTCCAAGGCGATGCGAACGAGCTGAGCGCGAGTATGCGCGCCCGTCTTGGCAAAGAGTTGCTGGAGAGTGGCTTTGACAGAACTCTCTGAAACGCCAATGCGTTCCGCAATTTCCTTGTTAGCCAGGCCTTCAAAGACCAAAGAAAGGACCTGCCGTTCCCGTTGCGTGAATTGTTCTGGATGAGAATGGGCGGTTTGGCTCGTCTTGGCCGCTACGGCCGCCTGCAAGAGTTCTTGGTCGAAGAACACTTTTCCGGTTACTACGTCGCGGATCGCGTGCGTAAGCAAGGCCGCAGAGTTATGCTTCATGAAAATGCCTGAGACACCGGCGTGGATCAACTCGGCTGCTTGGCCTTGATGGATAACTGCGGTCACGACCAAGACCTTGCCGCCAAAGCCTTGCTGCTTCGCGGAACTCACAAACTGCGTTCCCGTACTTTGTCCCAGATCAAAGTCCAGCAACACGACATCAACTTGCCTTTTCTGCAGAACCCTAAGGGCTTCTTCGCTTGAGCCGCAATGCGCTACTACTTCGAATCCCCGTTCGGCGTGCAGGAGTCGCACCAAGCTTTCGCGAAAAAGAGCGTGGTCGTCGACTATTAAGATCGCAATTGTTTTTTCTGTTCCTTCAGGCATGGACGGTTTCTTCGATAGCGCACAACGCAGGCACCGATATTACGAAAGCAGTACCTACCGGTCTGGCTTCGTAGGCCAATTCACCGCCGAAACTCTTCATTATCGCGCGCGACACAAAAAGGCCCAGTCCCCCAGACCCAGCCCCGCGTTGAAAAGGCCGGAACAAATTTTCAGGAGAAGCGATGCCGACGCCCGTGTCTTCGAAGCGGATAACTACCCGGCGTGCTTCCTCCGACGCGGTCACGCAGAGCCTTTTCGTCTCCGTGGACAGCATTGCGCGTTGACTATTCTTGGCCAGATTCAAGAAGACTTGAATGAGTCCGTAGCGGTCCGCCCAAACTAAAGGCAGGGGCTGGGCGACCTGCCATATGACTTGGATTTTTGATTCTCGGTAGGCATTCTCGATTATGACGCGGAATTCGTCGAGCACGGTTTTCAGGTCCACTGCGGCCGCGGTCTGGCCAACGGTGGTCCGTAACTCCAGAGCCGCTACCCGCTGCAGGCTTTCCACCAGGTTGCCCAGGGCGTGAAAGTCCTCATTGTTTTGCAGTTCCTGGACCCGCGAGAGATTCCTGTGGACTACCAGGACCGCACCGCACAAATTCCGAACCTCGTGAGCGACTGCACTCATGAGAATGCGGCTGTTTTTCAACAGAAAATCCAGGCTCAAATCCTCTCGGGTGCGCAGGTCCTCTGACAGGTCGACAATGATAGCGGCCAAGCGCGGGCCTGAGGCGGTCGTGTAAGTAGAAAACCAGACGCCGGCCAAGAAAACCTCCGCATTGTTTCGCTGCCCGGTGCATTGCATTGTTGTCCGAAATGCAGCGAAAGACGGCGAGTGAAGGGCCTGTTGCAAGGCAGGCAGGAAAGTGATGATTGGTTGTCCTCGCAGCGGTTGTGCGTTCGGCGCCAGCAGGCGCTGAGCCGCGTCGTTGCAGAGAAGAATCTTTCCATCCGAATCAATGATAACAATAGCGGCCGGACTGCTCTCGACCAGAACTTGCAACTGCTCTTCCGCCTCTTGCCGCCGCTTCATTTGATCTCCCAGTTCGTTGGCGTGCTGTTGAAGTGTGAGATACCGGTTGCGAATGAGCTCCGAAATAAACAGCCCCGCGCCAATGAACGCGACGGAACTAAATACAAGGTGCACGGGCGTCTCATTCTTGGAGAGATTGTTGAAGTCAAGAACAGCACATAGCAGAGCAATGATGATAATCGCTTTGCGCGACAGGAATGCCGCTGCAATCATGACCGGAAACAGGTATAGAAAGCCTAGCGAGATATAGGGTCCGATCCGCCAGTCGACCAGGGCAATTGCTGTTCCGACAACTGCTGCGGCAACTAACAGTTTCCTGCGGTTAGCCAGAACGAAAATGGATAACAGGTCCCGCATGACCGAATACTCATAATGCCCCACCATTCGGAGAGGGGTGAATCACATTCTAATGGACTGGCCAAAAGATAGCCACATTACATCCTGAAAGATAGTTATTTGACGCGGAAGGACGCTCCCTTTTTTCCACGGAAGGGAGTCGAGAATGAACATCGCCGAGGTCGTGTCAGGGCGCGCCAAGTTAAAAGGTATCCGCCGGGCGCTACTCTCCGCGGCGGCCCGCAACGTGTTAGCAGATCAGCTGAGAGCACTCCTCCCCGCCGGGGCTGTAGTGGGGCCACTTCGTATAAGAGAAGCGCAATTCAAGCCTAGGCGCAAGCTCACAGCGTACTACGACGTGGTTGTATACGCCGAAGGAAAGAAGGCCTCTTGCGTTCGCCCCATCGCAGTGACCTGGGAATCGGAAACCGATGCCGATCGCAGTGGCGAGACGGTCGATATCACTAAGGCCGTGGCCGAGGCGGTGCGCCGCGGAGTGGCAGCACCCTTCCTGCAATTGACCGCCGACCTTCCCGAGCTGAACATGCATATGCGGGTCTCTCCGCTCGACGCACGATTCACGCAGCTTGCCCGCTTATCGGATCCGCAGCACGTGCGCACTATGCTTGCAGACACTTACGCGTCAGCTAACGGAGCCTCGGACCGGCGTCGAATCAGGGATTATAAAATCGCGTCGGTAAAATATCGACCAGGCAGACGGCACGTGCTGCGGTACGATCCGGAGGACCCGGGGGGCGGGGAAACCGTATTCGCCAAGGTGTACATCAGCGACGAAGAGGCCCGCACTTTTCGTCGCGAAGACGGAGCCCGAACCTTCCGCGTTGCGCGGGAGGTAGCAGACTGGCTGGCAGAACGCGACGGCTTGAATTGTCTGAGGCCGCTAGCCTACGTGGCTGATGATGCGGTGGTCCTTTACCCGCGACTTTGCGGCGTGCCCTTTTCCGAATACGCGCGGCGACTTAACGCGGACCCCGCTAAGTGGTTGCGCCGCGCCGGAGAAGCGGTTTGCACTTTGCATCAGCTCCCCGTGGCGCTTGCCAGTCGGCCTGAACCTCATGATTTTGCAGCAGAGATTCGGTCGATTATGCGCAAGAGCCGTCATGTCTCAGCCCTGCTGCCGGACGTGGGGTCAGTCATGGAGGCGGTCCTCGACTGTGCGCAAGAACTGCACGACCGACTGTCCCAGGAGCCACCTACTTTCACGCACGGGGATCTCAAAAGCGAGCACCTCTGGGTTTTCGCTGGCGGGCTCACCGTGATGGATCTCGACAGTTCTCGTTTAGGGGACCCCGCACTCGACGTGGGATACTTCTTGGCCGACTGGCAATTCCGGCAAGCCCACCTTGACCAAGCCGGAACGGACGAGATGTATGAGAGTTTTCTTGCAGGGTACGTTCCTCGTGCACTGAAAGATTTCTCGATTCGCGTCCGCCTTTGTGAGGCAGTGGAGTTGGTTAAATGTGCGGTGCGTCGCGTGCAGCTCTTTGAAAATGACTGGGCGTTGCGTACGACCGAGCTGGTGGAACGCAGCCAAGCGGTGATAGAAGATGTTCAACGTACCCTCGTTTTGCGCGGACGGCGATTCCCGCTGGCCCGTAGCTTTGACCCGACGTCGGCGGGGAAGAGCAGGTATCTTCAATGAGCGAGTGATATGCACGCGCTTGCCAAGAACCCTGGCCGCCCTCGTGATCGTATCGAGAGTCACCGAGACGTTGCACGGGTCGAGCAGGCGATCCCGCACGCTGAGCTTCTTCCCGCTC
>QHYJ01000379.1 GCA_003223255.1 Acidobacteriota bacterium | reverse complement strand
AGGTGGGCAAATTAGAATCGACGTGCTCAAAAAGGTCAATTCAGCCGGCGTGTTCGTTGCTTCCACCGCTACGTCTTCATTTACGGTTGTAGGAATTCTTGCGGACACCAAAAACTGGGGTCTCACGGAACCCACCAAACCCGCCATCTACATCCCCTATACGCTGCTTGCGCCGCCCTACCGGTCATTTGCAGTGCGAACCACAGGAGACCCGCAAGCGCTGACCAACGCGGTGCAGCGCCAGGTGCAGTCGATCGATGCCGAGCAGCCGGTCGCTTATACTTATGAACTAAGGGAATTGATTGGCGCTGAATTGCAGCAGCCGCGCTTCAACCTAGCGATGTTTGGCTTTTTCGCGATGCTGGGCCTCGCGCTTGCGACTGCGGGAGTGTATGGCGTCGTGTCGTACTTCGTAACGCGCCGCACCCAAGAAATCGGAGTGCGTGTCGCGCTCGGCGCTCAATCGGGTGACGTACTGCGGCTCGTACTGATGTTGAGTACGCGTCTGGTGGTGCTTGGGCTGGCGGCAGGCTTGATCGTGAGCTTTGTCCTGCTGCGCGTGATTCAGACTAAGATTTTCGCGACGAGCACTCTCGATGTGGGCTCGGCGTTGATGTTAATTGGAGTGCTGGGCTCCGCGGCTGGCCTCGCATCGTATTTGCCTGCCCACCGCGCCGCGCGGCTCGACCCCATCGAGGCACTGCGGTATGAGTAATACGATGAATACCTCTTTTACTTCGCGTAGCCGAACGCTGTCCACAACCAGGATCCTCAACTTTGGCCGATTATCCGCAGCGGCTATATCCCGATAGTCGAACGCGGAAGAGATCTACCCGTATTGTTTGCGCAGGAGCGGTTGTGGCTCTTGGCCCAGACGGAGGGCGGTAGAAAGGCGTATCAGAGCCTAAGAAGCTTACATTTACGGGGCGAACTAAACCGAATCGCTCTTCGGCAAGCGTTGAACGAGATCGTGGCACGGCATGAGGCGTTACGTACCGTTTTCAGGCTGGTCGATGGGAACCCAGTGCAACGGATTATTGGCAAGCACGACAGTCAGTTTCACCTCCGAGAGCATGACCTTCGGGAATGCGAGAAGGCAGCGGAAGAATTCGACCGGCTGATAGCCGAAGAGGCCAGTACATCTTTCGACCTGGAGACTGGCCCGCCGATCCGGGGGCGTTTGATCCGGAAGGCCGAACAGGATCACGTGCTGCTGATCAGCATGCATCATATCGTCTCGGACGCGTGGTCTTTCGGTGTCTTCAGCAATGAGCTAAGCGCGCTGTACAGTGCATATATGAGGACCGGCATCCAGGCGAATTTTTCAATCGGGCAGGCCGCGATGCGGCGAGATCGCCGTCGAACTGTGCTGCTATTGCGTGCAGCATTGCCTCGGCTTGCGGTGACGGTGCTTCTTCTATCTTCCAGATGACCTGGAACTTGTCGGGTGAAGTGTTGAGGACGTAGCTCGGCTTCGGCACGAGGTCTGATTGCTCGATGGCGGCCAGGGATTTTGGGCGGCCGTGGTCAAGGTCCACGTATAGATGCCGGATCGCAAAATGTCATCTTTGGTTCGGGTGAAGGTATCGGTTTTGAGCGCGTTCATGCCGACGTAAACGTCGCAGTTTTCCTTCTCGTTCTTGAAGTGCAGCCAGTCTTGGAACGGAGTTGCCGCGATATTGTCCGCCGGTCCGTGGCACGCGTGAGGAGATGCGGCAAATTCTCAGCACCGCAGCAACCTCGTGAACGGCTTCGGTCTGCCGTTAAAGAATCAGGAAGCGCCCGAAGACTCCCTTGTCCGCCGTTAAACCAAAACGCTCACTTTCTACTTCGCCTGGACTTCCACGGCCTCCGGCAAATGCACTGTTCCCCTCATGTTCTCGCCAATGATGACCTGTTGTCCGTGCTGCGCGTATCTCGCCAGCACCCCCGCTTTTAGCCATTCGAATCCCCAGGCATCTTCCACGGCCACGATCGTGTACGTTCCCGGTGCCACTCCGCGCAGCAAAAACGTCCCATCGAAATCGCTCTGATCTCTCCGGAACAACTCCAGGTTCCTGTCCGGATCCTTCGGCACCAGCGCCACGATCACCCCGGCCATGGGCTTGCCGTTCTTTTCCACCGCTCCTTCGATCCCAACCACGCCCTCCACCAGCTGCGCTGTCACCTCCGTCGCCGCACCGGACGCAAGATTCACCTCATGCCCTGCCGTTTCTCCCGCCCCGGAAGCCGTGCGCGTCACCGCGTAATTCTTCCCGGGCGCTATTACCACAATGACGTACTTCCCGGGCTTCACTGCCGGAAAAGAAACCTGCTTACTCGCGTTCCCTTGCACAAGTGCCACGATTCGCTGCCGCTCGTCGCGCAGTGCCACGGCATACTGCTTCGGCAACGCTTCCTCTCCTTCTACCCTCACCGTCAGCTTCGCGAGCGTCTCGCCCTGCGCCGCGTTCAAGTCCTGTCCGTCACGCTCCAGGTCGATTTCACTGAAATGCGGCACCTCCTCCGGATTCGAGCTCTGAATTCTCACGTCGTAACGCCCGGCGGCCACTCCCGTCAATTCCACCACTCCCGGCGCCAGCGTTTGAACCTGCCCCGGGTTCACTGGTTCCACAGAATCAAAAACGCGCTTCCGCAGCACCGGAAATCGAAAAACATTGGCCTGGTCCGGGCTCTCACCCGATGCATCCACCGGAACCCGCACAATCAAACGCAACGCCGGCACCGGCCTCAAGCGAATCTCGATCTCCTGTTTCTCCCCGCCTTTCAGGTCGATCGGCACAGCGCTATCCGATTCCGTTCCACCGCCGTAATATGTCGTGGGATATGCCACGTCCAGCACCGGCGAAACACCTCGCGCGCTTCCGTCTCCGCCCTGCGCCGTCACCGGATGTACGGCATACCACGGCGTGGCATTCACCGAAACGAAGTACCTCCCGGGTTGCAAAACGGCAAAATCAAAGTACCCGCGGTCATCCGTGCTCGAACCCCGTGTCACTGCCATGACCCGGTTCATGCCCGCGCTGTGGTTCTCCAGGAAAAGTTGCACCTGCGCGTTCCTCACTGGTTCGCCGGACTCGTCCAGCACATGTCCTGAAATCACGCCCATGGGCATCAGGCGCAGCACCAGCTTGTCGGTCGCAAACTCCGGCCCGGTTACGATCGCCGTGGAATACTGTTCGTGTTGTTCGTAGGACGACGTCAGGTAGCCACGCCGCGTTCCCTGCAACGAATATTTTCCGGCGGGCACTCCGGTGAATTCGAAATGTCCGCCCGCGCCCGTCACCATCTCGATCCTTTGGTTTCGAGCTCGGGTATTGGCGATCGACACTCTCACACGCTCCAGCGGCGCCCCCGTGACCGCGTTCACTATCGTCCCAGCAATTTTGAATTCTTGCGTTTGCACGGAATCATTTTGTGAGCGGGGCGGAACCGGGGCATTCTGCCCAGCTGCCGCGGCGGTGTTCATCATCAACCACAACCCGCACACCCTAATCCACGCTCTCAACCGCCGCGCCGCCATCTTTATTCCCCGTCATCCCCAATCACTTTTACTTTTACGCTCACCTTTTGTCTGGGCTCCAGATGGATCATCTTCCCGCCCTTGTTCAACAGTCCCTGTGTCGCTTCTTCGGTTCCATACGTCAAATCATCTTGTCGCTCGGCAAACGCCAGCGCCACATAGTCTCCCGGCGGAACCTGTTGCATGGTGACCTGACCCTGACCCTGCCACGCCTGCATACTCCTTGGCTGCCCGCCGGTTTCTCCCGCTGGCACCAGGTACAACGTCCGCGACTCCTCGGGATTGCCGCTACCACTGCCTTCTTCAAGGTCCCCGTCGACTTCCGCTCCGTCGTCCCGCAGCACCACTTCTATGAGCGCCACTGCACCTAATCCCACCACCAGTGGCTCGTGCGTCAGATCTTTGCCGCCACACTGCACCGACGCAGCGTATCCGGCTCCACTCGTCACCTCGACCTCATACCGGCCTGGCCGCACATTCGGAATCGTCAACTCTTGCCCTGCCGAGCCCTCGGCTAATCGGGAAGTCGCGTTGCGCCGCGAGGGGTTGAGTTCATCGATGGCCATCAAATTCACATGAACATTGGAAAAACGTCTTGCAGTCGGTGGCGAATTCTCCGGCATCGTTTGCGCTGTCACAAAATTACTCAGCACCGATTGAAACTCCTCCCGCACTCTCACGCTCACTGTCGCATCGGGCACCAGAGTCAGTGTTGGCCCTTCCAACGGCTCGCCCTTCACTGAAAAATTCAGCATGCCGGTCATCTCCCCTTCTCCCTGCGTACTGGCCTCGACCGTGTAGTTCCCGCCTGGCAAACTCCCCTGGATTGTGTCTTCTCCCGCGTTGTATCCGAGCGACCATCCTGGGCTGCGATGCCCCATCGGGTAAACCATTAAATTCACTCCGCGTCCCACCGGCATATTCGCCAAGGCTATTTTCACCGGGTAATATTTCTGC
>QHYJ01000382.1 GCA_003223255.1 Acidobacteriota bacterium | reverse complement strand
GCCATACGTACTCCGATTTCGCGCGTTCGCCGCGCCACTTCGTAGGAGAGAAGCCCATACAGGCCAATACACGCGAGTAAGAGCGAAAGGCCGGCAAAGAAGCTCGACAGACGCGCAACCAGCCGTTCCTGAGAAAGCGACGCCTGAATCTGCGCAGATTGAGCCTTGACGTCAAAGATCGGGAGATTGTTATCCAGCTGGCTCACCACGATTCGGACTGCAGGAATAATCGTTTCGGGATTCGCGGCAGTCCTGACCTCAAAGGTCGTGCCGCCTTCTTTCTGCGGAACGTAAACCGTTGGCGCGATTTCGTCACGCAAAGTTTGATATCTCGCGTTGCCAACAACTCCAACGATCTCGCAGTTCTGATTATTGAGAAACTGCTGGGAGAATGCTTCGTTGATGACCGCGGGACACCACGTTGGTCCTGGCGCCGAGGTGAAATCTTGAGCGGTCAAGGTCCGGCCTGCGAGCAGGGGGATGTGCAAAGTTTCGAAGAATTTCGGCCCGATTTGCAAAGCGTCGGTCATGTGGTGAGTTGCCGGGGGTTCACCTTGGATCGAAAAGGTTGAAGACCAAATATCTCCATTCAACAGAGGATCAAAAGAGTAGCTGGCAGAGACAACGCCCGGCAGCGCCTCCAGACGTTGCTGTAATTGCGAGTAGAGGTTGTCGATTTGCGCATTCGTGTAGCCGTTGAGTGTCGGATCAAGCGCAAAAAGCAAAACGTTCTGGGTATTAAAGCCGGGATCAATACTTTTCAGATTCTGAAGGGTGCGAACCAGCAAACCAGCGCCAGACAGAATGAGCACAGAGAGTGCGACCTGTGCAACAACTAAGGTTCCACCCAAATTCCACGGTCCCTGGCGTGATGAGGCCCCCGTAAATCCAATGGGGCCTTCCTTGAGCGCAGGAGCTACGTTGACGCGCGTGCCACGCAACGCTGGCGCAAGACCGAACAAAACCCCGCAAAGGAGGGAAACAAAGGAGGTAAAAGCGAGAACGCGCAGGTCCAGATGTACTGCTAAATGGTAGGGCCACAGCCCGCCACGAGACATGAAGGCGACGAGTGATCGGACGCTCCAATACGCGAGCAGAACTCCCGATGTGCCACCTGCCAAGGAAAGAAGAATGCTTTCGGTGATGAGTTGTTTAGCGATTCGCGCTCGTCCGGCACCCAAAGCTAGGCGCACGGTCAGCTCTTGCTGCCGTGCTGAGGACCGTGCAAGCATCAGTCCCGCTACGTTTGCGCAGGCAATCAGCAACACGATGCTTACCGCGCTCATTAGAATCGTCAAAGGTTTCGAGAAACGGTCGCGCAGTGCGCTCAACCCTTGGTGTGCCGGCATTAGAGCCAATCGCGGATCGTCCACGGGCTTGAAGAGCGTCTTCGATTCGCTCAACACGCCATTGCGAAAAAGAGCATCGGCAGCAGCTTGCGCCTGGCCAAGCCTAACTCCGTTCTTGAGGCGCGCAACGATGTAGACCCACCAGTTATCGTCATTGGCGCGAACGGAAGGGTGTTCTCCGCCGATGGTTCCATTGAGGTTCTTCCCCAGTCGCGGTTCGAGTGATATTGGGACCCATATATCGCGGCGTCTGGAAGGATCCAGACTAGGGAATCTCTGAGCCGCAACTCCGACAATGGTGACCGGAATGTTGTCCAACCAAATCGTTCTTCCGATCACCCTGGGGTCCCCGCCAAAAGCGCTGTGCCAATAGCCGTAGCCAAGAACGGCGACAGCGGGAGCGCCAACGATATCGTCGGAAGGACCAAAGGTCCGACCCTCCGCAGCCCCAACTCCGAGCGTGTCGAAAAATTTTCCTGAGACCAGTTCCCCGCGGACGATAGTAACCGGGCCGTTTCCTCTTAGGTTGAGGCCAATGTCTCCACCCAGTGCGGCCACGCCTGAAAACGTGTTCGCAAGAGATTGAAATTGCCGAAACATGGGGTACGAAAACGAGCAGCCGTGTTCTCCTGCCTGGTCGCGTGACGGACTGGTACGAGGAGTTGGTTTGCCGGTGTCCGTCGGTGGGCAAGGCATATAGCTGTAGTATCCCTTTGTGTTTGGCGACTTATGGGCGATCCATTTGAAAATGACAAGCTGGTGGGGATCGCGAACGGGCAAAGAGCGAAGAAGTGCAGCATCAATCAGGCTGAAGATGGCGGTGTTCGCTCCGATGCCGAGCGCGAGGGTGATGACTGCCACGGCCGTGAACGCGGGAGATTTGCGCAGTATTCGCACT
>QHYJ01000383.1 GCA_003223255.1 Acidobacteriota bacterium | reverse complement strand
CCTCGCCTCGGGCGGCCATTCGTAGGTTGCCGTGCATCTGGCGTTCTACAAGGCGGCGCGGTGTCTTGCCGAAGCGCGAGGCGAGGTCAAGAGGAAGAAGCGCATGTGGCGCAAATGCGCCGAGGTGATGCTCGATGAAGGTATTCGGATTTTAGAGCAAGACAAAGACAAACTTCCCGAAGGTGTTCCCGAACGCGGGAGAGAGTCGTTCTCCAAAGAACATATCTGAACAGGTTCACGGCTCGATCGCTTCCGCAGGCGGTCCAGAGACGCATGGGGTGCAGGTGACAGCGGCGCCTGCATCATAGATGCGGGTTTTACTTTAACCTTGGTTGAGCGATTCTTTGCTGCAAAAATGTGCAAAAAATGCACGAGAAGCCAATCCTGATGCGGAAAAACAAAGGGCGAGCCGATTCGGCTGTTCTCACCCAGTAGGTGAAAGCTCAAGACGGGTGGGTAGTCGCCGATGGCGGGGCGGCCGAGCGCGCTTTTTGCATTTCGAGCTTGCAAAGCTCGAGGGCCAGGGTGACCCATTGCTGGGTGAGAGCTTTGAATTTCTTGTAGTTGGCGAGCTGCTTGCGCACCTCCGGAACAAACTGAGGACGAACAAACTGGGTGGTGCTCTTGCCGAGATGAGTGCAACTGAGCTGGTAGAAGGAGCCATGTTTTTGTGGGTGGACGGGATCCACGCACTTGCAACCGGGCTTCTGGCAGGCGGAATACTGTTGAGATAGAGAGCCGGGGCGCATGGGGCCGAGCTTGAGGAGTTCGGCCTTTACCTTTTCGATTTGGGCTTGGAGCTGTTCTTGGCGCATAGGATTTTTATACCACATCAATACACTGCTATCTGATTCTGCTAGCCTCTTCCCACGATTACCTTTTATCCTTCGGGAGTCCCCGCTTACCGGCAAAAAACTCCCTGAAGGTCTAAACAATGGAAACGGCCCTGCGAACTTGAAGACCAAAGCCGACATCATCAAGTTCCTCAAAGACTCCTTCGCCCTGGGTCACCGCGCCGCAGCCACTCTGACCTCTGAAAACATCTTGCAGTCTCCACCGAACAGCAAATCCACTCGCCTGCGCCTGGCCGAATTCGGCGTCGCTCACGCCTACGATCACTACGGACAGATGGTCGAATACCTCCATGAACGGAATTGTGTCGCCGGCCAGCCGCGGAAAGGCTGACTAAGTGTCGATCGCTATCTTTATCCATGCAAACGCATTGAGGAGACGACCCCAGTGAAACAAATACTCACGCCGTTGCGGTTCGCAGCAGTCATCTTTACCGTAGCCGCCGTGGGACAAGGCGTAAGAAGCGCCGCGGCGCGCGCCCCTCAGGCGCAACAGCCGCAGCAGCCAGCTCCACGTGTGGTTGACCTGAAGGCGGGTGACGGAACCATCCTGAGGGCCAGCTACTTTGCCGCGGCCAAGCCAGGCCCTGCCGTGCTGCTGCTGCACCAGAGCAACCGAACACGTAAAGCCTGGGATGAACTGGCCGGGCGACTGGCTGCGGTTGGAATCAACACACTTACGCTCGATATGCGCGGATTTGGCGAAAGCGGCACGCCTTATACCAAGCTGACGGACGCGGAGCGGGCAAAGGTACGCCCCATGTGGCCTAGCGACGTTGAAACAGCGTTTCAATACTTGGTTTCGCAGCCAGGCGTCAAGCGCGACGTCATCGGCGTGGGAGGAGCCGGGTGGTTCGGCGTCCTCCATTCCGTCGAAGTAGCGCGTCAACACTCTGCCGAGGTGAAATCGCTGGTATTGCTTTCCCGAGAGACCCTCCAAGACGGCCTGCAATTCCTGCGGCAGGCGTCACAACTGCCCGGGCTATTCGTCGCGGCCGACGACGACGAATACCCTCCCACGGTCGAGGCGATGGAATGGCTCTACATCAACTCCTCCAGCCCGGGGAAGAAGTTCGTGCACTATTCGGCTGCACAAGACGCGCCCTGGATATGGTATGAAACCATGCCAGCAAAGTTCCCGCCAACGGCGGCCACGGAACTGACCTGTTCAAGCCCCATCCCGAGCTGCCCGGCATCATCGTGGATTGGCTTGTAACCACGCTGATCAAAACGCCGGGGCACGCGCCAGCGGACGCCTTGGCATCTGCGGCAATCCTCAATCAACTCTGGACGTCCGAAGGAGTCGCGCGCGTCAAGCAGCAACTGATGGAAGCCCGGCAGAGAGATCCCCAGGTGCAGTTGTGGCCGGAAGTTAACGTCGACATCATAGGCGAAGACCATGTGCGCGAAGGCGAGTCGGAGAGGAAGGCTGGCCAGTTGCGCGAGGCCAAGATGCAGATAGATACAGTGATTGAGATTTTCAAGCTCAACCTCCTCGCGTATCCGGACTCGGCCGACGCGCACTATAACCTTGCCGATGCGTATTTGGAAAATGGACAGAAGGATCTGGCGCGCCAGTACACGGAAAAGGCGCTGGCCATGATTGATTCTCACAAAGCGCCTCTGTCGTCGTGGTCCGATACCGAGCAGCGGCGCGCCGAGATTCGTAGCGGCGTGCAGGACACACTCAAAGAGCTAAATGCGGCCCATTGATTTTGATAAGGGCGTGATTTCGGTCATCGGATGCTTGAAAAGTCTTCTCTGGTGGGTTTCAGTCAAATTGAGGAGAGAACTTCAAGCCGCTGTCACTAGCACGCAACCGGCTTTGCGTGATTGCGGTTTTCGGCGGAGGCGAAAATGATCGAGGAAGGAGCGCGCTTTGCAAGTCGCGCTCACTTATTTCTTTAAGGGTTCTGCGAGCAAAGCCTCCTTGAGAGTGGTTAAACCGAGGCCGCCATTGTGCATCTCGGCGGAGAATTCGACTACTCAGCGATTACAAGGCCTACGGCCCATCTTGCCAGTTCAGGTCGGCAATTCGCACGCACCGTCGGACTCGTTAGCGCAGCGTTCACTCTGGACTTCCTTTTCAAATGAGAGGCGAACGATTCCGCGAAACAAGTCGACGGCCCTCGACCCAAGATGCAGATCGACTTTCTCCGCCACTGCAGCGATCATTTCTAATCCGCGCGTCATCTGGTCGCTCGACATCAATTTATCTCGCAAGCCGCTCTATCTCGACAGTCACGGTTTCCCTCACCAAAGTCATCGTCTCATTCCACCGCCGTGGCGATGGCTCTCTCTATGCGTGCCAGTTCTTCGTCAGTGACCTCTGAAAACATATCCCGCTTGTTCTTCGCTAATCTGCCTTTGTTTTGCATGATTAGTCGCACGAGTAGCGACGCACGTTTGTCCGGCATGTCCACGATTTCTTTAGTTTCGTCTAAGGCGCGATCA
>QHYJ01000378.1 GCA_003223255.1 Acidobacteriota bacterium | reverse complement strand
CCAGATGATTGATGATGGTCAGGTCGGGAAAGCTTTGCCCCAATTGAACCCTGCCATTCGGCCAGGACCATAGGTGCTCCCCGTTCAAGAACCTCTGAAAGGTTTCGGCTTCGGATTTCGTTCGGATGAGCATAGCCACGCCGCCGGGACTGATGCATGCCTGCTACCAGGAGGAATTTCCAAGCAAATTGTTGATTCAAATAAGGTTACAGGCTGAGGTGGCTCGGCTTTGTGCAAGCTTTTACCGTCCCAAGAGAAAGGAAGTTGCGCATTTTCTGTCAAGATGCACCCCGCTTGGCTCGAGCGACATACATTTCGGCGGGCGGGGCAAGCCTTCCCCGGCAGGCAAGCCCGCCCCTACGAAATGGGCTGCGGGCAGAACTGCTCAGAGTTTTTTCAGGCCGCCTGGGAGAACGCCGCGAAGCGAATACGATCCTGGACCGGTTACCAGGAGGCCCACAGCGACCAGCAAGACCGTGAGGGCGAATTCCATGCCGCCTTTACCGATGTCAAAGCCGTGGGGCAGGTGAACGAGATAGATGGCGCCAATCATGACGATGATGACGCAGACGGAGCCGATGCGTTGCATAGCGCCGAGAAGAATAGCCAAGCCACCAGCAAATTGAGCCAACCCGACCAGATAGCCAACGATGACGGGAGCATGCGCATATTTGGCGAAATTCTCCGGCCCCGGGCCGCCGAAAGCGCCAAATAAAATGGCGCTGCCATGGTAGAGAACTGGCAGGGAGCAAGCCACGCGAAAGATGAGAAGAGCGAGATTCGATGCCGAGGAACTTTCAGGTGCCGGGGTGGTGCCGTTGCTCATGGGGACCTCCTTTGGTGAACCACGCCTATGTAGCAAAAACAATGCGGAAAGGCCAAGAGTTTTTAGAAGCAAGGGGAAACGGGCCGATGTAAGTCTAAGGAAGGACGTGAATTAGGGCCTTGAAGAGCATGGCGCCAAAAAGGGCTGCGCCGGGGATGGTAAGGATCCAAGCCCAGACAATGCGGCGCGTGATACCCCAGCGAACGGCGGTGAGTCGGCGGGAAGCTCCGACTCCGACGATAGCGCCGATAATCGTATGTGTGGTACTGACCGGAACCCCGAAAATAGCGTTGGCGACGATGGTGATGCCGCCGGCGGTCTCCGCAGAGAACCCACCAAACGGAGTGAGTTTGGTGATGCGCTGGCCCATGGTCTTGATAATGCGCCAGCCGCCCGCCATCGTGCCGCCGCCCATCGCCAAGGGGCAGCAGATCACGACCCAGGAAGGAACCGGGAGTTTGCCTCCTTTCGATTGGAGAAGCCCCCCAGTGACCAGTGCGGCGGTGATGATGCCCATGCCCTTTTGCGAATCGTTTGCGCCGTGGCCAAAGCTGAAAAGCGCGGCAGAAAAGAGCTGGAGCCTGCGAAACCAGCGGTCGACCTTTAGAGGGCGCTGGTGCCGCACAATCCAGCTCGTCATCGTCGTGAGAAGGATGGCCAGCACCATGCCCACAAGCGGCGAGAGAAAAATGAAAAGCACAGGCTTAACCCAACCCTGGAGGATCAGCGCTTGATAGCCGACGTGAGCGACAGCGGCGCCGCCATAGCCACCCATGAGGGCATGAGAAGAGCTTGTCGGAAGGCCGAGAATTAACGTGGTGAGGTTCCAGGTTATGGCGCCCAGGAGGCCGGCGAGAATGACTTGCTGGTTGATCATCTCGATGTGCACGAGGCCTTTGCCAATGGTGCTGGCGACGGCCGTGCCGAAGAAGAAGGCGGCGAAGAAGTTCCAGAAGGCCGCCCAGGCGACGGCGGCGAAAGGCTTTAGGACGCGGGTGGAGACCACCGTGGCGATGGAATTGGCAGCGTCGTGCCAGCCGTTGGAAAACTCAAAGGCGAGGGTGAGAATAATGACAACGAGGAGGAGGGAGAAACTAGTCACGGACACGCCTCGCCGGTGTTTGCATTGAAGATGGAAGAGAGATCCCTCCGCTCCCCAGGCCAACTACTTGGCGCGAAGAAGAGTTGGCCTGCTTCGGTCGGGATGACAGGCTTTTGCCAACGGGAAGGTGTGACGAGGCGCGACATTGGCGAAGTCACGCGGACTTGAGGATGACGCCTTCGATGACGTTAGCGACGTCTTCGCACTTGTCGACGGCGGTTTCGATGACTTCGTAAATCTCTTTCCACTTAATGATCTGGACAGAGTCTTTTTCCTCGTCGAAGAGCTGAGCGATCAGGGTGCGGCAGACGCGGTCGCTGTCGTTTTCGTAGCGGTTGATCTCGATGCAATGCTTGAGGGCGCTGTCGGGAGTTCCCAGGGCGCGGACGGCGGCTTCGACTTCGACGGTGGCGGCGACCAGGATTTTAATGAGATCAAGCGTGCCGGGGCGAACGGAGTCGACGCGATAGAGAACAAAGCGGCTGGCAGCGGCGTCGATGAGGTCGATCACATCGTCAAGCTGGCTGCAGAGTTCATGGATATCCTCGCGGTCGAAGGGCGTGATAAAGGTCTGATTGAGCTTGGTGAAAATGGCGTGGGTGATTTCGTCGCCTTCGTGCTCGAAGGCCTTGACAATCTGCACCTGCTCTGGAACGCCTGTGTAACGCTCAAGCATTTTGAGCAGAGCGTTGGCCCCCTCGTGGATGTTGGCGGCTTGTTTGGCGAAGAGATCGAAGAAACCCTCTTCGCGCGGCAGGAAGCGCTGCAAAAGTCCAGGCATGTTGTCCGACTCCCCCTGAGGAGTCCCGCGGCTAAGGCAGAGAGAGTGTAGCCGAGGGCGCTTGCGGAGGCAAATAGAGTAAGGGAACCGCTTCGCTCGTGATCATAGAAGGCTAGCTGCTTTCGCAGGAACAGGACTTCCGCGCTGAGGGCTGAATGCGAACGGACGGTCAGGCAGAGGAACGAAGTCCATCGCCCATCAAATCGGTAACGAAGCCGAACAACGACGTGAATGAGCGCACCGCGTTGTGGAAGAAGCGTGACATGGGCCGTCCAGGATGGCACAGAGGCAGCCGAATGGAGAAGGCTTTCTGGCGCTTTTCTGTTCTCGCGAGGTAGAGAAGTACAAAAGATAAGTGCCAACTTTCTCTATCAGATGAACGCACGGATGGAATTTTTGCGACCACAACATGCCCTACGCAGCTGAGCGCGGTTTAAATTGCGCGGGCAAACCGAAGATACGTTGGAGATCGTTCATCACCACCTGAGCACGGCCAACCAGTAAAGCGGTTCGGCACGCCCAGTCGTGCTCAAACAAGTGCACGCGTAGGACAGTCATTTTAACCAGCTTGATTGCCTCATACAGACGGGCCCGGATCAAGCGCTCCATGGGGGCGCCGGGGACGTATCCGGCGAGGAAACGCTCCTGCGCCTGGACCAGTCCCGGCATGTTATAGGTCGCGTGCCACCAGTGCAGATCGGCCAGGAACGTTCCAACATCGAGTGCCGGGTCGGCCAAGCGAGAGAGATCGAAATCGATCAGCGTGACCCCGCTACGAGTAACCCACACATGCTCGGACTTGAAGTCCCTATGTGTGAATGTTGGTGACTCCTGGGACAGGCGCTCGTGCAATTCACGCGCACGGTCGAGGAGTGCCTCAACCGCTGCGCCCAGCTGCGGCAGCAGCGCAGGGATATGACAACTCGCCCGCGCGATCGCTTGAATCTCGGTCGCAAAATTACGAACGTCGAGCGGGCCGGTAACTGTACTCGGCAGGCGGTGCAAAGCGTTGAGAGCCGCCCCGGTTCGCTCCAAGCAACGAGCAAGGCCGTCGCTGGGGCACCACAGGTGGCTGGAAAGGGGCGCGCCGAAAACTCTCGGGTAAAGGACAACCGCGTCTTCGACCACATACGCAATCGGCCGAACGGAATTCACACCCTCTCCACGCTCTGCCAGCCAGTCTGCTGTCCGATTTGCCATGCGGAAGGCCTGTGCCCCGCGCTCGCCGGCGTAAAGCTTGGCGAATACGGCCTCTGCCTTTACCGGATCTACTGGGTCGTAGCGCAGCACGTGTCGTTTACCGGGTCGATATCTGACAGGTCGAACCGTGTACTCGCTGATTCGACGCTGATCCGATCCTGCATTACCCGAAGCGGAGGTCTCCGCGAGCATAGCGCGCACGTAACGCGGATCCGACACACGAACAAGCTGGGGGAATCGCGCGTCCAGCGGGGAGACACGGACATGCATGTTCCACTCAGGATAATCCGCCGTGAGTTGTTGGAATGGCGCCACCACGCCGTGGCGCACCGCCTCGGCCTGCATCTGCGCAAGATCGACCGTTTCTTCGTGCCCTTTCGCGTCAGTATTCGAGCCCCAGGTTACTGTGATGGGGCGAACACGATATTCCTCCGCAGTCCCGGCGCGCACTCGAACATCAAGATAGGCGGTCAGCTTGCGCCCGGGCCTGAATCGCACGTCGCGTAGGTTACACCGCCCCAGCACAGCGCTAGGAGATAGCAGTGCCCTCACGGAATCTCGTAACATCCTTCGCGCCGTGGGGGAGAGCAGCATCCCCTGGAGGTCTTCCCCAGTTCGCGTGTCCCCGACAGGGCTTCGCCGACGATGCGCATACCTGTGGTGTCGATTTTCGTTCCAGATTTCTGTTGCTCCGCGTTGCGGGTCCTGGGTGACTGAAGCATCCCGATGCCTGTCGCATGCACGAAGAGGGAAGGGGCCGCGCGGGCAAATCCGCACGGGTAAACCACCGAGGATACGCTCAAGATCGTTTATCACAGCCTGGGCACGTTCGACCAGCCCAGCCGTACGGGACGCCCAATCGGGCTCGAACACCTGGACCCGGCGAACTGCACATTTGACCAATTCGACCGCCTCGTATAGACGAGCGCGGGTCAAGCGCTCTTTGGGCGCGCCAGGGGCGTACCCCGCAAGGAAGCTTTCGCGCGCCATTTCTAATCCAGCCTGCGGCCAGGCGGCGTGCCGGAACTGCAAATCAGCCAGGAAATATCCCACATCAAGTGCCGGGTCGGCCAGGCGAGAGCTGTCGAAATCCATCACTGTGAGCCCGTCAGAAGTAACCCAGATGTGTTCGGTTTTGAGGTCCCGGTGTGTGAATGTCGCGGGCTCCTGGGGGAGCCGCTCGTGCAATTCACGCGCACGGTCGAGTACGGCCGCAATCGCCGACCCCACCTCCGGAAGTAGCGCGGGGATATGATGG
>QHYJ01000090.1 GCA_003223255.1 Acidobacteriota bacterium | reverse complement strand
GTAGAAGCTCTCCAACTGCCTGGGCACTTGATTGCTGCGCTCAATCTGACTGAGTTGCTGGCGGATATCCTGCACCGTAACCGACTCGTCCCCCACCTTGGCGACCGTGTCTGTAGGAACTTCGCCCGTAGTAGGTCCCTGCGGAACCAGGTAAAGCAGCATACCGGCGCCAAGAAGTATACCCGCCGCGCCGAAAAAGATGCGCTTCATCAATTTGCTTCTATCTTTTGGGCCAGCCATCCGATGATTCTCCACGGTCGGTAGACAAACTTGATATTATAGGATATTATAGGAGATACTCGCATCCTCCTCAAATACAATCGATGTGCGGCGGCGTAGAGACTCATTTTGATGATTGATGAGTCCCTAGCGATGCGCGCCACCAGCAAATACAGTAGCCAATTGGCGGATCTAAATCGTGCAATGCTCAAAACTAGGTCGCTTCAGCTCCGATTTGGAATGATTATCGTGCTGTTTCTGGCGCTCCGCATCGTTAGTAGCGGCTCAGCCGCGCAGCAAAATGGCACTGCCCCGCCAACGTTTTATCGTGACGTTCTGCCAATTCTTCAGCAGGACTGCCAAAGTTGCCATCGCGCAGCCTCTATCGCTCCGATGCCGTTTGAATCGTATGAGCGGACGAAGCCTTACGCTGGCGCGATTCGGCACGCCGTGGAGCAAAAATCCATGCCACCTTGGTTTGCTGATCCAGCGGTCGGAAAATTTGCGAACGATCCTTCCCTGAGCGCGGCGGAAATCGCCACCCTTGCGGCCTGGGCGGAAGCCAACGCACCAGCGGGCGACAAAAAAGACGCGCCACCGCTCCGCCGTTGGGCAGAGAATTGGAGCATTTCGGAACCGGATTTGGTTTTGTCCATGCCGCAACCGGTGTCGCTGCCTGCCAGCGGCGACATCGAGTACACCTACGAAATTGCGCCCACGCATTTTGCGGGAGACCGCTGGGTCCGGATGTCTGAAGTTTTGCCCAGCTTGCGTTCGAACGTGCACCACGCTGTCGTGTACATACGCCCGCCAGATTCGAGCTGGTTGCGCCACGCACCCGTGGGAATTCCCTTCACTGCTTCCACTTTGAACGATCCGGACGACCGCCGCGGCGCGCTTTGGACCGACAGCGACATCCTGCTCGTCTATGCGCCGGGCAGTTCGCCCGACGAATGGCCCGCGGATATGGCCCAGTTTATTCCCGCCGGTTCCGACCTCGTTTTTCAAATGCACTACACTACCAACGGCCACGCCGCTTCCGATCGCACAAGCATCGGATTGATTCTTTCAAAACAGGTCCCCACATGGCGCGTACTTACTCTACAACTCACAAATGATCACTTTCTGATTCCTCCGGGCGATCCCAATTTTCGCGTCGAGGCTCGCGGAACTCTGCCAAAGGACACGACCCTGCTCAGTTTCATGCCACACATGCATTTGCGAGGGAAACGTTTCGAATACAACCTCATTCATAGAAATAAGCATGCAGCGGGCAAGCCGGCCTATGAAATTGAGCCGTTGCTTCACGTTAATTACCACTTTCACCGGCAGATGAGTTACCGCCTGGCTCAGCCGCGCTTTCTGAAGGCTGGAACGGAGTTGCAAGCCGTGGCGTGGTACGACAATTCGGAGAAGAACCCGCACAATCCGGACCCCGGCGCGACGGTGCGCTGGGGCGAGCAAACTTACGATGAAATGATGGTGGTGTTTTTTGATGTCGCCGTGCCGGCATCGATGGACAAACAACGCTTTTTCATCCGGCCAAAGAATTGAAGTTGCGGCACCGAATGACCTGCCCGCGAGTACAGAGTACGTACGTGCAAGAGTCCAGGACGCCGAGCTTCCCATTCGCTATTTGTAGTTTGACTACGCCGGTGCCTCGCAGTTTTAGAGCGCACCGCCCCTTGTGTTAGATTCTAAATTTGGAGATTTGCGAGCGACTCTATCCGTGACAATACATTCCCCCATTGACCCGAGGCACACCCAGCCGCATCAGAAAGTCCCGCGCGTTGAGGTGTATTGGACAACGGTCACCTATAAAACGGTGATCATGTATGCTCTTCTTGCGTTGGCTGTCATTTTCGGCGGGATCTATATCGCTAAGCCGGAGCTGTACACCGCGTTCATTAACAAAATCGACAGATCCGTAGGCAATCCCGATGCCGACCCTGTCGACGCGGATCAAAAGCGCGCGAGATTTGTGAATCTCGAGGGCCGCGTCCAAGTGAAGAAAGTCAACTCCGTGCAATGGGTGGATGCCACCCTGAGTACGCCGCTGGACAAGGGTGATCTAGTGCAAACCGGTTCCGACAGTGACGCGCGCATCACCTTTGCGGACGGTACGTTTTACACCATCAAACCGGATACGCTTGTTACCGTAGAGGAGAACTTCACGGAAAGCAACAAACCTACCAGCGTGGCCGTGAGCATCCAAACGGGCCAGGTCGATTTGGCTACGCCGAACTTGAGGTCTCCGGATTCCAAAGCCGTCGTGCGGTCGGAGGACGCCACCACGCAATTGCATTCCAACAGCCGAGTGGACGTAAAGTTTGATCCTGCGAAGAAGGAAAGCGAAGTCGTGGTTTCCAGCGGCAGCGCGCAAGTGCAGCGCGGCCAGGAGAGAATCGATCTAGCGCAGTATGAAAAAGCCACCATTCCCAGCACCGGCGCAATTCAAAAATCCATGGTGCTGAAGCCGCCCGAACTTGTGGAGCCGCTGAACCTCGCTCCGATTATCGCGGAAAATCCTCGGAAGGCCGCGGTACACTTTGAGTGGAAGCCCGTTCAGGACGCGGTTTCTTATCGGTTGCGGGTCAGCACCACAACGATGTTCACGAGGACCATCGTGGACAAACCAAACATTACTGCAACGAGCGTGGAGGTTACCGGGTTGGACGCCGGCGATTATTTCTGGAACGTGACGGCCACGGACGCCAAGAAACAGTCCAGCGAATTGGGGGTCATTTACAGATTCACCTTGGTGGCCCAGGGCAAATCCCAGGACATGGTCCTCGAGATAACCGGCTACCAGCTTCATGGACGAGTGGCAGAGATTATCGGCAAGACCGAACCGGGCGCGGCATTGATTGTGAACGGTCAGCCGGTTCCCAATATTGCGCCCGACGGCACTTTTCGTCATTTCACTGAGCCGTTGGAGCCAGGACAGCATACTATTGTGGTGGTGGGGCAGAACCGCCGTGGCGGTACGGGGCATGCGCAGGTTTCCATCGTCGTGCCGAAGTAGAATTCCGAACGACAGACCCTGGCGCTTTGCGCTGGTCGTGGTGCCCGGAGACAATAGCTAAGGAAGGCTGATCGCGCAGCCCGCAGCGCTTTTGCCGGCCGGAGGGCGGAGAGTCTTTCTCCGCGGGGGGAAGTAGGAATGAACAAGAACGGTTACAACCTGAGGTCGGTGTTCAGTTTGTTTTCGTCCGACCTCGCCATCGACCTGGGCACGGCAAACACTCTGGTGTTCTCGCACGGCAAAGGCATCGTGGTGAATGAGCCTTCCATCGTGGCCATCAACAAGTCCACCGGCGAAGTGGTCGCCGTGGGACGCGAAGCCAAGGAAATGCTGGGACGCACTCCGGGCAACGTGGTGGCTATCAAACCGATGAAAGATGGCGTCATTGCGGACTTCAAAGTCACCGAGAAAATGCTGACGTATTTCATCCAGAAGGCGCATAACCGGCGTGTCCTGGTGCATCCGAGAATCGTCATCGGTGTGCCCAGTGAAATCACACCGGTGGAAAAACGCGCCGTGCAGGACTCTGCGTATCGCGCGCGGGCCAGTGAAGTTTATTTGGTGGAACAGGCCATGGCCGCGGCCATTGGCGCGGGCCTGCCGATTGAAGAGCCTTCCGGCAACATGGTGGTCGACATTGGCGGTGGCACCACTGATATTGCGGTCATTTCCATGAGCGGGATCGTGTATTCGCGTTCCGTGCGCGTCGCCGGCAATGAGATGGACGAGGCCGTCATGCAATACCTCAAGCGCAAGTACAACTTGCTCGTCGGCGAGCGCACCGCCGAACAAATCAAAATGGAAATTGGCTCGGCCTATCCGCTGGAGAAACCGCTTACCATGGAAGTGAAAGGCCGCAACCTCATCGAAGGCGTGCCGCGCACCGTGACCATCGACGACAGTGAAATCCGCGAAGCGCTCAGCGAATGTGTGGCCACAATTTTGAATGCCGTGCGCGTGGCGCTCGAGCGCACGCCTCCGGAGCTCTCCGCGGACATCAGCGACCGCGGCATCGTGTTGACCGGCGGTGGCGCGCTGCTGAAGAATCTTGACAAGCGCATCCGCGAAGAAACTGGCTTGCCTGTCTCCATCGCCGATGATCCGCTGGCGTCGGTGGTGCTCGGGACGGGAAAAATGCTCAGCGACTTCAAATTGCTGCGCATGGTTTGTATCGACTGAAGAGTTTTTCCGTGATCCGTACTCAGTCGAGAAACAGTTTTTTCGCGGAATCCAAAACGCGAGAGTTTTCTTCCCAGCTCACTCGCCGAAGCGGAATATCTTGGTTTTGAACTGATAACTGTGAACCGTTAACTGTCGACTTTTAAGACTGTCATGCCTTCTCGTCACAAATCGCTGGTCTTGCTCGTGGGAGTCGTTCTCCTCCAAGTGCTCCTTCTCGCTGTGCAGATCAAGCGCGATTCCCAGGGGCGCCTGATTCGTTCCTGGACGGTTGGCGCGGTCTCCCCCTTCGAGCGCGCGGGCTCCTACGTGTTCGGCTCGTTTCGCGACACGTGGCGCAACTACTTTGCGTTGCGCGGGGCCAAGAAGGACAACGAGGACCTGCGCCGCGAAAATGACGCGCTGAAACTGCGTATCTCCCAAGTCGAGGGAAAGGCCGCCGAAGCCGACCGTCTTGCCGGGTTGCTCCATTTCCGCGAATCGCAAGCGGATGTGCCCATGGTTGCCGCGCGTGTTATCGGCGGCAGCGCGGGAACGGCCAGCCAGACCATTGAACTCGACCGGGGCGAAAAGGACGGCATTCGCGGAAATATGGGCGTCATCACGCCCGATGGAGTGGTCGGAAAAATCATCGAGGCGTATCCAAACACCTCTCGAGTGCTCCTGCTAACGGACAAGGAAAGCGGCGTGGGGGCTAAACTCGCAGATTCGGGGATCCAGAGTCCCGTGGGCGGCGTGGGTGAGCCGTTGCTCGCAATGAAGTATGTTCCTAACGACGACGACGTCAACTTGGGCGCGCGCGTGGTCACCAGTGGCATGGACCGCATTTTTCCGCGCGACCTCCCCGTCGGGACCATTACCGAAATCAAGCCCGGTAATTCCTTCAAGCAGATTCGCATCAAGCCGGCCGCGAATCTCGAAAAACTCGAAGAAGTGCTCGTTCTTCTCACGCTCCATCCCCTGAAGGAACCCGAAGCCGTGGCCGTAAAGCCTGCAGTGCCCGCCGCATCGAATTCCACTCCGGCAGCTAACCCATGAACAGCGCCTTTGACCTCCGCATGGGCGAGTCCCACATCGAGGTGCACAAGTTCCGCAGCGGGGCGATTGTCATCAGCATGCTGCTAATGCTGGTAGTTCAGGCCTGGCTTCCTTTGCATTTCACCAGGGCGGCCCTTCTGGATTTACCTTTACTCGGCGTGACTTATTTCGGCCTCAGCCGGCGCAACCCCGCCGCCGGACTACTGCTGGGTACGGCCGTGGGGTTATTGCAAGACAGTCTCAGCGGTCCCACCGTGCCACTCGGACTGTACGGCATCGCGAAAACGATTATCGGCTATCTGGCTTCTTCCATCGGCGCCCGTTTGGACACCGAACATCCCGCAGCGCGGTTTGCGCTCACTGCCGGTTTCTTCGTCGTCCATCAGGGTGTGATTTCCTTGACCAGGCGCATTTTGCTCGCCCAGCCCGAACCCTGGTTCACCTTGCATCTCATCGGCGCCGCACTCCTCAACGCCCTCGTCGCCGTATTTCTTTTCGTCCTCCTGGATCGCCTCCGCCGCCCGTCGTAGATTCACTCCAAGACTGTTCGAGATCTTGTGACCCGCGGTCGTGTCTTATTGGCCGTTGAAAAATAGCGTGCCGGCGAAGCTTCTCTTGGCAAAGCAGCGGAACTTGCTGGGCTATCCGTGGGACAGATGATGACCACTTTGGCTGATTTCGGAGTCGAAAGCAGGATTGAGAAAGAAGATTATCTTCAGGGATAGAAGAACATTGCAAAACTCCGGTGATCCATCGCAATCCGGGGATTTGCGGCAACGCGGTCCTTAATAGATCACAGACTCACTAGAAATTGCTTGAAGTCCTCGTAAGAACTAGACATTGGCAGCGACAGCTTCTCGCGCTTGAGATACCCAGCCAGCCGGTCTGGCAGTGGCGGCGCGCCGCCAATCGCTTTTCTAACCACGTCCGCAAATTTCGCCGGATGCGCGGTGGCCAAAACCAACCCCTGCGCCGGCTCTGCGTGTTCCAGCTTGTACGCCTCCCAGCAAAAAACGCCGACGGCGGTATGAGGGTCGGCAAGGTATCCGAACCGTTCGTGAACCTTCTTCATTGCGCATAGGGTTTCTTCGTCGGTCGCCGCGTGTCCCCAGATTTCTTTTTGCACGTATTCGAGCCGTCCCCGGCACAAATCCAGCAGCCGCGGAAAATTGTTGGGATTGCCCACGTCCATCGCGTTCGAATACGTGGCCTTCGCCGGGCGCGGGCAAAATTGTCCGCTTCGCAAATATTGCGGCACCACGTCGTTGATGTTCGTGCTAGCAATAAACTTCATCACCGGCAAGCCGATGCGTTTGGCAAAAATTCCCGCCGTCAAGTTGCCGAAATTTCCGCTGGGCACGGACACGATCAGCGGCACCGACGCCACCGGAAGTTGCCGGTATGCCGCCACATGATAAAACATCTGCGGCAGCAGCCGCCCGATGTTGATGGAATTCGCCGAAGTCAGAAACGCAGTCTTGTTCAGCTCGACATCGGAAAACGCCTGCTTCACCAGCCGCTGACAATCGTCGAAGGTGCCTGCTACTTCCAGCGCCGTAATGTTTTCCCCAAGCGTGGTGAACTGCTTCTCCTGCGCTTCGCTGATGCGCTTCGAAGGATAAAGAATCACGACACGAATTCCCGGCACGCCGAGAAACCCGTGCGCCACGGCGCTTCCTGTGTCCCCCGAAGTAGCCACCAGCACCTCGAGCGGCCGCGATTCGCCGCGCACGAAATAGCCCATCAGCCGCGCCATGAACCGCGCGCCAAAATCCTTGAATGCCAGCGTTGGTCCGTGAAACAGCTCCAGGATGTGCAGCCCCGGCGACAACGAAACCAGCTTCACCGGAAAATTGATGGCTTCGCTCACAATCTGCCACAGCACTTCTTCCGGCACATCGGGCGTGGCGAACGGCTTCACCACGCGAAAACAAACTTCCGTGAACGGCAGCCGCCGGAACTCTTCCAGTTCTTCCGCCGAGTGCCGCGCAATCTCCGCTGGCATGTACAGCCCGCCGTCGGGCGCGAGCCCGCGCAGCACTGCTCCTCGCAAAGAAGTCAGCGGCGCTTTTCGCGATGTGCTCCGGTATCTCAAGCGACTTCACTCCACGACGACTCTCTCAGTTAGCTCGCGCGCGCTTGCTTTCAACCATTTTCAAAAACGCGTCAGCGTCCATCGTCCCATCGCGCAGCGCCGCCACTTGCAGCGTGCAATGCGCCAGCGCTTCGTAGCTCGTTCGCCGCGCTTCGATTAGCGCCGGATAACACCGCGCCACTGTTTCCCGCGGCGTTTCTCCGGTTTTCGCTTGAAACGCGCCACGCCACAGCACCGGCTTCGGATCGTTCAAATATCTTTCAATCTGCAGTTGCCGTTCTTCCGCCGTCGCCGCCAAGTACACAATCGTCATCTGCCGCCGCAAGCGCATTAGCAAATGATTTCCCGCGTAAATCACGCTCTCCAGCTCTTGCAAAACCTCATCCAGCGTGTGAATCTCTTCCGCCAGGTACTCCGCTTCGCGCTCCGCGTACCTGGCGCTGTCTGGCCATCCCATCCAAGCGGCCACGCCGTTGATTCCTAAATATCCGCCCGGCGCCAGCCGCGATGCGAGCCTTTGTTCGATGCGGTCATCGCAAAAAATCGCCGGAACTCCCTTCTCCGCTAACTTCTTTGTCCAGAACGTTTTCCCGGCCCCGGACATGCCAATCAGCGCCAGGCGCAACGGCTTTTCCGGGTCGGTTTCGCGACGCATAGGAGAATTTTCTACCATAGCGTGTGCCTGTCGCTGCCGCAACCTGTTCTCCGCGAAGTTCGCCAACCCCCCGGTTCAAACCTGGAACCTGTCCTCGCGGACGGCTTGCGGCCCCTCGGCGCAAGTGGTAGGTTTAAAAATGACTCTGCCGTATCGTGCGGCTGGAGTCCGGCGATAGTACGGGAGCTCCCGAAGATTTTTTCGTTGCCCAGACCTGCCTGCTGCACGCAGGTTCGAGGAAATTTTCGAAGCACAATTTGAGCCTGACCCTGGTTGCAATGGGGCCAACTCGAAACCCACGCTGTAGATTTTTCGTGACGCGAGTCTAGTCCGGCGTAATGGAACGAAATAAGCAGTCCTGAGAGGACTCCTCGCGCGCGAGGGTTTTCGTGTCTTACTGGTTTGGGAACGACAATCGATTGCCGCAGGCGCGGCTTGCCATTGCTTCCTACGTCATCGTAGGAATGATCGGCGTGTTGTTGCTGGGTTTCTGGAAACTCCAGGTCATCGACTCCGACAAATACGCCACGCTCGCTGAGCGCAACCGCGTACGCGAAATTCCGGTCATCGCTCCGCGTGGCCGCATGCTCGACCGCGACGGCCGCGTGCTGGTCGATAACCGCCCCTCTTTCAGCGTCCTGCTTTTGCGCGACGACATGGCCCAAGTGGAAAAGCATCTTGGCGCCATCTCCGACGGCTTGAGCATTCCTCTGGATGATTTGAAAGAGCAACTGAACAGCACGAAAAATCTTGCCAAATTCCAGCCCATCATTATCAAGTCCGACGCCTCGCCCGCCGATATTGCCTTTATTGAGTCTCATAAGGCGGACATTCCGGTCCTCGAAATGATCCCCGTTTCTCGGCGGCGTTACCTCCCCGGAGGCTTCCTCTCCCACGCCGTGGGCTACGTGGGTGAAGTCAGCGAACAGCAAATCGAAGCGAGCAACGGCAAGCTGCGGCCGGGCGACTTTGCCGGCAAATTCGGCCTGGAGCTTCAGTACAACGATTTGCTGCAAGGCACCGACGGCAAGCGCCGCGTCATCGTAAACAGCATCGGCAAGGAGGTCGGACACCTCCCCACGCAGGAAGCCATTCCCGGCAAGCAGATTCAGCTCAGCATTGACTATGACTTGCAGCAAGTCGCCGAACAATCCCTCGGTGACCGCCCGGGCGCGGTCGTCGCACTCGATCCGCGCAACGGCGAAGTCCTGGCCATGGCCAGTCATCCTGCGTTAGACCCCAACGATTTTGCGGTGCGCGTCTCCGCGGATGAATGGAAGAGACTGAACGAGGATCCCCACAAGCCGCTGCTGAATCGGGCCATCCAAGCCCAGCTCGCACCAGGCTCCGTCTTCAAGATTGTCACCGCCACGGCCATGCTGGAAGACCATATTCCCCAGGAGAGCTTTACAACTTATTGCCCCGGTTATGCCAACTTCTTCGGCCGGCAGTACCATTGCTGGGTTTACTACGCCAAGACGGGAGCGAAGTCCCACGGCGTTACCAACCTTCATGGGGCGATTCTGAAGTCCTGCGACGTTTTTTTCTACAATGTCGGTTTGCGTATTGGCATTGACCGCCTCGCCTACTACGCCAGCCACTTCGGCATCGGGCACAAAACCGGCATCGATCTTCCTGCGGAGGAGGGCGGCCTGATGCCGTCCCCGGGGTGGGCCGAGCGCGTCCTGCACCGGAAGTGGTATCAAGGCGAAGTGATTTCTGTAGCTACTGGCCAAGGCGCCGTCACGACCACTCCTTTACAGCTCGCGCGCATGATCAGCGGCATCGCTTCCGGCGGCGTCTTCCTGCAGCCGCACATGTTGAAGGACGCGCCCAATGTCGGCGTAGAACGCTTCCCCATCTCGGAGCGAACCGTAGAAAAGATTACCGATGCCATGTATGGTGTCATCAACGAACCGGGCGGGACCGGCGGCCAATTGCGGCTTGCTGGGGTCGAGCTGAGTGGCAAGTCGGGCACCGCACAGGTGATCGGTTACGATACCCTCGCCCGCATACATAAAGAGAAGAAATTCCTCGATAACGCTTGGTTTGTCGGCTATGCCCCGCGCCGCAATCCGGAAATCGTGGTTTGCTCCCTGGTGCAGGAAACTGGAAAGCACGGCGGCGAGGCCGCAGGACCGGTGGTGCGGGATATCATCAAGGCTTACTACGACAAGAAGAACAAGAAGATTCCGGGGCAGTACACGGCCCAAAGCAAACCGCCCGAGCCCCAGGCGAGAACCGTTTCCGCTGCGGTCATAGTTCCCCGAGTAGCTCTGAAGAGCGAAGAAACGGCTTCCGGTGCAACCGCTCGGGCCGTCTCGGAACCGGAGCGTTAAACGTCTTATGCCCTCTCCACGCACAATTCGCAAAACCGGGTCTCGCACACCACGAATCCCTGCGAATTTTTTCTTTCACCGTGAACGGTTGACTGTCAACTGTGGACTTCCTTCATGAAAGACGCACCCGGAACACGCGATTACGACTGGTGGCTTCTGGCCATCCTCACCACCATCTGCGCGCTCGGCGTGATTGAAATCTATGGAAGCAGGTGCGCTGGCTCGCCATCGGCTTCGCTTTGATGTTTGCGCTCTCCCGGATCGACTATCACGTGATTCTCGATCAGGCGCTGATTCTTTACTTACTCAGCATCGCCGCCCTCGTCGCCGTGCTCGTCGTGGGGCATACCCGCTTTGGCGCCAAGCGCTGGATCATCATCCCCGGGCTTGGCGAGCTCCTCCAGGTGTCAGAATTGGTCAAATTGGTTATAATCATTGTGTTGGCGCGCTTCTTCGCGGAAGTGCGTTCCGATCAGCTGGATCTTCGGGACCTCATCAAGGCAGGATTGATGGTAGGGTTTCCGCTGGTCTTGATCCTGAAGCAGCCCGATTTGGGCACCGCCTTGGTGCTGATGCCCATGATGGCTGTAGGCGCTTTTTTGGCGGGCTTGAAGTGGCAACACGCAGCGGTCTTTTCTCTAGCGGGGATACTCTTCGTCGGGGCGGTTTTTTATCCCCCGGTTAGCAAGCGTATCCTCAAGCCGTATCAGCGGGAGAGGATCACTTCTTTCCTGCACCCGGAAGAAGATGCCAAAGGTTCCGGCTATCAGCTTTTGCAGTCCAAGATTGCCGTGGGCTCCGGCGGTTTCTGGGGGAAAGGATTCGGCAACGGCACGCAGAATCAACTGGGCTACATCCCGGTCCGCTATTCGGATTTCATCATGTCGGCTTGGGCGGAAGAACAGGGTTTCAAAGGCGTGCTGCTGGCTCTCGGGTTGTACATGGCGCTTCTGCTTCGCTTAGTGCAGAATGCTCAACGCGCGAAAGATCGCGCGGGGATGTTTCTTGTCATGGGTGTTGCGGCTGCGCTGGGTTTCCATGTGTTGGTAAACGTGGCGATGGTGATTGGCGCGATGCCGGTCACCGGCATTCCGTTGCCGTTGATGAGCTACGGAGGCTCCGCCACTCTGTTTGTTTTTCTGGCGATCGGTTTGGTGATGAACGTGCGGCTTCGCCGCTTTGTCAACTGACTGGGCCGCCAGTCCCGTGTGGCATTCCTACTCCGTCGGAATGCACCGGAAGAAGTAATTGGAAGTAAGCAAATCATTGGAAATTAGCAAGTACTTAGAATGGTGGGCCCCGGCCTGGCTGGGGTCACGCATAAAAGGATTTTTAGAGTGAGGACAGCATCGTTCGCCGTTCGCCCGGCCAGTTTTAGGCAACGGATTAACCTCGACAGACTGAGGACGTCTTTTCCCTCTGGCTTCGAACGCCAAGCCACCTCCCTACTTGTGCGCCCAGCATCTTTCCCGGTCGTGCCGGGAACGGTTTCGCTTTCCCGGGCCCGCGACGGGCAGCAGCTTGCGGCGATGCGTCCTGCGGTGGACTCCGGCCAAGCCGGCGTCACCTTCAAGGAGTTTTCATGTCAAAAGAATTGGTTATCTCCGCGTCCTCCCACGAACGGCGGGTCGCGATTCTGGAAGAAGGTCAGCTAGTCGAAATTTACATCGAGCGGGAAAAGGAATTCGCTCTCGTCGGCAGCATCTACAAAGGAAAAGTTACTCGCGTCCTCCCTGGCATGCAGTCTGCTTTCGTGGACATCGGCCTGGATGGCGACGCTTTCCTCTACGTCAGCGACGTTTTCGAAAACCTCGAGGATTACGAGCACGGCCACCCGTCCGAGCAGCATATTTCTGCGCCCGCAGTGCCTGCGACCAACGGTTCCACCGTCGAGTTGCTTCCGGGCGAATCCCTCGCCCGCGCTGCGGAGCGGCATCAGGAAGCGCCCCCCGAGGAATCCCATCCTCGGCCTTCCGCACGGCACGCAGCAGGGGCCCCGGAGGAAGCTCCCGCTCCCGCAAGCCAGGAAGCCCTCCAGTCCGAGGAACAGCCCGCAAGCGAACAACTTGTGGCCCCGGAAGGCTCGCCAGCCGAATCCGGGGAAGAGCGTCAGCCGGATTCCAATGCTTCGGCGCCGCAGAACTTCTCACCGCGTTTCAATCCGACGCAAAACTATTCTCGGCGCTCCGGGAGCGACAGGAACGACCGTCAGGGCCAGAATTATGGCCGGGGCGGCGACCGTGGCCGTGGCCGCTGGGGACACCGCGGTGGGCGTCATCGTGGCGGGCGCCAGGGCGGCCCGGGCGGGCGAAATCTTCCTCCGTCCAAATATGCCTCACCGCAAAGCGGTGAATTCCGCGGCTACGACAATCGCGGCAGCCAGCAGCGCGGTTATGACAATCGTCGTCAGGAAGGCCCGCGCGGTTCCGGTCCGTCGCCGGCAAATCTCTCCGAAGAAACGATTCTTCTGCCCGGCGAATCGCTCGCAAAGTATCGCGACAAGGCCATCGCTCCTCCACAGGCTGCCCCCGTTGCCGAACAGGAGTCCCGCAGCGAATCCGCAACGGGCGAAGAGACTTCTCCGGGCCCGGCGGGCACTCTCCCCGTGGCTACATCCGGGCCCGGAGGCGTGTCTCGCCGCTTTTCTGGCGGCTTGCCGAGTTGGCTCCTCGCGGCGGGAGGGGCCGAAGCTGCAGAAGCCGCTTCCGAAACGGCTGCGGGCGAAACCGAATCGTCCGAGCCGCATGCCGCCCCGGAGAATGAGCCGGCGCGCCATCATCGCAACAATGATGTGGATCTAGACGACGATCAGGTCGACTCGTTGGCTGCCGATCTTGTAGAAGCCAAGCACGAAGAGGCCGCCGCGGAAGCGCAGGCCGACGCGGTTGTCGGCGGCGCCGTCTTCGAAGAAGAAGACGCAGAAGACGCAGAAGACGAAGCTACAGAAGAAATTCATGCGGAAACGTCTTCCGGTCTCAGCGCCGAAGATGCGGCCGAGGTCGAGGCCCACCGCGCTGCCCATCGCGCGGACTTCGCCGCGGACATGGCGCAAGAGACCGCCGAGCATGTCGCCTCTTTGGGTGAACATCATCTCGGCGAAATTGTTCCTGCCGAGCCTGAACTTTCGGAAGAAGAAGAGCCCTCTCCTGAGGCGCAAGACACGGAAGAGCAACTCGAAGCCGAGCATATTCATGCCGAAACCGAAGTGATCGCTGCCTCCTCTGGCGGACCTGTCGCTGAGGCCGCCGTCTCCGAAGACGTCAAATTCCTGCTACCCGGCGAAACCCGCGCTCCCCGCACCGGTTCGCCCCGCGAAGATTACCCCCGGGATTCCGCCCGCATCGGCGGCAATCCGCGTTCGCGCTTCCAGCGGCCTTTCCGTCGCGATCACGGCGGACGTCCCGATCGCCGTGGCGGTGATCGTGGCCGTCAGCGATTCGAGCGCCGTGCACCCCGCCATGACCGCGGCCATGCCGCTCCGCGGCGGCCGCAGCTCATTTCGGAAATGCTCAAGCCCGGTGAGGAAATCGTCATCCAGATCGCCAAGGAACCTCTGGGCAAGAAGGGCGCGCGGATCACCAGTCATGTCGCGCTGCCCGGCCGCTTCCTGGTCTACATGCCCACGGTTCATCACACGGGCGTATCGCGCAAGATTGTCTCCGCGGAGAATCGTTCGCGCCTTCGCCGGCTGGTCAGTGAAGCCAGCGCCAGCTATCCCGGCGGCTTCATCGTTCGAACCGCCGCTGGCGGCGCTACCGACGACGAAATCCGCGCCGACATCGATTTCCTCGGCAAGACTTGGCTCGAGATCAAGCAGCGCAGCGAAGAGCGCAAAGCTCCTGCTTTGCTCCACCGCGATCTCGACCTCGTCGAGCGCATGCTCCGCGATTACGTCAGCGACGACTTTACCGCCATCTGGATCGACAGCGAAGAGGAGTACGGCAAGGTCGTCGATTTCGTCAGCCGCTTCCAGCCCAAGCTCGTCAGCAAAGTCAAGCTTTACACCAAGGAAACGCCCATCTTCGAAGAGTTCGGCATTCAGCACGAGCTTGACAAAGCGCTTCGCGCCAAAGTGTGGCTCAAATCCGGCGGCTACATCGTCATCAACCACACCGAGGCTTTGGTCGCCATCGACGTCAACACCGGCAAGTTTGTCGGCAAGGGGTCCACGCGCCTTGAAGACACCATCGTCAAGACCAACC
The DNA here is from genome assembly GCA_003223255.1 of Acidobacteriota bacterium. GTDB lineage: Bacteria > Acidobacteriota > Terriglobia > Acidiferrales > UBA7541 > Acidiferrum. The sequence continues at coordinate 6,294 of QHYJ01000090.1, read as the reverse complement.
TCGAAGCGGTGAAGGAAATCGTGCGGCAGATTCGCCTCCGCGACCTCGGCGGCATCATCGTTGTCGACTTCATCGACATGGAAGAGCGCCGCAACCGCGAAAAAGTTCTGCAAGCGCTGCAGGAAGCTCTCCAACAGGACAAGGCTCCATCCAAAGCGCTTTCCTTCAACGAATTCGGCCTCGTCTGCATCACCCGCAAGCGCACGAAGCAGGCGCTCGAGCGCGTGCTCTGCCAGCCTTGCCCGTATTGCACCGGCTCCGGCATGGTCAAGTCCACGCCCACGCTTTGCTACGAAATTCAGTCCGAAGCGCGCAAGATGGCCGCGGCCGATCCCGAGAGCCCAAGCATTACGCTTCGCGTGCACCCGGAAATCGCCAAGGCGCTCAAGACCCGCGAGTCCATACTCATCGACGAACTCGAGCAAAACTCGCACAAACACATCATTATCCAGTCCGACGCCACCCTCCACTGGGAGCAGTACGACCTCTACTGAATCGTGCTACTGTCTCTCAGTGAAATAAGATAATCCTTGACATTTAATGCGTCGCATTATATCCCCTGGATGTGATAAAGTCCTTCAAGTGCCCCGACACGGAGAGGCTTTTCCACGATGAGAATGTTCGTAAGTTCGTGAATATTCGACAGCCAGCGCGACGAAAGCTTTTGATGCTCCGCGCGGCCAAACGTTTGATGGATTTGAAAGTGCCTCCGGGTAACAGACTTCATCAACTGGAACGTGACCGTGCGGGGCAGCACAGCATAAGCATCAACGACCAGTGGCGTATCTGTTTTGTCTGGCGCGACTGAGACGCCTACCACGTGGAGATTACAGATTATCACTGAGGGAGGAAACATGGCTCGACTCAAACCAATTCATCCGGGCGAGATTCTTCGAGAAGAGTTTATGGTGCCGCTTCACCTGAACGCTAATAAACTGGCACTGGCTCTGCACGTTCCTGCTCCAAGCATCTACGAAATCGTCAAGGAGGAGCGCGGTATCTCGGCTGAGATGGCTCTTCGGCTTGGCTATGTGTTCGGAACGACTCCCGATTTTTGGCTCAATCTTCAATCGGAGTTTGATTTGCGAGTCGTGCGGAATCAAAAGGAAGCTAAGGTCAAGAATCAAGTTCGTCCTCTTGAAGTCCACGGATAGGTTCTTCGAAAGCGACCTGTCCCTACCAAAAACTCCGTTCTGACTGAACACGTTGAATTTAGGCAGCCGTCGCTGTAGCTTTTCGGCGACATGCTCACGATCATTCTCTCGCTGTTTTCTTCCGCTCGGCGAGCCTTTCAAACTCGAGCAGCGCTGCAAGCTGAGATTCTTGCCCTCCGACATCAGCTCTTGGTGCTCCAGTCGTGGCCATCAGCTGCGCTTGAGTCGCGCGGATCGATGCCTATGGGTATGGCTCGCACGATTCTGGAGCGGCTGGCGATCGGCATTGCTCATTCTTAAGCCCGACACTGTCCTCGCTTGGCACCGCAAGGGATTCCGACTGTACTGGAAGTGGAAGAGCCGCCGTCCGGAAGGACGACCCTCCGTGTCGCTGGAAGTCATCAATCTGAATTCATAGAATGAGCATGGCGAATCCTGGCTGGGGCGTGTGCTGATTCGATTTATTTATGTCGATTCCGACCCTGCGTGTCCCGCACTCGTGTGAGTGGGTAATGCTGGGAACCAACGGGCCACATCGAGCGCAGTGCGGAACAGGACAGAGGCTCGACGAAATCTTCAACAGGAAAAGTGGGAGGTGTTGAGTTGACGAGATCGTAGGAGGAGGTGAGCACTTCACAGGGTCTGCCAAGACACTGGAGCGTGTCTCATGAGCCAGAATCGACTCCCTCCTCCCGAGTCTGAAGCTTGCCTTTTTCGACTGCGTTCGTCCACTCAAAAAGGCGGCACTCTCATCGCTGAAGAGGTCACCGACCACGCCGCGCACGAGCGGCGCATCTGTGATCCGGATGGCTATCGGCCAGCGTTCTGCCCCCGCTGTGGCGAGCGGCGGCTGCACGTGCACGATTACCGCGAGCGCGTGCTGCGTGCAGAACCGGGCAAGCCCGTGGCCATGATTCGCGCGGAGAGTTGGCGACGTTCTGCGCCGTGCAAGGCTGTTGATCGGCTCAGGAATCAAAAATCATCGCGCAGAATGGTGAAGTAATGACTGGAACTCACCAAGGCTATAAATTTCTGTCGCGATCCGCCAGAACAAATTTACCGTGAGCCTCGGGCTTCGATTTTCCGAATATTGCCAAAATTTCCAGTGGTATTCTGAGGCGAACTCAGCCCTCGAAAGGAAATTTCAATGACCCTCGACGCTCAATCTGCTCTGCGCAAGTCGCTCGATGATGTTACCCGCCTTCAAAAACGACAGTTCGCCACCCGCATTGTCGTGTTGTTTAGCCTGATGATTTGCATTTTTTGGCTTGGTCATGTCAGCGAAAGTCATCCAGTCGATTTACAAAAATTAGTAGTTGCGGCCATGTGCTTCGTGCTGGTCTCAACGTTCTACGTGGCGATGGCATTCGCATCGCTTCAACTCCGCATGACCAAGAAGATACTCAAAGCGATTGAGTTAGCATCCAAGACCTAGCGGGAACAAAGTTGATAGGAGATGGCATGCGATAGAGATACATAATTTTGGCTTCTTGCTGTGGGCGTTCTTTCCATTCTCACTGCGACTGCATCTGCACAGGACACTTCGACGCCGGAAGAGCGAGCGCAATGGGCCGAAGTCACGCACAAACTGGAAAGCGCTCCGCTGGATGACAGCGTGAACAAGCAAGGCGAAGCGGTATTCAAACGGCTCAGTGATGTGCACGATGTCCATGTCCTGTTGTGTCCGGCTCTGCTAAACGAGTTTAACGGGATGAAGTATCCTACGCGCATACGATCACGCGGCAGTATATGCTGGCCAGCGGTGCGTTCCAGATCGAGAATCCCAACAAAGCCGGAGACGGGAAGGCAACAGCTCTCGCCGCTGTGGAAAGCGTGCTGAAGGCCTACCAAGCCATCCTGAAACAAAAGCCGGACGCGAAAGCCAAGCCTCTCGACGATCTACTGAAGAAGCAAAGCCGGGGCAAGCTCAACGACGCCCTGAAGCAATGCCCCTGAGCCAGCAGAAACCTGCAAAACACTTAGTTGTTATAACGACTATTGTCCGCCAAGCCAACGCGGAAATTTCCTAAACGTGAGGCTCAGGAGCGCGAAGAATGTGTCCGCAATGGCCGTCTTCCGATCCGTGCGCGCGCACTGTTGATAGACCATTGCCAGCGCCAGATTCTTGGAGTCGCGTGTTGCGATTCCACTCTCAGCCTGCTGCGTTCATTGACGCACAGCCGTTCGAAGTAATGGCACCGTCGCCTTCGCAATCGGTCATCCACAGGCCGCCGGGGTGGCATGAGGACGTGGCGATCAGGGACGGCTACCGTCTCAGAGGCATGCGCTGAAGGTACGGACCATCTATGCGGCGCAGATTTAATTTCGATGACCGACAGGTATCGTTCGCCAAAATTCTGGCCGTGTCCCTCGCCAAAATTCAAACCGCAGCCCAAGAGGGGATAGGTTGGGAGGTATCCTTTATTCCGGGATGCAACCAGGCGTAAGTCCGGGAAGATGTTGCGACGGGCATCCTTTGTTGCGGCACTATTTCGACCAGCGCGGCGTCTAAATTGGCATATGCGGCGTGGGCCGGTCATCACCCTGGGCCTGGCAGTGCTCTTCGTCTCAGGACTGTGCGCCTCCGCAGGCGACGATCCGCCACTCGCATACCTCAACCTTGACCAACGCCTTAACTATTCTGATTTAGTTTGTTCGGCAACCATCATAGATACTTGGCGCACCGGCGGAAAATTGGCCGTCGATTCTTCCGTGACAGCGGAGAACCTCGCTCGCGCGGACGTGCAGAGCGTTTTCAAAGGGAAGTTGACGAGCGCCACGATCACTTTCCGCTGGTTCAGTTGGCCAGGACCCATGGATCCAATCGCCGGCCCAAGCGGGTACGTATATGCCGGTCCGCCGCTGGCCGATTTGCGGAACGAGAGGCGATACCTGCTGTTCCTGCGAAGCGATGGCTCGACGGGATGGAGCGTGACGGTTCCAATGTACCAACTGGAAGTCCCCTTGGCTGCCTCGGCCCCCGCGAATCTACGGCTCGGCCTCGACGCCTCAGGCCTCGCGATTGCTCAGCGAAACAGGGAGCTAGCCGAAGAATTTGCCGCGGCCGTGCAGTCGCAGGTCGATTTGGCGCATGTTTACAACAATTTTTCCTGGATTGCCGAACTGCTTGGGAAGGGTGCAACGCCCCTCATCCAGCCCTTCCTGGAGTCGGCGACACCCCTGCTTCGCTATTTCGCTGCCGACAGGCTTGCGCAAATGAATGACGCTGCTGGTGAGAATGTTCTACTTGCTATTTTGAACGACCAGAGTCAGGAGTCTTGGATGCGTGCCAATGCGGCTTGGGACGTTGGAAAGCTGCACTCAGCGCGAGTTCTGCCCGATCTGGCGAAAGTTGCCACCGACGATCCGGAGGCAGCCGTTCGCGAAGGAGCGCTCCGAGGTCTCGCCGAACTGGCTGACCCTAGCTCAGAAGCAGTACTGGTTCGAGCGCTTGACGATCGGGTCGAGGAGAATCGCGTTTCTGCCGCAGCCATTCTCGAGAAGATCATCTACGGGAACAACTACTCCGTTGACATCGTGAAGGCCCACGAAGAGGAAATCATCGCGGCCTGGAAAGCCTGGTGGGACGGGAGCGCAGGAGCACCAGACTACACCAGTTATTTGCCGCCTTAGTGCCGACTAATCAGAGTAGACGGTTGCCTTGCAGCCTGCGGCATTGACCCTGCGTTTATCGCCGATTGTTAATCAATGGTGGAGAGAGGAACGAACGACGGTTTACCAGTCAATGCGCCAATTGCCTGTCTCCTCTGGCGGCCAGTCATGAGGTTCAGAATAAAAGTCGATAGAGGCACTTGAAGCGGCGCTCAGCGCTTGGTTTTGAAGCTAATCGTATACGTTTCGAGTGGGTAGCCGACCGGCGATGCGAATGCAAGGGGAGTGAGCACGAAGCTGTAGTCCCAATCCGGCTTCAATGCAACAGGCAGCTTAATCGAGAGATTGCCGGGCAGGAACTCCGGCGTGCCACTGATTGGGAAGTGTTCTTCGCCGTCCGGTCCCAAGCTAATGGAATAACCGTGATGCCTAGGACCGGCTTGCGGATCCAGCGGCTTGTCGAACGTGATTACCAGTTCTTTGATTGCCGGTTCGGCATTTTGAGAGTGATTCGGGAAAGGCCGCATGCCCGTGACGTGCACGCAGCGCAGATGGAAACTGGCAATCGTCTCCGTGATACGCGGCGCGAGCGAACGGTAAAACTGAGCCACCACCGGCATGAAACTCTCAAACGTTGGATAATGGGCGCGCTGAGAGCTGTACTGATGTAGCAGCTCAACAAGCTCGTCCATCCACACAAAGCCGATCGACTGCTCTCCTCGTATCAGCCGCTGAATCTCACTGCTTTTATGTCCTCTCGATTCCATATACTGAATTACGGCTGCCCGGACGAGCGATTCGAAAACCATCGTGTCTGAGTTTCCGTAGGCTTGTGCTCCCATTTTGTCGGCGACATGCTCATACACCTGTCGGGCGGATGCAAACTCACTCTTATGTTCATCGAACGCCGGGTTCACGAAGGAATGGTTGAACTCGTGAATGATCGTGGGTAGGTAATCCGTGCTATAGGTGGGATTTTCCGAATCATCTTGAGTCCAGCATCCGATAATGGAAAAGAATTCTTCATGCCCATCGGGCCAAACGACTCTGGGGCCGTAGTTCCCGCCGCCGTTATTCATGCCCAGAATCAAAAGGTATTGACCCGTCCGAACATCTCCGTAGAAGCTTTTGTACCAATTCAGATCAAGATCGTTTAGCACCACTCGAAAGCGGTCCTCGGCGAGATGGTAAAAAGCCTGATGAGCTGCCAAGAATTTCTCAAAATGAGTATCGCGATAAAAATCGGCCAGCCGTTGGGCAAAGAGGATGGCGTTGTCCTTACCGAAGCGAGCGTCCGGAACATCATCCGTAAAGGCAACAACAGGCTTGAGCGTCGGTGGCGGTGACAAACGAACGGCCAGACCCATCACAGCGTCAAAACCGACGTCCCTCTCACTGGCCAGCTTCCTCGCAAGGGTTACAGCAGGGTGGTCCTTATAGGGAGAGAAATACGCATCGATATCCGCTGTATAGGTCTTGAGCGGACTCATGTTGTACTCGGAATTTCCAGCTAGACGGAAAACGATGC
>QHYJ01000381.1 GCA_003223255.1 Acidobacteriota bacterium | reverse complement strand
AGGTGTTAACGGAGACGCGAAATTCCTTCTTTTTCGAGAGCAGGCGGGCGGCCATGTTGGGCCGGTAGCCCATGTTCTTCGACATTTGCAAAACACGCGTCCTGGTCATGGAATTCACGCCAGGATAGTCATGCAAAGCCCGGTGCACCGTGCCGGTGGATATGCCCAGCGCGTCAGCGATGTCAAACAGGGTGACTCGGCAGCTCATGGGGATCGTTTCAGAGCTCGGCTCAGCCGGATCGCGGGCGGAGGTTGCAACGAGCAGCCCCTGTTCGGGCTTTGGGGCTGGGCCCGCAACAGGCAAGTTCTTAGAAGCTCCGTAAACGATTGCGGTGGTTACTTTAGGTCAGAAAGAGAAGGGGAGCAAGGAAATTGTCGCGAACTCGCTGCTGTTCACGTTGGATCTTGACCAGAGAGATCCGCCTCCAGCCTAAATTGAAGCCCCAAGATGCTAGGGAGTGGAGCGAGTGGAGCAGCGGGTTCTTGCATCTCCCCGTCTGTGAGTGCACAATCACTGCGCAAAAAGACGTAAGCGTTTACAGGTGGGCACTCGATTCTGGACCATGAACGCCGCCGCTATCGCCACTTTTTGTGTTCCTCTCATTCTTCTGAGCGAAAGTAGTCTCAAAGCTATGATTTTGGACATCTGCCGTGTTCGTGGGCCACGGCAAAAGGCGCTGTTTCGGGGTCTGAAGGTTTTTCTTTTCTGCCTCTGTGCCGGCGCTGGTTTTCCTGGAACCGTTTATGCGCAATGGAATACCCTGAATCCAGTTGTGGGCCTGCAAAAAGAGCCCAACGGAGTGCATCTGGCGCTAGAGAAAGGCGTGATGAGGATCCAGATCTGCTCCGACTCCATTCTTCGCGTGCGATATTCCCCGACAGAATCCGTGCCCGCCCACCCGGACCTGGTGGTGATCAAGGACGATTGGCCGGCCACGAAGTGGGAGCTGCAACCTTCCGATGACCACGTGGTACTGGCCACGTCACAAATCAAAGCAGTCATTGCAAGCAAAGACAGCAGCATCACGTTTCAGGATTCCAGCGGCAAGACGTTGTTCCAGCAAACGGAAGTTACGATGATGCCCGTCGTCGTCAATGGCGAGCCGACCTACCATATCGAGCTTTTCTCGAAGCTGTGGGGTTCCTACGAATCCTTCTACGGGCTCGGGCAACATCAGGCGGGCGTCTGGAATTATCGCGGCGAAGCTGTGGATATTTCGCAGGACAACACCAACATTAGCATTCCTTTCTTTTTGTCCAGCAATGGATATGGAGTCTTCTGGAACAATGCTTCGCGGAGCCGCTTCAACAACCGTTTTCTCAGCGCCCTTTATCTCAGCTCGGAAGTGGCCGATGAGATGGACTACTACTTTCTCTACGGACCGGAATTCGACCGAATCATCGCCGGCTACCGCGCACTCACAGGGGCTCCGCCGCTCTTTGGCAAGTGGGCTTATGGCTTCTGGCAGTGCAAAAACAAATACAACACGCAGGAAGAACTGCTCGGCGTAGCGCACAAATACCGAGAGCTACACATTCCTGTGGACAACATCGTGCAGGACTGGTTCTGGTGGATCACCATGGGCGAGCCGGTGTTTGACAAGGCGCGCTATCCCGATCCTCCCGGGATGGTCGAGGATCTCCACAAAAACAATTTTCATTTGATGATTTCCGTGTGGCCGTACTTCCGCCCTGGGTCGAGAACTTACGACGACATGGACCAGCGCGGATATTTCCTTGATCGGACAAAAGTGCCGTCGTTTCATCCTGCGCGCATGGCCTTGTACGACGCATTTAATCCGGAAGCAAGGAAATATTATTGGAATCTGATGGACCAAGCGCTCTTCAAGATAGGCGTGGACGCCTGGTGGCTGGACACCACGGAACCAGAGACCGAGGATCGCGAGACGAACATTTTGGTGACCAACAAGACCTACCTGGGAAACGGCGCGAGATACGCAAATGCGTTTCCGCTGATGACCACAACCGCTGTTTATCAGGGCCAGCGCAGCGAGTCGGACAAGAAGCGCGTGTTCATTCTTTCACGCTCGGCATTTGCCGGTGCGCAGCGCAATGCGGCCGCGGTGTGGTCGGGGGACGTAAATTCGGACTGGGTGTTTTTCAAGAAGCAGGTTCCCGCAGGCCTCAACTATTCGATTTCCGGGCTGCCGAATTGGACCACAGATATTGGCGGATTTGTTTCCGGCAATCCGGACGATCCGGAATATCGTGAGTTATTCATCCGCTGGTTTCAGTTTGGCACGTTCAATCCGATTTTGCGGGTGCACGGAACGCGCTCTACGAACCAGAACGAATTGTGGTCGTATGGAGCAGAAGCTCAGAAGATCCTGACCAGCTACGACACGTTGCGCTATCGCTTGCTCCCCTACATCTATTCGCTTGCCTGGATGACCACCAGCCAGGGCTACACGCCGATGCGCGGATTGATTATGGATTTTCGCGCAGATGAGCACTCGGCCACAATCGACGACCAGTTCATGTTTGGTCCGGCGTTTCTCGTGAATCCCGTTACGGATCCTGCCGTCAATTCCAGGCGAGTCTATCTGCCGAAAGCGAAGTGGTACGACTTTTGGAGCGGCAGCTCTCTCGAAGGTCCGCGCACCAGCGATGCGGCAGCTCCCATCGATAAGCTTCCTCTGTTTGTGCGCGCGGGTTCCATCGTGCCGATGGGGCCGGACAAGGAATGGTCCAGCGAAAAGCCGGAAGATCCCATCGAGTTGCGCATCTATCGCGGAGCGGATGGAGACTTCACGCTCTATGAAGACGAAAACGACGGCTATAACTACGAGAAGGGAATGCACGCCACGATCCCATTTCACTGGGACGACGCGAGGCAGACATTGACTATCGGCGAGCGCAAAGGAGCGTTCCCGGGAATGCTGACCGAGCGCCGCTTTCAAATCGTGTTTGTCCGCGAGAACCACGGCGCTGGCCCATCGGCGGAGAGCAAGCCAGACAAAGTGGTGCCTTACTCGGGCAAGCAAACGCGCGTGACGCCCTAGCGTGAGTTTAATGGAGCAACTCGGCTCTGACTGACGACTAAGCTCAGAAGTGAGGAAGAGCGTGCTCTGCCACGAGGGGCTCTCTCGCGGCTGGTCTGCCAATGGCTGAATTCTCGTCGCGCTTTTGGATGGTAAGGCGCTGCTGGCCGGAGAACTGGCGTTGATCGCCGGCGTTTCAGCACAATCGGCGAGTGCCCACCTTTCGAAACTTGTGGCTGGCGGACTCCTCCATGTTCACACCGAAGGGCGGCACCGCTATTCCGGGATTGCGAGCCCGGAAGTGGGACAGGCGCACGAGGCGCCCAGTGCTATCTCGACAAGACCCCGCCCAATCGGGATTCCTCCCGGGCCGGAAGCGACAGCCCTCCGGAGGGCGCGGTCCTGTTACGATCACCTCGCCGGACGCATCGCAGTGGAATTGCGTAAGGCGCTCGAGTCATCAAAGATCATTGCGCCTCGCGGCGACAAGGACTATGAAGTCTGGCGCCGAGGCGAACGATGG
>QHYJ01000380.1 GCA_003223255.1 Acidobacteriota bacterium | reverse complement strand
TCGAATGGTGTGCTTGGGACGGACCTGGAGCGCTTTCAAGACTCGCGCCGCTTCGAGCACCGTGGCGACTCCCGCTCCATTGTCGCTGGCGCCCTGTGCGGGATCCCAGGAATCGAAATGTGCTGTCAGCAGTACCATTTCGTGGCCTTCCCATCCCTCAATGTCTGCAACCACGTTGTGTTCGCGTCCTGGGCCGCGGTCAAACCAATTTTCAATGTCCAAACGTACTTTCACGGGTCCCTTGGCCAGCAATCGCCGGAGCAGTGCTGCATCTTCTCTCGCAATGGACAGAATTGGCAGAGGTCCTCGGGGATAGAATCCAAACGCCGACGTGTACACCATGCGGTCTGGCTTGTCCGAAACAATGAACATGGCCGCCGCACCGGCCTGCGCCATTTGCCTCGCAATCATGAGGCGTGATCCAGCGTACGCAGAGGAAACGCCGCTGCTTTGCTGGTCGACGATAACTGCAGCGCCCTGCACCTTCTCCGGCGCGGGTGCGCGGCCTGGGTCGAGCGTTCCGAAATCCGCAACCGGCACTTCGATCGGGCCAGGCGTCCCTGGAACCCATCCATACGAGCCAATGTAAAGGGAGCGATGCACCGGAGAAATCACTTCGGCCGTCGCCCGCCCGTGCCGCCAGATTGAACCTAGTTCGTATCCCTCGAAGTGCGCATTCTCCAGTCCGGCTTCTTTAAGCGCCTTGAGAATGAGTTCGGCTGTTGCTTGGGATTCCGGGCTGCCCGTGATTCTCCCTCCGACTGTGTCAGTCAGCGTTTCGAGGAAAGCCGACGCGCCGCCACTGGTCATTGCATAACCCACGATCCGCGCGATTTCTTCCTTCGCTTTTCCCGCATCGTCGGGCCTGGGCGTGGCCGATTGCGCCGAACTGATTGCCGCCCACACCAGCAATACAACGATGGCCGCGGAAAGATGACGCATCTTGTCCTCCTCAAAGGTTTCCCAGAGAGCCACTTCTACGTGCGCTTCAGTAATGCGAGACGATTCGCTCCAGAGGTGACGAAGAGTTCGTCATGGCCGCTCATCTTAGGTTGCCTCCCGATGAAGGTCAACGGACCACTGCGAAGCGCGTCGAACCGGGAGGAAAGCGATTCTTCACCGCCAGAAGGCTCAAAATAGAAGCTCTTCCGCATCACGGAGTTGAAGAAGTCAGATTGCCCTGACGTTCTTCAGCACTTTTGGTCGGGACACGCGCCAACACACGTCTCGGAGCGATATACAAAACTGCTCCAGGATCGTGATTAACGGCTTGAATGGGCCGAGAAGATCACTTAGATTTTTTGAGGGGTTCTGAACTGCCTCACTCGCCCCACAGACCAATGACGTAGCTTTTTATCAGTTTAGACCTGTGGTGGTACCGGGCGCCCGATCGCGCATTACACTGTCACGCCGCGGGCCATTTGGCCGCGCTTCACGCCCCGCAACACCTCTTGAATTTCTTGCCGCTGCCACAGGGACAGGGATCGTTTCGTCCCGGCTTGGGCGTTGGCAATCGCACCGTTCTTTGCTTTGTGGAAGAGCGATACAACTGACGAAGTACGCGGGGGTACCGGTCGGACAGATGATGACTATCCTGACGGAATTCGGAGTCGAAAGCCGACTCGAAAAGGAAGACTACTTGCAGGGACTCAAGGATCTTCAAAAGGTCTGGTGATTGCGTTAGTACGCTTGCGGGCGTCCAAATATTCTTCGGGCTCTCATAGGTCTCGGACGGATCCCACTCCGCGAGCGTATGTAGATACGGTTCAAACTGGCGGACGTCCTGGCACCTTGCCGCGAAGCGTGCTAAGCGCCCAGAAATCGAACAGGATATCGGAAACAGGTAAGATCACAGGCGCCGGAGTTGCCAACCTCTCCGGCGGATGTACGGAGGAAGTAGGCCGTCTTTTCTTCAGGCAGGTTCTTTCGCAAAAATCGAGCATTTGGCAAGCAGGTCCCGCTCTAATCCCCCAAGCGTCCTTGTGAGGATTTGATTTTTTTGGTCATCAGGGTTCAGACACGTGGTGGTGGCGGGGTTCTGAATTGCACTACGCTTGTATTCCCAGCTTGTATTCCCATTTCAGTCTGTCGCTCGCGACGTAAGATATGCGCGGGAAGATTCTGCATGCTCGGCCCCAAACTTCGGACGTGGATTCGATTCCCATCGCCCGCTCCATAAGTCTCGATGACTCGGTTGCCTTTATGCATGCTGCGGCTGAGTCGCTGAAAACACCCCTAGAAATGGTCGGTTTTGGACGCCAGATGGACGCCGCCATCAATTGGACGCTGCTGTACGGGTCACGCCGAGTACGTCTGTATGCCGGGCCAGAATTGGACCGAACGCTTGCGGGTTTACTTTGAGTGGATGGCGGCCTAAAACCTAGCGCGCTGCGTCTCATCGGTTTCGCAAATAGCTCGCACCGTCTTGCGATCGCACAGGGCCACCGACAAAGAAGTGGCAGTGTTGGCGATGCAGGCGGACGCGCGCCCGACCGGCTCGTGCAGTTGGTCCGCGCCGTTGGCCGGCCCAGGTGCCAAAGAGGAATTCTTTCGCGCGCGTCATGGCACGGGGTCTTATTTTCTGATCTTCCCCACGCACACCTTGACAATCTACAATCAGTGTTGTAGATAACCATAGTATGGCGAAGCCAAACGATCTCGTTCAAGGAACATTGGACCTTTTAATCTTGAAGACACTTTCGCTCGAACCGAAACATGGATGGGCGATTGCGAAACGCATTCAACAAATCTGCGGTGAAGTGCTGCAAGTGCAACAAGGATCGCTTTATCCCGCATTGCACCGTCTAGAACAAAAAGCCTGGATTAAGGCCAGATGGAAGGAAACCGAAACGGGAAGGCAAGCGAAGTTTTATTCGCTGACGGCTGCGGGCCGCGCGCAACTTGAAAAGGAAGCCGAGAATTGGAGTCGTCTGTCTTCCGCGATCAATTTGGTCGTGGAGACAACGTAGGATGGTGCTGTCATGCTGTGGGCCCGCCGATTCTGGCTCAAGTTGCAAAACTTATTCCGCCGCAACCGAAACGCTCAGCAATTAAACGACGAATTCCAATTCCATCTCGAACAGCAAATTGCCGAGTACCTCGCCGCAGGCATGAGCCCTGAAGAAGCCCGTTACGCCGCGTTGCGATCTTTCGGCAACTCGACCTTGCTCAAGGAAGAGACGCGGGAAGCGTGGGGCTGGGTACGGGCCGAGCAAATGGCCCAGGACCTGCGCCATGCATTCCGTACGCTTCGGAGAAGTGCCGGCTTCACTGCAACCGGAATACTTACCCTTGCCCTGGGAATCGGCGCAAACACAGCGATCTTTCAGTTGCTCGATGGCGTGCGGCTGCGGAGCTTGCCGGTCTCGGCTCCTCAGTCCCTAGCATTGGTGGAGATCAAGGGCGGAAATCACGGGTTTGGGATCAGCGACCGTGATACCAACCTCACCTATCCGCTGTACGAACAACTCCGCGCCCACCAAGAGGCCTTTTCCGGCGTTTTTGCCTGGTCCGGTAGCGACGAAGTCGCTGTCGGCCAAGGTTCACAGCAACGGAGGGGTCGGGTTCTTTGGCTTACCGGCAATACCTTCGCTGTTCTGGGCGTGCCCCCTATCAGAGGCCGCCTGTTCACCGACGAAGACGACCGCCGCGACTGCGGTATACAAGGCGTCGTAATCAGTTATGGATTTTGGCAGAGCGAGTTTGGCGGCCGCGATTCAGCCATCGGGAGTAAGCTCTTGATACAAGGCCATCCTGCCGAAGTCCTCGGCGTGACGCCTCCCGACTTTTTCGGTCTTGAGGTTGGAAACAATTTCGACCTCGCTGAGCCTTTCTGTTCCGTCACTGCATTTCGCCCAGCCACCTCGGTTCTGGCCCGGCGCGACTTGTTCTGGCTGACAGCCATGGGGCGCCTCAAGCCGGGCTGGAGCACGGACCAAGCCTCCGTGCAACTGGACGCTATCAGCCCTGGTCTTTTTGAAGCCACGGAGCCCGATGGGTACAGCACGAAATCCCAGAGCATCTATCGCGCGTTTCGCCTGGCTGCCTATCCGGCAGCGAACGGTTTGAGTGACCTGCGTAAGACCTATGACGCATCGCTCTTGCTGCTCTTGGGTATCACCGGCCTCGTACTCCTCATCGCCTGCGCGAACCTTGCCAATTTGATGCTCGTGCGGGCAGGCACGCGGGAACGTGAGATCGCGGTGAGGCTGGCGTGCGGGGCCTCGCGATGGCGCTTAGTTCGTCAGTTGCTTACGGAGGGGTTGCTCTTGGCAGCAGGCGGCACATTCCTAGGCTTGTACTTGGCAACGATATTTGGCCGGAACATCCTGTGGCTACTCAGCACTGAACGGAATGTATTGGAACTCAACCTGGCCTTGGATTGGCGTGTCCTCCTCTTCACCGCCTCGATTGCCGTGACGACCTGCCTCGTGTTCAGTCTCGTGCCGGCGTTTCGATCGTCTCGTGCTAAACCCGCGGACGCACTCAAGTCGGGGAGCCGTGGCGTTACGACGGGGCGCGAACACTTTTCCTTCCAGCGAATGCTTGTTGTCTCGCAAATTGCTATTTCGGTTGTTTTGCTCGTGGGCGCGCTGCTCTTTATGCGCAGCTTCAGGAATTTGACCACGTTCGATCCCGGTTTCCGGGAGAAAGACATGCTGCTGGCCTTCATCAACCTTGAACCCATGCATCTCGCCGATGTCGAGCAGTACCCAGCTGTCATTCGAGATTTGCTCACTCAGGTCCGCTCTCTCCCGCAGGTGAAATCCGCGGCCACTTCGACGCACGTGCCTTTGGACGGAAGCAGTTGGACGCTCGGCTTACAAATCGGTGGCCACGAAGGATGGTCAAAGTTCACCTGGGTAAGTCCGGGCTACTTCGAGACCATGCAAATCGCGCTGCTCACGGGACGCGATTTCAACGATCGCGACACCCAGACGTCGCCTCATGTCGCCGTCGTAAACGAAGCTTTTGCCCGAAAGTATCTGGGTGGGGTACATCCGATTGGAAACACGTTTCGATCGGTGGCCGAACCGGGCTATCCCTCGACAGAATATGAGATTGTTGGTGTCGTGAAAAATACAAAGTACGCAGGATTGCGCGAAGAGACGCCACCAGAGAGCTTCGGTGCGGCTTCTCAGTTCCCCGCTTACGGACCGTGGGTTTCCATTTTTCTCCGCTCTTCGTCGCCTCCCTCCGCCGTGTTCTCTGTACTCAGGACTAAGCTCAACGAGTTGAATCCGGAAATCAGGTCGCATTTCAGCGTGTTTCGGAAAGACATAGAGAACCGACTCGTGCGCGAAAGGATGATGGCATTGCTCTCAGGCTTTTTCGGTGCGTTGGCCGGGCTGCTCACCATGATCGGGCTCTATGGGGTGATTTCGTACGTTGTAGTGAACCGCCGAAACGAGATCGGCGTTCGAATGGCTCTCGGTGCAAGCCGAGTGAGCATTGTTGGCATGGTCTTGTGGCAAACCATCTTGTTGGTCGCACTCGGCACCGTTCTAGGAATCGCACTCGCCCTCGCCGCCACTCGCGGCGCTGGCTCACTGCTTTTTGGCCTGCAGCCGCACGATCCGCTGAGTCTCATTGGAGCGAGTGTATTGGTAACAGCTGTCGCGTTGCTTGCTGCGTTTCTGCCGGCCCGCCGCGCTTCGCGCGTCGATCCGATGGTGGCGTTGAGGTACGAATAGGTCATGGCTCATTTCGAGCCCCAAGCGAACCATGAAAATAGCCGCACCGTGCCCAGTGAAAACAAAGGGGTTATGGGTATTTTCTGAGGAATGATTCGCGAGACGACGTAGGAGTGAACTGTCATGTTGTGGGCTCGGCGATTGTCGCTGCGATTGCAGACCTTGTTCCGTCGCGAGGGGATCGCAAAGCGATTGGATGACGAGATGCAGTTTCATATCGAACAACAGATCGCCGAAAA
>QHYJ01000089.1 GCA_003223255.1 Acidobacteriota bacterium | reverse complement strand
CAACACCTGGCACGTCTCCGACACTTTTTCGAAAGCGCAAGGCCGACACACGGTCAAGTTTGGAGGTGAGTTCCGTTACCTGCAGATCAATGAGCGCAATACGTGCGCACCGAACGGAGACTTCACGTTCGACGGCAGCATAACCGGCAACGATTTCGCCGATTACCTGCTCGGCGCGGCGCAAAACTATAACCAGTGTAGCCAGCAGTTCCTGGATTCACGGTCGCGTTATGGGGGGGCTTTCGCTGAAGACACTTTCAAGGTGAAACCGAACCTCACTCTCAATCTTGGTGTCCGTTGGGAAGTCAGCATGCCGTGGTATGACACGCAGGGCAAGATCGAGACCATCGTGCCCGGCTTGCAGTCCACGCAGTTCCCGACTGCCCCATTAGGGTGGGTGGTGCCAGGAGATCCGGGCATCCCGAGCACACTCGCTCCGACACGGTATAACGACTTCTCTCCGAGGCTCGGCATTGCTTACTCGCCCGGCTTCAAAGATGGGATGGCGGGCAAGATCTTCGGTGGCCCCGGCGAGTCCAGTATCCGAGCGTCCTACGGCATTTACTACACGTCCATCGAGGACCTGAACCTATTCTACGAGGTCGGAGATGCTCCTTTTGGGCTGTATTGGGTTTCGCCGAATCCGGTCAACTTCGACCAGCCGTTCCAGGAGGTCGCCAACGGAATGTCAGAGGGGCAGCGATTCCCGTTCGTGTTACCGAAGCCAGGAAGCCCAGCTAATAAGACGCTAGATTATTCTATCTATCTGCCAATCTCGTTTTCGCCGGGCTACGACATTCACAATCGGCCACCCTATGCGGAGCATTACAATTTATCCATTCAGCGGGAGCTGAGCAAATCAACGGTACTGACCCTGGCCTACGTAGGAACACAGGGACATAAACTGATCTCGCAATACGACGCCAATCCTGGCGACTTCGCACTATGCCTGCAACTCAATCAACTGGGCGCTACGCCTACTTGTGGACGCAATGGCGAGAACCAGACGTACACTCTACCTCCAGGCGTAGCCGCTCCAGCCAAAGCGTATACCACCCCGTGTCCCACTGGAACGCCAGCTGGCAGCACCTGCATACCTGGCACCCGTGACCATTTGGGGCCGGCCTTCAGCCAGGACAACAGCTTCACGGCCAACATCGCCAATTCGAGCTACTCTGCGGGACAGATCACCGTAGAACGCAAGGCCGCGGATTTTACTTTCCTGGCGGCATACACGTTCGCTAAGGCGATGGACAATTCCTCCGGCTTCGGCCAGTGGGTGAACTTCTTGAACCCTCGGCTGAGCCGCTCGCTTTCGGCATACGACATCACCCACAACTTCGTGGTGAGTTACATCTGGGCAGTTCCCTTCGACCGGGCATTCGGTAAACTGCCGAAGCGCCTGACGCGAGGCTGGGCCCTCAACGGCGTTACGCGGTATTCCGGTGGTCTGCCCGTCGGGCTCAGCCAGGGCGGGGATTACTCGCTGGTTGGCGGCGGGAACACCGATGTACCCAACCTTGTCGGGAACGTCGTGACGCAAAATCCCCGCAAGGACGGTCCCAATGGAGCGAACACCTACTTCCTACCGGACGCGTTTGCCAGTGGCCCAAACGGCGGATTTGGCAACGCAAACCGCCAGTTCTTCCACGGCCCCGGAATCAACGTCACAGACTTCGGAATCTCCAAGAGAACGAAGATTTGGGAGACTGTGGGGCTCGAGATTCGCGCGGAATTCTTCAATGTTTTCAACCACGCGAATTTCAGTAACCCGCATGGCAATTTCAACAACACCGACACGTTCGGCAGAGTGACCAGTACCAGATCATTTGGAGACACTGGCAGCGGCTCGCGCGAAGGGCAAATCAGCGCCAAGTTCACCTGGTAAAGTGTACGGCGCCAAGCGGGACAGGCAGGAATGCCTGTCCTACCCGGTTAACTTATGCCTGAATGAAACAATTCCTTCAACTTACGACGGAGTATAGGCCCTCGGTGTTTCTGCTGCTCCTGGGCCTCTCGTTCACAGCGCCTTCTTTTGCGCAAACAGCCCAGAGTTACCGTCAACGAGCTATCGAGCTTGCGCGCAACAAATCCTGGGACCAAGCCATTGCGAGCTATCATAAGGCGCTGGACCTCGAACCCAACGACTCGGAAACGCATTACAATTTGGCGCTCGCGCTGAAGTATAAGGGCGACCATAGTTGTGTCCGACGTCGAAATCGAAAGCGAGTTCCAGTTTGAGCGGCGAATGTTTGGCAGCAATCCCGAACAGCTGCGAGCATTGGCTACGTGGCTGGGGGCTCATCGATTTCGATTTCCTTCCAGATGAAGCCAAAGATAAGGACCAGTACCGGGCCCCAGCTACGCAGGCTCTAGAAGGGCATTTGAAGAAGCACGCTATCGAATTCCAGAGGCAGACCATTCCGGCGCCCGAGAAATCCGACCCGGATAAGCGAGCTCAACTAGAGGCCGTCAAGCGCTGGTTCCATGACGCCTGGCGACGGATCGAGCCGAAGCTCAGGACTTCGATCGTCGAGGGGATTTCGGTGTTCCTGTCCCTCTTCGACGACAACCCGAAAGTGAAGCGGATTTTCTGCCCGCCGAAGGAGTGCTACGACACGGAGGCCAACGCGGATGATAAATACGGCAAGCCTCTGCCTTCGTTCTCCTGGCTCATCGAAACCGACAAGGTGTGCGCGTTGAATTTCCCCATCGGCATGAACCCCGGCTTGGCGAAGGCTATCGGCGTAATGATGAAGCTCGACTTCGAGCGGGCGGTGTTGAACCGCGTACCCCAGATCGAGGCCCACCCAGAGCAGTATTTCCGGCAGGTCTTCTTCATCTGCGACGAGTACCAGTATTTTGCAACCGTGGGGGAGAACGAGCCGACCGGCGATGAAAAGTTTCTTAGTCTTTCGCGTCAACCGAAATGCATCCCGATCATCGCCACGCAGAGCATCAGCTCGCTGAAGTCCTCATTGCCCGGTGAGACCTGGCGCACGCTTTTGCAAACCTTCCGCACGAAGATTTTCCTGGCCCTTTCGGATGACTTTTCCGCAAAGATTGCGAGCGAGCTTTGCGTCAAGGAAGACCAGCTCAAGATTGGCTATAACCTTTCCGAAACCGGCCACGATACCCATGTCAGTCTCCTGACGGGCAAGGCCCAATCCAACAGGGCCAATCTCACTACATCGAAGACCTACTACCAGCAGAGCGATTATCGCTTCGATATGAAGACGTTTACGGAGCTGCGCAACGCGCAATCCGTGACGATTGCCTACGACGGGCTCAATCCGATGCCCCCTATGTTCTGCTACCTCAAGCCCTATTTCAATGACCCAAACAAGTCTTATTTCCGGCAGGCGGCAGACGGGGAGCTGTGAATCCCGAACAATCTCTTCCGCAAGGAGGTCCTGGGAGCCAGGTGGCGAACGAATTCGAAGCTCTCTCTTGGGGGGAGAAAAAGTTGCAAAGTTGTTGGGCAAAATTTATGTCAAGACTCTGCAACGGTGGCCACTAGCCCAAGCATGAACTGGATGACCCAATTCGCAGGTCGCCAAGCATCTGGAATGCAGTCGAGTAGCCACTTGCTGCAAGGCAACGTCGCTGATACAGTCGCGAAAGCGACGCCAGCAAAGCGGAAACGAGGCAAAGCCTTGTCACGCAGAACTGGTCAGAACGGTCACATTGAAGCATCGGGAAAGTGGTTCGTCGTGCGATTCTGGAAAGACATAGAAGGTCAGGAGAAACGAGCGCTCGTACGTGAGCGCATCTGCCCCATCTCTGGTCCCGGTTCCTTGAATCGTAGCGAGCGGGAAAGGAGGGCGAGGGAAATCATCGCCGACACCCAGGTAGACACCGCGCAGTACTTCAACCGCGTTGTCAAACTGCAAGTGGGTGTCACGTTCAAGGAACAGTCGAAGATTTGGCTCGAACAATCGCAGACTTGGAAGCCGATCCGCGCTACCACGGTTCCAACCAGCTTTGGACAAATGGATCTTGCCTGAAGTAGGGCATCTCCCTTTGCACGAAACGGCAATATACCCAATGCGGGAAGGCTTTCAGCGCAGACGGTGAATTCCTACTTTCGCATGGCAGCTGCGGTCATTGCATCTGCTGAAGATGCGGACGGCAACCCACTCTATCCCCAAAAATGGGATGCAAACAAACTGGACCTTCCTCTCGTGGAAACCTCGAAGCAAAGGAGACCATCGATCACAGCGGAAGAGTTTGCCAGGGTCAAGAGTCCA
>QHYJ01000092.1 GCA_003223255.1 Acidobacteriota bacterium | reverse complement strand
AATCAAGTGATCGATCCCAGCAGCGATAATCGGATCCAGTCCCGCCGAGGGCTCGTCAAAGAAAAGAATCTCCGGGTCCATTGCCATGGCGCGAGCGACCGCCGCGCGCTTCTTCATTCCACCACTGAGCTGCGACGGCATGTAGTACTCAAATCCTTCGAGCCCTACTTGCTCCAGCTTGAGCCGTAGCATGATCTCGATTGTGGAATCCTCCAACTTGGTGTGCTCGCGCAGCGGCAAGGCCACGTTCTCGCCAACGGTCATCGAGCCGAACAAAGCTCCTCCCTGGAACGACATGCCAATCTTCTTGCGAATCTCCTCCATTTCCTGTTCGGAGATCGCCGCGATGTTCTTGCCTTTGATCCAAATCTCAACGGAGCTCGGTTTTTCCAGACCCACCAGCGCCCTCAACAGCGTGCTCTTCCCGGAGCCGGAGCCTCCCAGAATCACCAGCGTCTCGCCGCGCTTCACGTCAAACGTGATACCGTGCAGAATCTCGACCTCGCCATAGCGCACGCGCACGTGGCGGAGAGAGAGCATGTCCTGCGAATCGCGCGAATCGGTGTTTTCCATTTCCGTTGCCTACCCCTGACTCACGAAAAAGAACAACCCCGTGAAGACCAGGTCCACCAGCACGACAAGAAAAATCGACATCACCACAGCCCGCGTCGTTGAGCGGCCGACCTGCTCTGCGCCCGCCCCCGTCGAAAAACCCTCTTGGCACCCCACCGCCGTAATGGTAATCCCAAACATCACGCTCTTGACGAGTCCCGTCATGATGTCATGCAGAAACAAGGAATCCAGTGAGGCTTGGATATAACGCCTGAATGTAAAACCGGCTTGTGCCACGCCGAACAGAGATCCGCCCAGAATGCCCAACGCGTTCGCCCAGATCGTGAGGCAAGGCAGCATCACAATCATGGCCAGAAACTTCGGCGCGACCAGGAAACGGATCGGGCTGATCGCCATCGTCTCCAGTGCATCGATCTCCTCGGTTACTTTCATGGTGCCGATTTCCGCCGCGAAAGCCGACCCCGAACGCCCGATCACCACGATGGCGGTGATCAGCGGCCCAAGCTCGCGCGACATCGATATCGCCACGGCCGTGGCCACGTAGTTCATCGCGCCAAACCGCCGCAGCTCGTACGCTGCCTGGAGTGCGAGGATCAAGCCGATGAAAAATGTGATTAGAGAAAGAATCGGCAAAGCCCGAACACCGACGTCCATGGCCTGCGATACGGCGCGCTGCAAACGCAGCGGTTTGCCGCGCAACGGCGCGACAACCGTGTAGTACGCCGCGCGGCCCCCAAGCGAGGCGAGAGAGCCAACGTAAGCCAGTCCGTTCGTTACACTCCCGCCTATTTGTGACACCAATTGCATATCTTTTGCTCAAGAGGCCTGTGGCCGGGAACCAATACTCTCAGGCCGCCAGCGCTTCTTCTTCGTTGTCGTAAATCTCAAAAATCTTCAGCAAACGGGAGAGCTGCAAAACTTCCCGGGCGGAGGCGCTCAATCCAATCAAAATCAACCGTGAACCGACATCCCGAGAGGCCTTCAGGGTCTCAACCAAGGAGGCCACTCCGGAACTATCGATGTACTTCACACTGCTGAGGTTTATCACTACGCGAGGCGCACGATTCTCCCACACTTCGCGCAGGAAGGCCTTGCGAACGGCTGGTGTGTTCCCTAAATCCATGTCTCCCGACAGATCGAAAATGACAGTCTTATCGATCTTCCGGACGGAAATCTCCATCGTATTCTCCCCTTCCGGCCTTACTTCGAGGGTAGACTCGACTTCGGCGCACGAACATGCTTGATCAAGCGAAGACGGTTCGTCCCCTTCACGCGCTTGTACTCGACAAAGTCCATGCTCTCTTGAATGAAATGCAGCCCGAGTCCACCGGCCCTTACCTCTTCCAGTGTGCGGATGCACATTTGCTCCGGCTTGATCGCTGGTCCGCGGTCGCACAGCACGATTTCGAGCCCCTCAACATTCTTTAAACCGGCCTTACGCTGAACGGAACGCTCGGGAATGGGCCGCCCCTGGCTGGAGCGCCCGCGGATGGAGCTGATGATCAACTCAATCGGTTCATCGACCGCGCGGGTGACCGCCCTGCACTCCTCCGGGGAAAACCCGAACGATTCCGTCAATCGCTCGATTGCACCGCGCACCGCACAGAGCAAAGCGGGATTGCTCGGCAACTCCAGCCTCAGCAGCAAACTGCCGTCCGAGTTGCTGTTGCGCTCCTTGCCGCTGCTTCTCCGCTCTGGGGAGGCGGTATTCATGACACACTCTGTTTCGCCCTCGGGGCAGACGTATTACCTGGATTAATCCCTGCAGGAAAACTCATCCGCGAATTGCCAAAACACCCCATGCAATGACTCTCTTGCAACCCTCTTTGAACCAGTCTCACCAAGCTTGCATGACAAATACTCCCGGAAGACCGCTCCCAGCAGCCACGCAGAAGTAATGCTGATCAGGTGGTTTAAAAGGCTAAGCTGGCTCTTGCATTCGGTACTGTAAGCGTTTGTCCGCTCTTCTTGCAATCCCATCGATGCCCATTGGATGCGCGGCCCCGGAAACTTGATTCATCCAACTCTGCAAAAGCGAGTCTCCTCAGATCATCGAGGTTCTCGACGCAATCTCGGGAATCATACAAGGATCCTTGAAATGAAGTGATTCCCTGGACCGAGAGAACTCGGGCTAAGATAACGGTCGAAAGTTAGCCAAGAGAACTGATTGCGAGCCAATGCCGCACCGGCGGACTGTGACGCTGCATCCAACACACCATGCGCATCCTGCTACTAAGTCTCGCCGCAACTTCTCTTGATGCCGTAAACAGCGCCCTGGCCGGGCAAGGCTATGAGATCGCCGCGGACAGTGGATTGACTGTCGATGAAGTGCTGGCGCTATCTCCCGAAGTTCTGGTGACGGAGGCAACACCCTCTGACCTAAGCTGCTGCGGGCTCATTTCACAGCTCAAGTCCCAGCCGGACACCGGCCCGTCTCTCAAAGTCCTAATGATCGTCCATGGAGGCGCTTTGGATCGCGCCCGTGCCCTGGACCTGGGCACGGACGACGTCATTTCGTTTCCCTTCGACGCCGTGGAATTTGCCGCAAGGATTAGGACCCAATTCCGTGAGCGCAAGCCGCAAGAAGAACTCAAGACCATGCTCAAGTATGCCGTCCAAAGAGAGCGCTATGCCGATATCGCCGTGGAATCCCTGAGTGCTGGAACCGTCAGCAAACGTCGCTTTTGGTTGATCGCAGCGCTTTTTGCGCTCTGCGCTGTGGCTTTTGTCGCCGCAGTATTCGTAGGCATTTCGACGCGTCGCAGCCGCAAGGACGCGCTACAACTCCGAGCGGAAATCGCTCGGTTGAATAACAGCCTACAGCCTCAAAATGATCTTCTGCGTCGGGCCGAGCAGGCACGCGGCTCTCTTGACGCAAACTCGCGTTCTGCCGCTGCGACGCGCGATTCCCTGAAGGCACAATCTGAAGATCTTCGCAAGAAGGTAGCCGCCTCGGATGGTGCGGATTCCGATTCCCTGAAGCAGCAACTTCTGGAAACGCAGAATCGGCTCTCCCTGCTCGAAAAGGAAGATAAGATCGCGGAGACTGTTGTTCGTAAGTACGGCCCCAGTGTGTGCATGCTCCACGTTGTGGTGGAGTTTTTGGACAAACAGACGGGTAAGCCTCTTCAAGTGGCGGTCGACGCGACCGGTAAGCCGCAGGTCGACGACAAGGGGATGGCTCAGCTCGACGTGGGTGGCAGTGGACCTCACCTCCAAATCGACGCCTTCGGCACCGGCTTTCTCGCGGGGCCCAAAGGAACCATCCTCACTAACCATCACGTTGCCGAACCTTGGTGGCATGATGATGAATTGAAGGGGCTTCTTGACCAAGGCGTCGAACCCTATGTTCTGTCCTATGAGACTTACTTTCCCGAAAAGTCCACGGCCCTTCGCGCCAAGTTGGGTCGAATCTCATCAGAGGCCGATGTCGCGACGCTGAAACTGGAGGCTTCGCCGCCAGATCGCGCAGAGCTGCTGGAGCTTGATGATCGAAGAGAGGCCAGCGTGACTGGTGAGGCCGTAGTCCTGATGGGTTACCCTACTGGGGTCGAAGGCATTCTCGCAAGGGCTGGTTCGGATGTCGTGCGGAGAATCGCAAGCGGAGCTCAGGACGTCAGCCAGGTCATGTCGCAAATCGCCTCGCAGCAGCTCATCCGGCCGACGACGACACAAGGACACATAGGCGACGTGCTTCAGGACAAAATCGTGTACGACGCGGCGACCACATCGGGCGGTTCCGGTGGGCCGCTTTTTAACCGAAGCGGAAAAGTGATTGGAATAAATTTCGCGATACTAAAGGGCTTTGGAGGCTCAAATCTTGCCGTTCCCGTCAGATTTGCAAAGGAACTGCTGAGATAGGGACCAGACTGCGATGTAAACGCTGTGCAGACTGTCCATGGAGCGACGGCGCAAGAGGCAATACACTTCAACGTCCCACATTTCTTGCGTTGCTTTTGCGTTGGAAGATCGGAAATGATGGGTAGTGACGGGTTGTGATGGGCAGTTAAGCTGTTGATTCCACGGTTGGGGACGTAGTTCAGCTGGTTAGAACGCTGCCCTGTCGTTGGTTAGAATCCCGCACTGTCACGGCCACAAATAATCCGCTCTCCTGTCACTTGTTATCTGGGACGTCGAGTCTCGAAGCTTCCGCAAGTCGCCGGAGGACGTCGACCTAGCTCAACCCTACCTGCAACCCTTCGG
>QHYJ01000377.1 GCA_003223255.1 Acidobacteriota bacterium | reverse complement strand
GTATCGATGACCTATTCGAAAGACTCGAACAGGCGTCTTCCGCCAAAGCAGCGAAAAGCTACGGCTGCGCCGCTGACCATGCGGAATCAAGGGTCAGTCCCCAGTCCGGAATGCACGCAGCTTCGCGCCAAGACGAGATTGCAGCCTGGTCACTCGCCTCAGATATATCAGCTCACGACGGTACCTCCACGTCAGGGCAAACCAAATATGTGCAATATTCGAATCGCGGCTTTTGGGCGTACGACGTTGCGCTCGGTGTTTTAGCCGCCACTTCGCCGGTTATCTGGTTATCTGACATTACCAGGAGATTGTAAGTGCCCGGTCCTAATCTCAGCCCGGGGAAACGCTTCGGTAACAAGAACCGTTAGCTAAGAGAGCGCGCAGGAGTTACGGACATGCGGAGTCTTTGGAGAGCCATATCGCCATGGGGACCCCGTATAGCCGGGGTGGTTATCCTTTCGGCTTTAGCGCCTGGTCTGGCAATAAGAATAACGCGTTCCGGCGACCATAATGCTGAAGTCGACGAGCTATGTTCGCCTTGTCATACTGAACAAAGGATACGGTTTGGCGAATCTTGATTCGAAGAAGCCTATTGCGCCAAACACGGTGTGGGACTTTGCGTCGATAACCAAGCAGTTCACGGCCATGGGCATCATGATTCTTGCCGAGCGCGGCAAGCTGAGCTACGACGACTCACTTTCGAAATTCTTCCCCCAGTTTCCAAAATATGCCAATGGGATTACTCTGCGGCATCTTTTGAACCACACATCGGGACTGCCCGATTATGAATCTCTCTTTGTACGCACTGGGAAGGTCTCAGCCAATTGGCCTAGATCGATTCGCGAGCCGCAGGACAGGTATGAGCCTACGGCCAGAGACGCGCTCCATCCTTTTAGAGCGGCAACCAACTCTGCTGTTCGAGCCCGGAACGAGATGGGCGTATAGCAATTCCGGATACGTAGTTCTGGGGCAGATTATTGAGAAAGTCGCTGGTGAACGGTATCGCGACTTCATGCATCACGAGATTTTCCAGCCTCTCGGTATGACAAATAGTGAAGTTTCTGACGAGACGCGCGAGCTGCCAAATCAAGCCGCCAGCTATTCCAAAGATGACGTGGGTTATCGGAATATTGATTACACTCCCGGGAGCCTGATTTACGGTGAAGGGAACATTTCTTCAACCTTCGAAGACATGTACCGCTGGGACCAGGCGCTCTATGGGGACAAGCTCGTCAAACAGTCCACCCTGGCGCAAGCCCTAACGCCAGGTAAGCCGGCGAACGAAATTTTGACGGATTACGGTTTTTGGCTGGCAGATTCGCCACTGGCGCGGGATACCGTATTACGAGCATGGGAGAGCCTGGCTCGGATTCAGAACTTTCATTCGAAGGTATCCGCACCTTCACCTGACCGTTGTAACAGCCTCCAATCTCGCGCAAGTCGATACAAGTGCCTTGCTGGCAAAAATTGCTGAAATATACCTTCGCGGCCACTGAGGCGCTTAGATGCGCTCGCGGTGGCTAGGTCCCGATAAACACCAATCACCGAGGTCCTGGGAGGCAACTTGTCCGCGACGCGGCAACATCTGGGAAAATGTTGGCTCGGAATCGGAGGTGCAACATGTGGAGATGCGTGGTCCCTCTCAAGAGGGGAGCGCACGATAGGCGCAGACTCATCCATCGCCGGACGGCAGCGCCGATTATTTAGTAGCTCATTTGTTGGGGGCATGGTATTCCTCACTCGCTAAGTGGCTATGGTTGTGACCGATGCCGAACTGGTCGCCCGCGCGAACGGGGCGGCCGTTGGCGAACACGACCTCCAGCAGTTTTTCGCTTTGTACATGCTTTCCGGTTTCGTCTTCAAGCGTGGTAACAATACGTTTGGTGCTGGTGTCGATGACGTCGCCGGTGGAGGGATAAGCGCGGCAGCCGTCGATGCTGAAGGTGATCCAGCCGGGCTGGTCGCGCAGTTTGATGCTCGTCGTTTGCTTCGGCGGCATCACAGTGGCATCGAAGACATGAATGCTGCTGTTGGCGCTGTCGGCAAGCCACAGCTCTTTTTCGTCGGGCGTAAGCGCAATACCGTGGCTGGGGCAGCCATGCCGCTTGGTCGGGCCTTTCTGATAGCCTGTTACCTCGACGCGATGCAGCATTTTTCCGGTTTTGCAATCTCCTACTTCAAAGCCGAGCAACTCGTTGACGTTGACGAAGCAAAGGGTCTGGCTACCATTGATCGTGAATGGGCGAATGGAATTGCTGAAGGGGCCGATCGCGTTCACAACCGTGTGGGTTTTCGTGTCTGCAACAGACAGAATGGGCGACCGCAGGCCGGCAAGATAGACGCGGGAGCCATCCGGTCCGTAGATCGTGTTATGCGCGCCGGAATCAAGCTTGATCTTCGCGATTACGTCTCCGGTTGCTGCGTCGATGACGTTCCAGTGCGGACCTTCGAGGGAAGGCACGTAGAGTATTTTCCCGTCAGGTGAGATGGCTAGGCGATCCGAGCCGCCATCGTAGGTCTTCTCCCAGACTTTCTTTTCGGTGATGAGATCAAAACAGGCTACGCGCTTGATGGTGCTGACGTAGAGCTTGCCGGTCTTCGCGCTTGCGGCAATACCCTTTACGTTTTCAGCGGCCTCGCCGGGAGGCACTTCCCAGGTCGGAATCCGCTTGATGAATTTGTAGCCGGCATCAATGTCGTAGGCCAGAATGCCGACTCCGCCGTATTCCAGATCATTGCGAATGCCCGGTACCGCGACGTAGAGCCGATGCTGCTCTTTTTCCGGCGCTGGTGTGGCACGGAGCTGTAAAAAAATCACAGGAGCAAGCAGAAACAAGAACCAGATTAAGCTCTTATGCAGATTCATGGTCTCTACTCCAGCGACGCGGGATCAGGGCAGATATATCAGAGCATGGCAAGCGCGTCGAGAGCGCATTTGAGGAGCGAACCGGGAGCGATACGAACCCAGACAAACAGCCAAGACTGGCGCCGCTGATCGTGGTCAGATCCTGCCCATAAAATTCAACCCGATATCCAACCCGAGATGTGTCCGACTACCGGGTATTATCAAGTACTTGGCAGTCCCCAACAGCCTTGTAAGTTGTTGTGAGTACTTGACATGCGCGCTCTGTCACGGCAGAGGTCGCGAGTTCGAGTCTCGTCGTCCCCGCCATACTCCGTCAGATCAGTGCCGGATTTCGACTTGAGCTCGTTGATTCCTCTAAGGGGCTCACTACTAACGACCATCCGCGCTGACCGGCATTTCTCTCATCGGATGATGCTATAATTTCTGAATAATGCAACACGTCACAAAGCATCTCGGATTGCATCGCGTTAGCCAAAGCGCACGAAGAAGAAACCGGCAAGGCCCCGATCCTCGATCCAGACTTCGCGGAAGACGTTGAAGAAATTCTCAGCTACCGCAAGCCGTGGAACCCGCCAGTGTGGGAATAATCCTCGACTCAAGCGTCATTATCGCTGCCGAACGCAGAGGGCATAAGAGCAGCTGAGCCAAAAAGGAGGAGCGCGCGGTGACGACGCGGTGGCCTTTCTTCCGGCGGGAAGCGCAGGCATAGATGGTTTCCCGAACGCGGAACAAACCGTGAGCCAGAGTTTTTCCCCA
>QHYJ01000376.1 GCA_003223255.1 Acidobacteriota bacterium | reverse complement strand
ACTCTGGCGGCGCTGTGGTTACGATCGCCGACCTGCACATTGGTGCGCTGGCGCATTCGTGCGTACCAATTTTTGGGGTTCGGTCTGACAGGTGTAATAATCGCGCGACTTTTGATGCACAGGAACAGCTCTATCGTGGGCTATACCTTCCTGGGTTTAGCATTCACTGGGTTTTTGGGCCTGTCTCTTGCTTATGACGCAAGGACCTCGCTGTTCGGTCGAGCCCTTTCGACTGATTCGTTGCGCTACATAGGAAAGATCAGCTATGGAATTTATCTTTTGCACTACCCAATTTTTCTTTTGTGGGCCCGTTTTCTCAGCTCCCAGAGTTTTTACGGGTCCGAACCCGTGGTGCGAAATTTGTTGGCGTCCGCCAGCCAGATCGTTCTGGCCATCGTAGCTGCCTCCATTTCGTGGCACTACTTTGAAAAACCAATTCTGCGGCTTAAGAAGAAATTCCCGTCAGGTTCTAAGATGCACTGGCCGGCGGCAATTGAATCAAATTCCGCCGCGCAATGATCTTAAAGCTTTGCAACAGCTTAAGTCGTTTATTCAAGGAGCGAGTAAGGTTGACTCTTCCGGCTGGGAATCTTTGGTGTTCCACGAGGCAGAATCCGCTTGTTTGCAAGATCTGCAGTATCTGGCGGTCGTCCACTCCCGTTCGGACGTGGAATTCCGCCAGATCGCCGGCGCTCACCACGGCGCGACCGAATTCGGGGTCGCTCGGCGAAAAGAGCTTGCGCACGCGGCGGCCTATGCCGGGAATAACATCCTTGGGATCAAACAAGACTTTGGCGATCGCAGTGTCGAAGGAGTCGAACGCGCGGGCCCCAAAGGGGCTCTTCGATGGGAGAGGGTCGTTATTCGAATAAAAGAAACCGCCTGGGCGCACTCGTTTCGTAGCGCGCTCCGCGACGGATAAGTAAGAGTACAAGTGGTGAAGAACGGAGCTAAAAGCGACCAAGTCATAAGACTCACCGCTGGTTTCGAGGAATCGCTCAATTGAATCGTGAATCAGGGTGGGCGAATGACCTTGGGTCTGCGCCTTCTGTTGCAGCAAGCCAAGCATTTTTTCGGAAACGTCCACTGCGGTAACGGCCCAGCCTCGTTTGCACATCTTCAATGTGAGATTGCCGGTCCCTCCCCCACAATCAAGGCACGAAGGCGGACTCTTTAACGAGACAAAATACGAACTGATTTTGTCGAGGTCATCTTCGAGACTCTTTTGGAGAACGGGGTCAAAGAGGTATGTTTCGTAGCTGTCGTGTTTTTCGGCAACCTGGAGATAGAAAGCCACGTTTGCTTGAATTACTTTGGCTTCAGCGAGACTTCGATCGCGGGCGCTAAGCAACATAGATTGGTTCAGAACTGTCAACATGACGAATGTCTGTCGAGTCTGACTGGCGGATTTCGTTCATTTGACTCTGAACAGAGGCATGCACTTCATCGGGTGAGATTGCCCTTAGGCAATAGGGCTGATCATAAATGCAATAATCAAAACAGGGACGGCACGAGAATTCCGACCGAATCACGACGCGATCGTGCGGTCCCTTTGGGCCGAACCATTCCGGCCGTTGCGGCCCGAAGATTGCCACGACCGGAACGCTTAACAGGTTTGCCAGATGCATTGGACCGCTGTCATTGCATACGAGAAGCCTGCAGCGAGAGAGCACGGCGAGAAAACGCCGAAAATCCAGGCTCACGGAGTGACAGCGTTCCAACTCAGGCGCCTGTATAGACGCACCGGGTTCCGAGAACCATAGAATATGCGCGTCGGTTTCTTTCAAAAGACGGCGGGTAACTTCGGCAAAACGTCCGTCGCCCCATCGCCGCGTGGTAATCCGCGCTCCTGCGTGGATGCCAACAAGGAAAGCGTTGCGGGGAATACCTCGCTCGCTGAGAAACGCCTGAGCAAACGCAGCGTCTGTGCTGGTTAGCCGGAAGCCGCCCGGCTCGGGGGTTGGCGATATACAGACTGCTTTCAACAACTGAAGCCACAGGTCAGCGCGGTGCGGACGAGATAAATTTGGCGTGATCTGGTCCGTCAAAAAGGAGGACCCGCCAGCAATGCCGTACGCAATTCGCCTCCGCGCGCCAGTCAGCCAAAGCAAGAAGTTGTCACGCACATCCATGCGGCCCGAAAAAGCCCAGTCGAATTGACGCTTCCGTACGGCGAGAATCGTACGCGCCAACGAAATCCAGTCGAGGGAAAAGGGGTTGTATTTCCTCCAACGATGAAAATGCCTCGCCCAAGGTACTTGCACAGGAATGAACTCATCCGCAAGTCCCTGGCCCTCCAGAAAAGACTCGAGACCGGCTTTAAGGAGGAGCGAGATTCTCGCACCTGGGAAATTTCTTCGGAGGCTCCTCAGAAAAGGTA
>QHYJ01000375.1 GCA_003223255.1 Acidobacteriota bacterium | reverse complement strand
TTCGGGCGACTTGCTGCGGACCTCTGAAGCACGCCAATCTGGTGGCGCAGCGCCAGGTTCTCCAGCTCCAGGGCGGCACGCGAACGCAGAATCGAGGGCAGAGTTGCGAGGAATGAACTGAGAATAAGCATCAGCGAGAATTATGAAGGAAGGATAAGCCCCTTGCGCTCAGACATTTCGAGATTTTCGGGAGGCACAGTCGCTCGGCTGGCGCGATTACCCCTTCTTTTTGTTAAGGGCGCGGGCCGATTCCAATCCGTCAAGCGACAGTGGATCAACACCCAGCAGAGAGGAGCCCTCAATGATGATCGCAATACCCTTGAAGAAGCCACGCCGGGAAAGGATCCTACTCTTCATTGCTCATGGATGGTTTCTTTAGGGGTTCGCAACCGATTTGCCGACGGGGGAATCTCCTGCACGGCGCGGTACGCTTGATCAATTGCGATATTGGTGTACGCGTGACCGTCCGAATCGGAATTCGCAATTGTAATGCGACCAAAAGGCCGGCGGCCAATCACACATGGGCGCTCCGACTCTGGTCGATCAAGCGGCTCGAACAGAGAGTTGTACTCATAGGCGTAGCCGTGCGGCCAGCGATTCACTGTGATGGCCTGGATGTCCTTGGCCGGGTCGAAGCCACCTGCTCCTAACCATACGGCCGAGCTGATCCCGAATCTTTCGTTCGAATGTTTCGAACGGCGTGTTGAGCAGTTCGTATCGCCCGGCCCTGAACTGTTCTTTGCAGGGGAGTCCTGGACTACACGGAGTGCGGACGAGGTGTAAAAGACAGGGCTCTTCAGGTGAGCTTGGGAATTTGTACTCTCCCAGGGAAACCGGGAAGTCCAGGGTGGTGGAGCAGAAATAGCCGCCAGGTGAGTAGATGTAGCTCACGCCGAGCTTTTCAAATGCAGTCCAATTTCGGATCTGAACATTCGTGTAAACCAGAGGCTGCTTTACCGCGTAGGCGAGACCAGCCTTTTGCTTTTCCGGCATCTCCGGACACATATAGGGAACGACGCAGTTGTAACAAGCCATAACGCAATGCGCACCGCGCACTTTGCGCGCTTTGCCTGCCAGGACGTAGGTAACCTCGACTTCTTTTGCCGTGGATGGATCGCCATCGTGCTTGGCGCGAACTGCAGTGCTATTCAGACGGATGCGCACAGAATTGCCCGGATTGTCCAACTGCGCGTAATTCATTCTCGCAGTGACGATATCCTCCATGGTGTTGCCCGGAGCCGAACCCGGAATCAGAGAGCGCACCAACAAACGCGCTATAGATGCGTTGCCATCTGGAAAGTGGAAAATGTAGGGTTCTTCTCCGTCCTCCTCACTTCCCGACCGTCTCCTTGGAGTCGGTTTTACCCCGTTAAACCCTGGGTAACCCCCCGACATGCCAATGCCGAGACGGCATCGATGCCTACGCAATAGAGATCATGCGTGGAGGATTGGAAGACCTTGACAACATCCGGGTGGACCTTGGCGTACTGTAATAGGAAATCTTTGTAGCTGCTCTTAATCAACTTGGCGCGCGTTTCGTTGGCATCCAGCTCAGGGAAGTAATCAACAGACTCCGTCTGAAGGCGCAAGATATCCTTGCGCGCCGTTTCCGCGATCGGCATCTGCGCAAGCGCTTCCGGAGTCAGAGCTTTGCCCCCGGAATAAGTCTCGTCATAACCAACAATCACGTGTGGCCACAGCAGATCCTGCCCAAAGGTTTCTCGGTCAAAGAAAGTCGCCGATTTCAGATGCATCGACTCGAACAGTTTCCGATCGTAGTACTGATAGAAGTTTTGAGTGTCGATGCCTAGTTCCTTGAGGAGCCCGCTTGCCATCTTGCTATACCGTCCGGGGGCCTCAATCGATTTGGAGCCCCGCTTGCCCCGTCAGCTCTTCCACCTGAGCTTGCATCTCCGCCCATACTTCGGCCATCGGCAACGGCACCAGCAACTCTTGCCCTCGGACGATCTCGAACTTGTGATTGGACTTGCGGTCTTTCCTCTGGTATTTGTTTCTCACGGCGGCTCTCTCCTTTAAAAAGGGATTCTCAACCCGCACTCTATCCGAGTTCTGGCGAGAGCCGCTGCTTCCTTTTCTCGGGTTTCAACTAAGGGTGGGGCATCCTCAGCTTCCGGGCCACTCGGTAACTTCAGCGATTAAGACCCCAGCAGAATCAGAGGGGGCGCGATCCGGCCCGCGCGAGCCAAGAAAAGCGCGCCCTTTGCTTTTGCCGATTCAGGCAGCCGGAACGGCCGTTACCGCCAGGTCGGCAGCTATTTTCGTCGGATGATCTGAGGCGAGGTCGAAGCGATCGAGGTTCATCACTTTGTTCCACGCCGCCACGAAGTCTTTCACAAACTTCTCCTTGGCGTCGGCGCAGGCATAGACTTCCGCGAGGGCGCGCAGCTCGGAGTTCGAACCGAAGATCAGGTCCGCACGGCTGGCGGTCCACTTCAGCTCGTTTGTCTTGCGGTCGCGCCCCTCGTACACGCCTCCCGAACCATTGGACGGCGGCTGCCATTGCGTGCCCATGTCGAGCAGGTTGATGAAGAAGTCGTTCGTGAGCTTCTCCGGCCGCTTAGTGAAGACGCCGTGTGGGGACTTCCCGTAATTTGCACCCAGAACGCGCAGGCCACCGACCAGAACCGTCATCTCAGGCGCTGTGAGCGTCAACAGTTGCGCCTTATCGATCAGCAACTCCTCCGGGGATACGCTGAACTTGGCCTTCTGGTAGTTGCGGAATCCGTCCGCGACCGGTTCGAGGTAGGCGAAGGACTCCACATCGGTTTGCTCCTGCGACGCGTCCGTGCGCCCCGGCGTGAAGGGGACTTTTACGTCGTGTCCGCCGGCCTTCGCGGCCTTCTCGACCGCCGCACAGCCGGCGAGAACGATCAGGTCGGCAAGCGAAACCCCCTTCGACTTCTTGCCGTTGGAGTGCGAGCTGTTGAACTTCTTTTGGATCGCTTCGAGCGTGCGCAGCACCTTCGCCAGCTGCGCCGGCTGGTTGACCTCCCAGTCCTTCTGGGGTTCAAGACGGATGCGCGCGCCGTTCGCTCCCCCGCGCTTGTCGGAGCCGCGGAACGTCGCCGCCGAGGCCCAAGCGGTCCCGACCAGTTCCGAGATGGAATGTCCCGATGCGAGAATCTGGCGCTTGAGATCGGCAATGTCCTTCGCGTCGATCAGCTTGTGATCGACCGCAGGAACGGGGTCTTGCCAGATCAGCTCCTCCGCCGGGACCTCCGGGCCGAGATAGCGCGAACGCGGGCCCATGTCGCGGTGGGTGAGCTTGAACCACGCGCGCGCAAACGCGTCTGCGAACTCATGCGGATGCTCGAGGAAGTTGCGGGAGATCTTCTCGTAGACCGGATCCATCCGCAAAGAGAGGTCCGTGACCAGCATAGTTGGCGCGTGACGCTTCGACGGGTCGAACGCATCCGGAATTGGCGTGGCGCCGCCTTTCGCTTGAAACTGATAGGCGCCGGCCGGGCTCTTGGTCAGCTCCCATTCGTACCCGAACAAGTTCTCGAAATAGTAGTTGCTCCACTTCGTTGGCGTCTGGGTCCAGGTGACTTCCGGGCCGCCGGTGATCGCGTCTTTGCCTATGCCGGTGCCGTAACGGCTCTTCCAGCCGAGGCCCATCTCCTCAAGGGGCGCTGCCTCGGGCGCGGGGCCAACAAGTTTCGGATCGCCGGCGCCGTGGGTTTTGCCAAAGGTGTGACCGCCGGCAATCAGCGCGACGGTTTCCTCGTCGTTCATTGCCATACGGCGGAATGTTTCACGAATATCCTTGGCCGCTGCGAGCGGATCCGGCTTGCGGTTCGGCCCTTCCGGATTCACATAGATGAGACCCATCTGCACGGCAGCGAGCGGATTCTCGAGCTCCCGGTCGCCCGTGTAGCGCTTGTCGCCAAGCCAAGTGTCCTCCTTGCCCCAGTACACGGCTTCGTCCGGCTCCCACACATCGGGCCGCCCGCCGCCAAAGCCGAACGTCTTAAAGCCCATCGACTCGAGCGCGACATTGCCGGCGAGGACCATCAGGTCACCCCAGGAGATTTTCCGTCCGTATTTCTGCTTGATCGGCCAAAGCAGCCGGCGCGCCTTGTCGAGGCTCGCATTGTCCGGCCACGAGTTGAGCGGCGCGAAGCGCTGCTGGGCGCTGCCGGCGCCGCCACGGCCGTCGCCGATGCGGTACGTGCCCGCGGCGTGCCACGCCATGCGAATGAAGAGCCCCCCGTAGTGGCCGAAATCCGCCGGCCACCAGTCTTGGCTGTCCGTCATCAGCGCGCGGAGGTCCTTCTTCAGCGCTTTGAAGTCGAGCTTCTTGAACTCTTCGGCGTAATTGAATGCCTCGCCCATCGGATCGGACTTGGGCGAGTTCTGGCGGAGAATCCTGAGGTTTAACTGGTTCGGCCACCAGTTGCTGTTCGACCTCATTCCAGCATTCGTGGTCCCGTGTACGACCGGGCACTTCGTTTCGGTTGCCATGGTTTGTTCCTTCCTTTCGATTAGTCAAAAATTGAATCAAAAGAACTGTGGCGCATTGCCAGCCCATCTTGGCTTTCTACTCGGACAATCATTGGTGGCCGCGCTCGGTGACGCGCGCGCCGTTCATCCGGTTTTTAGCCTTCGAAACCTAACGGGAAGCGCGCCGCGGAGCGCACTTCGTGCAGAGCCCCCTGAAGATGAGTTCGCATTCGCGAAGAATCCGCTTGCCGAGGGTGCGCGAAGCAGGCCTGGGGACGTCGTACCACGCCAGATCCTCGACATTGCCACAACGGTCGCAGACGAAGTGGTGGTGCCGGACACCTTTCGCATCGAACCGCGCGGCGCGGCCCTCCACGGCCACTTCCCGCACTAATCCCGCCAGCACCAGGTCCCGCAGATTGTTATAGGTCGTGGCCCTTGAAGAGCGCGGATCCACGCGATTCACCGCTTTGAAGATTTCTGCGGCCGTGGGATGCCCGTTGCATTCCATCAAGAATGCCATCACGGCGTAGCGCTGAGGAGTGCACCGCAACCGGCTGTCGTCGAAGAACCGTTTAATCACCTCGGCGTCCATAACTGGATTAGATTATGTCTAATATGAGATTTTGTCAAGACTTATGCTTTTGGTTCCTGCGAGCAGAAGACTGGCGGGTTCCGTTCAAATCTTTCATCAATCGACTCCAATTTTGTCATTGGCACAAATAGAATGACATGTCATTCTATACTTGAAGTCAGGAGGCTAACGATGATCGACAACAAGTATGGTAGTAGCCGCAACCGCTTTATGGTTCTCTGCCTGTTTTTTCTGTGCTGGGTCCTGATTCTTCCTGGAACACTCACCGCTCAAACGTCACAGCCCCCCGCATCCTCAGCCGCAATCATGGTGGAAATCCAATGTAAGCCCGGAACAGCGGACCTGTGGCGAGAATCGTTCGAGAAAGAGACGCTTCCCGCGATCCGCGAAGCCATTCAGAAGGGCGACGCGTTCACCAATTTCACCTATCTGGAAGCACCACTTCCCGTTCAGGATGTCGATTTCGTTCTGCTCTTCGAGCTGAAGAGCTTTGCCTCCTTGGACACCAGGCGACTTCCTCCTCACTACGAAGTGCTGCTTCGCCGCCTTGGTCCAGAGCGCTTTGCAGCATTGGAGAAGGAAACGGGAAACTGGGAGAAAACCGTGCGCGTAAGCGTGATGCGGTCTTACAAGGTGAAGTAGATGACTTCCGTTCTCGTCACTGGCGCTGGCGGGTTTATCGGACGCCGCGTAGTGTGCGCAGCCAACAGTGCCGCGTATGGCGTTACCGCCATGGTTCGAAAGCCTTACCCCGATGCCGTTCATAGTGTGATCCAACACGACCTGAGACTCACGTTGGACAAGCTGCGTCCAGCCGATTGGATTTTTCATCTTGCTGGAGCTTATGACGGTGCCGGTGACGAAGAGCTGCAAAATGCGGACCTGGCTATGGCACGCAACGTCATTCACTGCGGCCTCGCGGCGGGAATCAAAAACTGGATCTTCGCCAGCGCTGCCGAAGTATACGGCGATGTTCATGGCACAGCCGCTGAGGAAGCACCCACTGAACCGGTGATTCCGTATGGCCGGATCAAGCTCATGGTGGAACGCCTTCTCCTGGAAAAGACCAAAGACATTTCCAACTGCAGAGTTGTTATTCTCAGAATCGGGGAAGTCTATGGTTCAGAGAGCCGATTGATCACTGAACTGACGGCACGGTTGAAACGAAGTTTCTGTCCGTGGTCTGGGACACGGGACGTTCCGCTCAGTTTCGTGCACGTGGATGATGTTGCCCAGGCATTCTCATGCGTTGTGCGGAGTGCCCCGGCCGGCATTTCGGTCTATAACGTGGCCGACGACGTGCCAACGACTTGGCTCGATTTCTTGGCGAGTCGCTCGGCTTTTAGGAACCCGGCCTCCCGTATTTCTTCCGGAAACGGTGGTCCACCTCTATGCGACGTGCGGCACGCTGGCTTGCCGAGTCACCGGACGCGAGCCGATTCTGACAGCACATGCCGTACGGCTCATCACCACGCCCAAGGCCCTTTCGAATTCCCATCTAAAACACGACTTGGGGTTTCAGCAGCGCTACCCCAGCTATTCCGAAGGACTGGAGGAAGCACTCCGTGACGTATCGCACCACACCTAAGATGGCTAAACGGAAGGAAGCGCATCGAGCAAAGCTGTTGCAGATAGCTATCCGTTTGTTCGGCAAGCAAGGTTACCACGCCACAACTGTGCCCAGGATCGTGCGGGAATCGGGGAGTTCCACGGGCGCTTTTTACTTCTATTTTCGTAATAAGGACGACATCTTTGCCTGCGCCCTCCAAGCCATCGGGGAGCAAATCGCTGGCCTGCTGAACAAGGCAATGGCCAGAGCCGGTGGAGACACCATTTCTCAGATGAGGGTGGCCGTTGAAACGTTCGTTTTGTACTTGGCCGAATATCCAGATGAGGCACGCATCTTGATTGTTGAGTCCTCGGGGTTAGGCGCCAAGTTGGCCAACGTTCGTCGCTCTATCATTGCCAGCCATTGCAGGAGCGTTGAACAAGCGCTAACGAACATTGCTGGTTCTCTTCCGAGGCTAGATCCGAAAGTGGTCGCAAGCTGCTGGGTGGGAGCGGTGCACGAATCCGTGCACCAGTGGTTGCGGTCTCCCACAGAGAAGCGCATTTCGGCTGAGGCTCTCGCGAAAGAAATCTCCTCTTTTAATTTGCGAGGGATCGGTGCGCAACGAGGGTCACATGGAAACACTGCTGGTGATGTTCTGCATGGCCAGAGCAATGGGGAGCCGTAGTTTACTCGTGGTCGAGGGAAGGGTCAGACGACTAGCGGAAATATCAGCAGGAGTAGGCACGGATGGAAAATCTCACACCGAATCGGCGTTTCGGAATAGCCTGGGTTACGTTTGCGCTTGCCGTCGCGGTCCATGTTACGGACGAGGCGATGCACGATTTCTTGTCAACTTATAATCCGAGCGTCCGCGCCATTCGGGCTCGATTGTCATTTCTACCGCTGCCAATGTTTAGTTTCAGAATTTGGCTCGCTCTCTTGACAGCAGGCATTTTCTTTCTGCTTTGCCTTTCCCCTTTCGCTTTTCGTAGAGACTCTTGGCTGCGAACCGTCTCTCGGCCCTTGGCCATTCTTGTGGGAGTGCTGAATGCCACTCTTCACGTCGGCAGTTCGGTCTATTTTCACCGCTGGATACCAGGTGTGTACAGTTCGCCTTTCCTCCTGTTTGCGGCCATCTATCTCCTCGCGAGTTCGCGGGCTCGTGACTCCATCGTGGAATCTCGGTTGTGCATTCAGCGGAGAGGCAACCCTTAGGTTACAAGTCTTAGCTTCATTGTGCGTTTGTTTGGGACGGATCCCTTGTCCCGAAATCCTGTACATGCTTTGCGCGAAGAGTGATTTGCGGGACGACCTAGATAGAAAGGGCCTCGCTTGACGATACGGCGCGACGTGTCCATATACTCGAACCCATGGAGAAACAGTTTTCGGCCTACAAACGGCGCTGCGGGGAGCGTAAGGATGTTCTGAGCGAATCGTCAGCCAACCGGAAGGTATCCAACTCCACGGTGCGGCTTCGTTCAAGTCGGCATCTGGTCAGGAAATCAAGCACTGACGAGATGCGTTTGTCGTTAGCAATCCGACGGACGAACCGATAACCTTCGGCTTGCCCGCTAATCAGACAACAGTTAAGGCTCCGAGTGGGAGGTGGTGATGGTTCGGCGAGGGTGCGGAAAGTTGCCGTGGCCTGAACCGCCGCATAGACTTTGATGTCGTCCTTCCGTGGAAGTTCTGGACCGGGTTCAAAGTGTGTCCGATCGAGAGGGCACCACGTAACTACTACGGTGTAAACGCCCGGTCGATTTGGCAGCCAGCCTTGGCTCGCCAAGGTGCGCTCTATGGTCACGACCTTGCCGGCGGGATAGCGCACAGGGCCGCGTCCGTGCCCCATCCAAAGCATTTCATTTGAGGACCTTTCGTTTTCCCGCAAAAGGCGCCCTGTAGCGTCGCGAACTTCGATACCAATGGCCGGGTAAGGATCCCATACGGGGTCGATAGCGTAGATCGGCACTGGAGCGTCGAAATTCTCGATGGCGATGTGAAGCGGCACATCTTCGCCAAGTTGGTAGGCGTCCTTGTCCAAGGTCACATCCGCGCCGACGCCCTTGACCTTCCCCTGTAATTTGCGTGGGATAAGCGCTGGGTCGTCGATTTGCACCGTCAATTTGTTCGAGCGAACGAACTGAATTTTGCCATCACGGGAACAGTCGACGGGTTGGAAAAGCTCAAAGCTGTGTTCACCGATGCCCGTCCATCTGCTGCGCACGCCAGAGTCCACTTCGAAGCCGGATTGCCAATCCGCATTCCGGTCCGCGCCGAGCGAAACGGACTTGCAGGTCTTATACCCGCTCGGCGGCACTTCATCAAAACGGGTGGCGCCGTCCGGCGACCTTTCGCGCAGGAAGAGTGTGGGGCATTCCTCGCCGGACGGTGAACCAGCAACAGAATTTACGAGGCCGACGTGCAGGGTGAACATTTCATCCTGGTAGTAGCGCGGCTTGCGGGAAGACAGAACGAATAGCTCGCCCCTCTGCGCTTCATCGGTATGCGGTTCGTCCTTTGATGCAGGCGGCACAAATGCGTCGGCGTAGGTTCGGCTGACGGCGATTTCCGAACACACCTGTTTGAACAGGGTTGGCGCGACGACCAAAACTGGAGTGAACAGTGCGCGAAGTTGCAAGCACTTGACCGTCTCGGCCGGCGCTACCGTCTTCCATCGATATGTCTGGTGCGCGATCTCGCTAGGATTCAGAACCACGCGATCATGCACGCGGTACTGCCCATTCGGCAGGCGGTCCTCGCAATCCGTGCACAGGCCGAAAGGCTTTGCCTCCCGAACTTGCTCCTGATCAAACTGAGGAAAAGCGACCGAAGGCTGCGGGACACATGGACTTTCGGAAATGTTTTTCAGATTGAAAGCCACGATGAAGTTGGTGTCGGCGCTGAAAAAGCTGACGTTCGAATCGAGATCAGCGAGCTTGCACACTGGGACCATTTGCCCGGTGCCTCGAATCATGACCTCTTGCGACTGGACCTTCGCCCGGAGCGTGAACGCGGCCACACAGAACAGAGCGAGGAACCTAGCGATAATACCGCAACGGAGAGGGCCCCACCGGCTCATCGTGCCACCTCCGTGCTTCTCTGCCGCACTTAGACTCACTCCACACATCCTGCGTTGCCCGTCAGTGGAAAGCAGACCTGGATAAAGAAGCATACAGCAGCGCCTACGCCATCTTCGAAGTGGGAGACAGCCTCAAGCTCTCTAAGTC
The DNA here is from genome assembly GCA_003223255.1 of Acidobacteriota bacterium. Lineage (GTDB taxonomy): Bacteria > Acidobacteriota > Terriglobia > Acidiferrales > UBA7541 > Acidiferrum. Next base: position 840 of record QHYJ01000375.1, on the reverse strand, counting down.
CCGATAAGTTCGGCATCTCGTCAGGAAAAAAGCACTGACGCGATGCGCGTTTGTTGGTACTAATCCGACGAAGAGCCCATAACTTCCGAATGTCCATCATCTCTCCGGGAGCGGGAGGAACCGCCAAACTGATGATGACGGCACTTTATGTGCTCCGTGCCAAATTGAGGGCGAACTGGAATGGCTGGCGGCAGACGGCACAACAGGCAACATTCGAGGTGCCGACTTACGGCACCTGCACAGGCTGACTCTTATTTGCGTTGTCCTTGATGCGTTCTGTCGCCAGCTTGATTGCCACCTCTAGAGCTTGCGAGGCATCGACCTTCTTGTCCGGTTCGACACCGGTGCCTTCCCAATTGGTGTGGGTGACGAGATTGATGGCGCGGGCAAAGGGCACGCCGATGCCGAAATGCTCGGTGATCCGATGGCCACGCACGGGATGGGCGCCACCTCCGGTGGTTTCGCCGACGATCGTGGCGCGCTTCAGCACTTTCAGATTGTTGGTGAACTCTTCCCCGCCAGAAAAGGTGTTCTTGGAGGTGAGCACGAAGGCCGGTTTGCCGTCCAACCGTTTGCCGGGAACGTAGGGGTCAGTCCAATACTGGTCGGTGACGTCGCCCTTGCGCGTCCACAGGTCGTTCAGATGGGTCCGCTCCGCAAAGAGATAGGATGAGACGAAAGCGACCATTTTGGGGTCGCCACCGCCGTTTTCCCGTAAATCGAAAATAACGGCGTCGACGTTGGCCAGAAAATTCATCGCGGCGACCACCGTGGGCCCGCAGATGCTGGCGTCGGCGAAAAAGTCGAATTTCAGATAGCCGATGTTGCCTTCCAGAATTT
>QHYJ01000087.1:41346-42738 GCA_003223255.1 Acidobacteriota bacterium | reverse complement strand
CAAAGTGACGTGCTCGAGGTTCTTGGCCAGCAAGCGGTAACGCTCGATCAGTTCCTCGGTGACGCTTCCGAAAGTGACCGAGTCCGGCTGGTTGCCGGGATAGACGCGGGAGAAGAGTGGGATATGGAAGTCCGTGCTCACCAACAAGGCCAAGCCCACCGCGCGCAGATCGGTCCTCTTCGATTTGGCATGGCCTCGCTGGGCGAGCTCCGACGTCGTGCGGCTATCGATGAAGGTATCGAAGTTCGTGCAATCGAAGCACAGGCAGCGGACATCCATCCCAAACTCCTCCACCAGTTTCTGGCTGAGCGCGGTCTCGATCTTGCGGATAGCTTGTTCATCGACCGCGTTCATGGCGTCCCAGAAGCGCTGGGAACGAAGCTGTAGGCGAGAAAGCGGGAGCCAGCGCCGCAGAGCGGTCTGTTGATACCAGTGGGCCATCTGGGCCTTGCTGCGGGGACGGGTCAGGCGATTCAAAGCAGCGAGCAACAGATACTGACCGACACTGGCGCCTTGCTGCCGCTTGGGCACGTGCCGGTCGATAAGGGAGACGAGCTGAAGCCTTTGGGCCAGGCCCCAAGCCGCGGCGAGGAAGCCGAACTGTTGGATGCGTGCCTTGATGGGCTCACCGGGTTTCTGTTGCAGGCGGGCGAGGAGCGCGTCGGCGGTGCCGAGGTGAGCCAGGACAATCTGGCGGGGTTTTCCGTCGATGCGTTGGGAGGTGATGATTTGCCAGTAGCGGTGACCGTGGACGACTTTGGCGGTAAGGGAGGCCACGGTTAGTAAATACAACAGGAAGGGCCTAGGTGTCAAGGGATGGTAGTAGATTTCAGGATAGCCACTACAGCTACTGATTCAGTTTCCGAGAAGGGGCTGGTGTGATGAGGCCAAAACTAATATTTAGTAACTACAAATTCCGCTGCCCAGCGAAGCGCGCAGGACCGCCATTAGAATCGAAGTGGAAATGCGAAAAAATCGCGCCAATACGGGCTTTCGTGAGGATGAAGAGAGAAAAAGAAGGTTATGACATCTCAGAAAGAGCCGATAATTACCTCAATAACCCGGAAACCCGGGCTAGCATGGCTAGCAGGCATGAATGATGCCACGATCGGAATCCTCAACCTCAGCCTCGGAACACAAAAGGCTGCAAACGTCAGTGGTACGCTTTGGCGTGACGCAGCAGGTACGGCCGCGTCGCAGCCGATTTCCGGCACATTTACAATCACGGACATCACCTATGGTCGCGTGACATTTTTGGCGGCCGCTTGGGCGAATCCGCGCCGGTGGCCTATTTCACCGGCTTTAGCAAATTGGCCGGCAATGGCAACAAGACCCTGCCTATGACCGCTTTTCTCGTGGGCACCGGCAGCGCGGCCGAAGCGGGCGACGTAA
>QHYJ01000087.1:0-41316 GCA_003223255.1 Acidobacteriota bacterium | reverse complement strand
AGCGCCGCGACTCTGAACTACTCCGCAGCGTACTCCGATCTGCAAAGCTCAGGAAACAACTCGGCCTCTCAAACGACCTCGGCTGGACAAGTCACGATCGACGGCATGGGCAAGTATAAAGGAGTCGTCGACGTGTCAACGGCGCTCAATCCGCTCAGCACCAATGTGAGCGTATCGGGCACGTACGCGGTCAACGTGGATGGATCCGGGAGTTTCACAGCGGCAGGAGCTGCCAACGGTCCATGGCCAATGGTGATCAACGGCGTAAGGAGTTACCACATTATCGAGCCAGCTGGGAATACAGCTCCGGTCGGTAGCGTGATCTCGAAACAATAATCTCCTGCTGGCTGATTAGGTGACGGCGTCGGCTCGTTCGACCGAGTAGACTTGGTTGCTGTCAACGACCGAGGCTCGGAAGAAAGGAGCCGAGCAATGTTGATTAGGCTGTGATTTTCACACACGCTATCAGCAGGTCGCCATACTGGATCCTCTCACAGGAGAACATGCGGAGCGGCGTTTGGACCACGAGGCGGCGACGCCTACGCGTTTTACCGCGGCTTGCAATGGAGCCGTGCGCGTGGCCTATCGAAGCCGCCGGCCCGATGCATTGGTTCGAGGGATTGCTCGCGGAACTCGGTCACGAGTTGTGGATCGGGGACTCCGCGAAGATTCGGGCCAGTGAAGTGCGCAAGCAGAAGACCGATGAGCGCGATGCTGCGCTCATTCTCGAGCTCCTGCTCAGCGAGCGCTTTCCGCGCATCTGCGTTCCCACGCCGGCTAAACGCGACCTCCGACAGCTTCTCTGGCACCGGCACAAGCTCGTAGGGCTGCGCACCATGCTCGGTAACCAGCTCCACTTTCTGCCCATGAGCCAGGGGTTGTGCCGGAAGAGAAAGTTGTTCAGTAAGAAAGGCCGCGGAGAACTGGTAGCTCTCCCCTCGGGCCTTGGGCCAAGCGGCGACGAGAAGAACTTCTAAAACTGCTCGACTAACTCGGTCCTGCGATTGCCGAGTTGGACGGCGCCGTTTGGAAGAAGCGCAACGCCGTGACGACGCCGTGCTGCTCAGCCAACCCCTAACGGCAAACGGGCCTACCGCAAACGGATATTGTCCTTCAGCTATGCGAGCCGGTCACGGATCACAGTTCTCGGCCCACAGCCCTGCGCCTGCACATGCGCCAGAAAAGATGTGCAGGGAGCCGATGGCAAACAATCATTCTCTTTCCAGCTTATTGCTTGATGCCGGAGCCCGTGGGCGTCCCCGTGATCTTGGCAGCCTTCACGATTTCCGCGCCCTCTTTCGTGCTCTCCCAAAGTGCCAGTTCCCGGCCGTTATGTGTGACTTGCAAGGTGCGCAGGTAGTGCACCAAGTCCCACGCCTCTTCCGGCTTGACGTTGTCAGCGAACGACGGCATTGGCGTGCCATCCAAGCCGGTTATGAAGATCTTGTATAGATCTTCATTGGTTTCCCCGCACTTGAACCGCGTCCCGGCTGCAAAGTTGTAGGGACGAATGGGCTGGTCGCTGCTGTCGGTCAGCGTGGCGGCCGAAGGCCCGTCACCTCGGCCCTCCTGCCCATGGCACTTCCAGCACTCCAGTTTGGCGAAGAGTTCCTTCCCGTGCTTGATGCTGTCCACAGTCAGCGCCGGCTCCGCCGGCACTTTGATGGGCTCACCGGCCTTCTCATTTTTCCAGCGCGGCGAAAAAGTTTTGATGAAGGCCACCAGGTCGGCGCGCTGCTGGTTCGTCAAAGTGACCCAGGACGGCATGTAGGTAGCGTAGAAACCGCGGGTGATGGAGTTGAAAAGATCGTCATCGGTTGGCAAAGTGCCGGTCGGCGTCGAACGGCATTTGAATGTGGCCGACACAAAGTTGCGGGGCAGAATGTTAAGGTACGGACCGTTCTCGCCGTTGCCATCTCCGCGAAAACCGTGGCAGCCCCAGCAATAGCGGTAGTAGAGCGGCTTTCCGGCGCTCGCGTGCCCGGTCCGTTTGCCGATGTGGGATTCCTGAGCGTGCGAATACCACGCCGTGGCCAGCATCGCGGCAGCAATCATTGCGAACTTTTTCACTTTGTTTGCGCGCATCGTTGTTCGTCCTTACTCAAAAGATAAAGTCGAAGCCAAAGAACAAACTGTTGCTCGTTAGGTCGCGGTTCAATATTGGGGAAACGCCCCGCTGGCGGACCACGGAATACTCGTTGTGGAAGGCAAAGCCAGCTCGGCTGGAAATGAACGGATAGTAGCGGAACCCGATGGTACCGGCGTCGATATCTCCCAGATTACCTGGGTTGGTATCCAAGGCCTGCCGCGACATGCGGATCAGCTCGTACCGGCCAATGAGAATCAATTGGGGATTCACGTTGTAGTGGGGCTCAATTAATCCTGCGTCCCAGGTAGGGCTGTGGGCTCCCGCGGGAAGAGGGTTATAGGAGGGAGTGTTGTTTCCGAGGAACGCGTTGTCGAAACCATGCAGATATTGCGTCATGACGTCGAATTTCTTTATATACCACAGACCGTTGAAACCCGCCCGGTAGAAGGATTTCTGACCGAGGCCATCAGCCCCCAATGATCCCCCGGCGGTGTATGTCGGGGCACGGCCGACATAAGCAAACGCGCCAACCCGCTGCAGGCCCAAACTACCGGCTTCAAAGGCTTGGCTGAAGGTCACGAAGGTGTCGTAGCCGTGGCCGTTGGGGAGATTCTCATTGCCGTCGTTGCTGCTCAACAAGGCCACCGAGAATCGGGTGTAGTCGTTCTTGGAATGCCCGGAAAGCTCGGCGCCGAACTGGTTGTCGCCGAGGCCGAAGGTGAACACGTTCGTATCTTCGGTCACCGGCTGGAAGTGGTACATCTGATAGGAGCCGCCATTGTTCGAAAGGCCCAAGATTCGCTTTTCGGAGATGATGTTATCGAGTTCGAATTTCCCAGCCTTGATATTAAGCCAACTCGAGCCAAGGAGATTGCTGAAGCGAACATTGGCGGCTTCAAAATGAAAAGAACCGTCGTTCTCCGCAGCCGGCACAAGCAGAAAGCTGATGTTCTTAGCGAGCGTCCCGGCGGTGAGAATGTCCAAGCCCGAAACGTCAAAACCATGGGTGATCAGCTGTCCTTCGGCCGTGGTGCCGGTAGCCGGGTTCGTGATGTCGGCGTGGTCCACGCCCTCGCGATGCCAGTGCGGAGTGATACGGAAGGAGACCGGCCAATAAGAAGGGTTCTGGTAGATGGGAGCATCTTTCTCATTGCCCATCTGGTAGCCGTTGTCCTTGAATTGCTGCCCAAACGGGCTGAGCTTCGGCCAGGCTTCATGGCACGAAGAGCAGGGCATGCCGTACTTTCGGGCGAACGCCGGGATGGCGTGCACGTTGCCTTTTGGGATCGGTAACGCGGAGGCCGAAGGGACCGCTACGGAAAGAAAAAGCCAGCCATACACAGCAATGAATGCAGCGGCCGCGACTCGGTGCTTCTTCAATTTCAGAACCTCCTGCAACATGGCGCCTCCTCGGCCTAGGTTTAGAATTACCAGTCAAGCTGAGTGTAACATTACCTCTCAGACCAAGTGTAACATTATCACAACAGGACGGAGAGGGTCCACACGGGTGAGCCTGTCTTTCAGTTTTCTAACCGGCTGCAGGCCCCTCTCCGAGAAAAATCTGTATGGCTCCTTGTTGTTTTAGGTATTAAAAGCGGAGGACACTAGATATTAGACTCAGTGGCCCGCCGTGGACTTGAACACAAACTCCATTTCCTTTGTACCGCCAGCACTCACGGAGACTTTCTGTATGGATTTACCAAGTTTTTCGTGCCATGCCTCGATCGTATAATCGCCCGGCGGAATGTTCTTCAGCTCGAAATTGCCCGCCTTGTCCGTCACCGCAAAGAATGGGTGCTTGAAGACGGCGATGTAACTGCGCATCCAAGGATGCACATTGCATTTCATGGGAATGGCAACTTCTTCGCGAGCGAACCTTGCGTCCACGCTGGTGCCCGGAGCTTGCGCCTTGTTCCACTCGCGATTGTTAAGCGGGAGGGGATGCAAGTTGTGCGTTGTCTCATCCTTGTTCAGAATGTCCAATTCTTGATTGGCGCGCACGGCGACGACGTGGGGCCCGTACATGCAGCCTTTCTGTTCCAGGGTGGCCGGCTGTGGCGGAGGATCAAAAGTACGATCCCCCAGACCTTCTGAGACAAACACGACGACGTTCTGCAAACCGCCGTCGGGACTGGCCACGACATCCTCCGCACTCACTCCTCCCGGGTGGACCTTGGAGCAGCTTGGATCCGCGTTCATGCTGATGTGTGCCGGGGTGGGCCGCGGGCCCGCGAACTTCACCAGTCCTTTCACTACTGCGGTTCCTGGAGCGGGACCGTCATTAGCGGGTGTACGGCCGCGGGCAGGTTCGCGCCCTGCAGCAACGAGAACCGCGATTGCAGCAACCAGTAGAGCCAGAGCTTTCGCTTTCATGCCTCACGAACTCCTTTTCGTATGAATTTCTGTTCCGAAGAAAATTGCGAATCCCTTCTTTCAGCCTGTGCCGCGCTCTTACTTCCAATGCTGGGCATTTTTCGAACTCAGAGCTTCCTGGTAGCCTTTTTCATAGCCAGCTTTGAAGGAGGCGCGGTCTTTTTCCTCGTTCCAACGGCCAATGGTCAGCCGAACTTTTTTCCCTTGCCGGCCGTCCAGTTCGCCCCAGAAGAAGCCGTCCCGGTAAGCAGCATCGGTATTTTCGCCGACGCTCTTCTCTTTATGGGGCCAACTCGCGCGGCCCGTTAATCCCAGGGTGGCTACGCCCCAGGGCGCGGCCAATATCGCTATACAGAGCGCAGACAGCTTCTTCGTTTTTGCGGTCATAGAACCTCCCCGGCCAGCCCGCTTTTTGGTGGCTCGGCCGCTCGGCGAAAAGAAAAAGAAAAGGTTTGAAATCCGCGTCCGCGCGAGAGAGAGAACTGCGAAGGCCGGTACAGCCAAGGCAAGAGGGCTGGCAGGTCAAAAGCCGGGGGAGTTATGATCACTGTCAGCCCTCCTCGTGGGGGTCCAATGGCGCGCAGAAAGCTGCATGCCATCCCTCGGAGTGAAGGCTGGAGTGAGCGCTCTCTGCAAAGTGCGCTTTGCTTCCGGTCCGGGGTGTAGCGCGACTACATCCCGGATCACTTTCCACCAACTAGTCTTTCAGGTCTTGCTATCTCTTGCTATCTCAGGTTCATCGCTCCCAGGTTCACTTACCCGCTGGCGAAATGAGGGCAGGAAAACCTGTCGTCCACTTGCATGCCGACCGGCGGGGCATGTCTCCGGACGCCAAGAGACAATAAACCCCTAACGTCCGGCAGTGTAGGGAGGCGAAACAGCAGGCTCTATGTTCTACAGCAAAGACGCCGCGGCATGGGAGCGAATTTACAAACAGTTTACTAAGACCTTACAAGAAAAATGGAGTGGACCTGGCGTCGGTCAAGAAGTAAAGCGAATGCGGTTATCGTGGTGGAAAGGACGCGAATCCGGCATGCCTTCTTCCTTGAGAAGGGACAAATTCAGAAACGGTCATAGGGGCTCGACACGGCTTGTATCCAAGCGGATGGCTTCGTTGTATTCGCTAACGGCCTGGTCCACCTCACCCTGTTCCTGCAGGACGTTTCCGTAATCATTGTGTAAACTATATGAGTTTGGCTGGTAGCGCAGCAGGAACCGATACAGCTCGCCCGCCTCGTCAAGTTCGCGATTTTCTTTCAACAGTTGCGCCAGCTGGTTCAAGTCCTGATAGCGTGCTTCTACAAATTTGCTTTGGTCACTATAGATCAGCGAAGAAGCCTTGAGGGATCGGCGCAGTTCCGCGATGGCAGCTTTTGGATCGTTTTGTTGTAAGTAAAGCTCCACGAGGGAGTCGGTGGCTGCCACGGCTGCGGGATACCGAACCGTAAGATACTGCAATTCGCTGATGGCCTCGGGGGTTTTTCCAAGTGATTGAAGTGTGTTTGCAAGAAAAATATGTGGGACGATCCCAAAGGGAGCGATCCGAACACACTCGCGGAGTTGCGTCAAGCCTGCATCTTCGTTGTGCCGGGAGAGGAAGTAAACGGCCAGGTCGCTCCGAATCGCAGGATTATCAGGCTCTAGCCGGATCGCTTCGGCAAATTCGCTTTCCACCTGGTCGAAATTCCCAACCTGAAGGTAGAGGAAGGCCAGTCGGCGGTGATTACTGGCCAGGTCGGGTTCCAGCTCAATGCGGCGGGCAGTCTCGGGATCAATCCTGGCAGGTTCGTTGGAAGAGTCTGTGAAATCAGAGCCCTCTTCGCCACCGTCAACGTAACTAATGCGAGGAATCTGCTGAGCGGTTGTTTCGCTGATTTCCAGTTGCTCCGGGTCGAGCCAGCTTGCTTTTTCCAGCTCCGTCGCAGTTTCGTTGGAATCCAGTGCCGTGCCCAGTAGCTGGTGGGCCACGGCCAGGTTCGCTCCCAGAGTAGCCCCGCGTCGAAGCAATTCTCTGCCTTCTTCGAGGTTCTCTTCGGAGGTTTCCATCACATTTCCCGTTAGATCGTACTGCTGTAATAGCCGGGCGGTGACTAGCAAGGGCCATGGGCTTTTTGGATTTTCCACAATCGAGACACGGCATTCTTTCTTAGCCAAATCGGTGGCGCCCGTGTGAATCAGCTCCGCACATTTGGCCAGACGCTCGAAGGGCACTTCCGTCCCGGAAATCGGCTGGGACTCCCCGGACTGTTCCGCCGACAGCAGTCTCTCCGCGAGAATGCCTTCGCCGCCGGCGAGCTTCACGCGATAGAGGAAGTCCTGGGAAACCGAGAAACTCACACCGCGCGTTTTGACGAGATGAGCAATATGACTAGGCGTGTTGCCCGCTGCCAGGCGGCCCAGAATTTCAGCTTGGTCGAGCGGAGCCTGCTGACCCGAAGCGCGAGGCGAAAGCAACAGAAAGGACAATCCGAGCAACAGGATATGCGGCTTCGTGAGAATCTGCGCACCCGCTGCGAATTGCTGTGGCATTTGCGTAAATTAGACAGGAGTTCTCATCCCCAGGCAAGTGCACAATAGTACTGCTGCACTGAAAAGAGCAACCCGGGATGGCCTGCCGCAGGGATCGTGAGTCTCGACGAGAAGAGGAATGCGTTTCCCGCTTTGATTTTAAGTCATTCGTATTAATAACTCCTCTTATTAATTCGTTGCGAACAGACCGCAAGATTTCCAAGCCGCCAGTGAGCCCCTCACTCTAGTATTTGGACAGAGAGGGTTCGGGGGACCAAGAAGCAGATCCATCATGGCCCCTTTCCTCACTGGGTGGTCCCCACCCCAAAGATTTTTGGTTTTTTCCACTCTTCAGATTGGAGGGAAGAAAAGGAATGCGATTCGCAGCGATAAGCTTTGCGGCCCTGCCCATTCTGTTGGGCGCCACGGCCCTCTACTCTGGTTCGAACACCGGGGTCATCACCGGAAAAGTCACTTACACGGGAACGCCCCCGAAACCCAAGCTCATTGATACTTCCAAGCAACCGGAATGTAGCAAATTAAATCCGGGAGGACTCTTCACCGAAGAAGTCGTCACCGGACCCGGCAACGCGCTCCAAAATGTTGTGGTTTACATTTCTGCCGGCGATTCGGCCCCGGGCCCGTCCCCGGCCACGGCAGCGATCTTTGACCAGCACAACTGTCATTACACGACCCATGTCCTCCCACTTCGCGTAGGGCAGGATGTAAGCATCTCGATGAGTGACCCCTTTAATCACAATGTCCATCCACTTGCCAAAATTAACCGCGAATGGAACCGCATCCAGTTACCTGGCACTCCCCCCTTTACTTACTCTTATGAAAACGAGGAGTTCATTCATGTGAAGTGCAATATTCACGCCTGGATGAGTGCTTATTTTGTGGTACTGAAAACCAGTCATGTGTCGGTTACAAAAGACGATGGCACCTTCCAACTCCCGGATCTCCCGCCAGGGAAGTACACGGTGACAGCGTGGCATGAGGTCTATGGCACGCAGAGGAAGGAAGTCACTGTGGACGGCGGCGAAACGCAATCCATCAACTTTGTGTTTCGGACCACGCCTTGACTTTGCTCAACAACTGTCCAGAGAACCGCTTTCGCGCGGGAAAATGCTAAGCGGCTGAGGGGTTAGCCCGTCTGCGCCAAATCAGGTAAACAGGGAATCCGATTACAAGCAAAGCGATAGCGACCTTGAGATTTCTGAATTGCTCAGGATCTCGGAACGCGGCATATACAGCATTGCCGACGATGGCGGCTGCGGCGAGGACAAAAAGGATCGGCGTCCAAGGATAACCTGGAACTCGGTAGGGAAGGGGTCGGCTGCCGTTGGCCCTGCGAATGGGAAAGATGGCCGCAGCTCCCAGGCCATAGAAAATCCACCCGATAAAAATCACGCCTTCAATCAGTTTTTGGAACTGACCTAATTTCCCCGCGCAAACCAGCACCGCCGACCACACGCCCAGCACGACGATGGCGAACACTGGCGTGCGAAAATGGACATGCACAACGGCGAGCTTCTTGAAAAACAGATTATCGTGCGCCATGGCGTAGAAAACGCGCGGGGCGGTGAGGATGACGCTGTTCGCGGCGCTGAAGGTGGAAACGAGAATGGTGAGCGCGACGAGCTTGCCCGCCCACGAACCCAGAACCACCCTAACTGAAGCTGCCGCAATCGTATCGCTGGCGGCCGTAGCCGCGGGACCAAGCGCAGAGAGATACGCAGCGATGGCGATGAGATAGAGCCCGATTAAAACCAGCGAGCCGAGGAGAAACGCGCGCGGAAACGCTTTTTGCGGATCAATGACTTCGCCCGCGCTGTAGGTGCCAAACTGCCAGCCCTCGTAGGCCCAAAGGACCGCAATCATCGCCAAGCCAAAACTGGAGAACAAAGTGGCTCCGTGCTGCGTGGCGCCCATCTCCGGGATCACTTCTTTGGCGTGATGCCCCAGCGAGAGAAGCACGGCGCTCAAAACCACGATGACGCCGGCTTTGACCAGCGTTGCCCAGTTCTGCAGGTCGGAGCTCTGTCGCGTGCCCCAGACATTGACGGCCGTCACAATCGCAATCACGACGACGGCAACGAAAGTTTGTGCTATCGGTGAGATGGGAACCACCTGTGCGAAGTATTCGCTGAAGACGCGAGCCAGCGCTGCCACCGATCCGCTGGCGATCACGAGAAAAAGACACCAGCCATATAGAAACGCGGGTGCGCGGCCAAATCCGTCGCGGATGTAACAATAAAGACCTCCCGCCTCGGGATTGGCAGCCGCCAGTTCCGCGTAAGTGAGCGCTCCCATGAGCGACAGAACGCCGCCGACAATCCACACCAGCAAGGCAATGCCGACCGACCCTCCGACCTGCCGCAGAATGGGCCCTGGCGTGCGAAAGATGCCGGACCCAATAACGGAGCCAATGAAGAGAAGGAAGAGATCGCGCAGGCGAAGTGTGCGGACGAGTTCAATCATCGGGCGGCCTGCCACGAGGGATCGCGGGAGCAAGCCGCAGGCATCATAACCGGAGATTCCGGGCCGTCAAGAAGAACTTGGTGGAATGTAAATCGGCGAAGGCATGAAGCACAGTATAAAAACAATCAGCGCAAGGAGCGCGACCATCCTTCGCTTGGCATCTAGCGGCGCCGGGTCATAAACGGGGGGGATGCGCAGAAAGCGCATCAACAGCAGCAGCACGCCCCAGATGTACCAACCTTCCCAGAAATGAAGCAAACCAAGGGCGATCAGGCCGACAGGCAGCGCGAGTGACAACACCCGATGTGCTCGCACGTTCAGCGAACGCAGAATGTGGCCGCCATCCAGTTGTGCCGCCGGCACCAGATTCAGCGAGGTGACAAACAAAGCCACCCAGGCCGCGCGGCCGATCGGGGGCAAGAGCAGCGCGTCGGGAGAAATCCTTGGATGAAAAAGCGATTCGAGCAGGTGCAGCAAAAGCGGCGTGCCGTAAATCAGCTCCGCGTGCGCAGGATTGGCAAGCCCGGGCACCACTCTGGCATGCAGAACTCCGTAGACCAGGGCAGGAATCGCGAAGACGAAGCCCACGATGGGTCCGGAAGCGCCTACGTCAAACAGGGCGCGATTGGTGCGCATCGGCGAGCGAATCAAAATGAATGCGCCAAATGTGCCGGCGAGGTTGGGGAAGGGAATAAAAAAAGGATAGCTGGCGTGGAGTCGATGATAGCGGCAGGCAAAGAAGTGTCCCAGTTCATGAGCCAGTAGAATTCCGAGCAAGGTGGCGGCAAATGGAAGTCCCACAAGGAGTCCGGCAGGGTTTTTGTAAAAAAGCGTGAACGCTCGCAGGAGCTCATCGATGGACACAGCCTCATTGTGTGCGTAGGCCACGGCAAACTGCGTGCCGGCCACGAGGCAAGTGCACAGCGTAAGGAAAAAGAGAACGCCGGCAAGCAGCAGCGATTTTTGGGAAGGCCGCGGCGGAATCTGCGCGTAATACCATTGCCGGACAAGATCAGAACTCCAATCCAGGTTGGCCGGTATCGAGGACGGAGGATCTTGTGGGAGTGGGGGCGGTGGCGTCACGAGGTGGTCGGCGCGGCTAAGCGCAGCACTGATAGTACAGCATAGATGGCAGGTTCACGCTAGCGGGCGGGGAAGACGGAAAGGAATCCGAAGGCCAGGATCGCCGGGTTGCCTTTGGAGCCTTAAAAAATCATGCCGGTTTCTTTTCGTCGTCGTCTTTGCCTTGAAGTTCCTTGCCGGGCTTGAAGCGCACCGCTTTCCCCGGCGGAATGTTGACCTCTTCCCCGGTGCGGGGGTTCCGTCCGATTCCTGTCTTGCGGGGCTTCACGCTGAAAACGCCAAAGCGGCGGAGTTCGATGCGCTGGCTGCGGCCCAGCGCCTGCTTCAGGGATTCAAAAATCGTTTCGACGGCCTGCTCGGCTTTGGTGCGGCTGATGTTTGTCGCGGCGACTACCGCGTTTACGAGGTCCAGCTTAATCACGCGCTCCTCCCGCACTTCCGACGCCGATGCTAGAGGTAGCAGGGGCGGTTGTCAAGACGTGAGGGGTAATCTACACTGAACGTCTTTTAGCGCGAGGCATTGCGCAGTTTGTGCGGCAATCGCCGAAATAAATTTTGTTATTTCCGCTCAGGAGGAATGGATGTCCGTCAAGCCAGACCGCTGGATCCGGCGCATGGCGCTGGAGCACAAAATGATCGAGCCATTCACGGACCGGCAAGTGCGCGAAGGCGTGATCAGTTACGGAGTGTCTTCGTATGGCTACGACATCCGCGTGGCGGACGAGTTCCGGATTTTCACTAACGTGAACACCACCATCGTCGATCCCAAGCATTTCGATTCGCGCTCCTTGGTGGAATTTAAGGGCGACGTTTGCATTATTCCTCCCAATTCTTTCGCACTGGCCCGCTCGGTCGAATATTTCCGCATTCCGCGCAATGTGCTGACGGTCTGTGTTGGCAAGTCCACTTACGCGCGTTGCGGCATCATCGTGAACGTGACGCCGTTCGAACCGGAATGGGAAGGCTTTGTGACGCTGGAAATCAGCAACACCACGCCGCTGCCCGCGAAGATTTACGCCAACGAAGGGCTCTGCCAGGTGATCTTCTTTTTATCGGACGAAGACTGCGAAATCAGCTACAAAGACAAGAAAGGGAAATACCAGGCGCAAGGTGGGATCGTTTTGCCGCGGCTGTAGCTCGAACTGACTCGCGACCCGTGGTTAGTGGGAGAAGGATCCGGCCGTTCGACCGCGCTGGACACGCAGTCGACAGTTCACCGTTGGCCGTTAACCGTTCACCCTTAACCGTCAGACAGAAGAACAATCCTTCGCAGCGGCGCGTTTCGGTTCCCAGCGGAAAGATTCTCAACTTGGCGCTCTATTATAAAGGCGTAGACCAATTGGCTTACAGCGCGGTGGCCAAGGGGAAGCCGCGCTCGCGCCACGCATTCAAGCCGCCTTGCAAGGGCCGGATGCGCCTGATCCCATTCTTTCTGAGGAGCAGCGCCACACGGGCGCTGGTGGCTTCGTTTGGTCAAGTACAGTAGAGCACCACTTCGCCATCGCGCGGCAGGCGGCGGTCCTTTTCCTCAAGTTCTTTAGCCTCGATGTGCAGCGCACCGGGAATGGTCTCCGGCTCGGCTTCAAAGTCCAAGGAATGGCGCAAGTCCACGATGGTGACTGGTTCGCCCGCATCGATTTTTTGTTTCAACTCTATCCGATGTACGCAGCCAACGCTCCAACCAACACCGCCAGCAACCATCCGCCTAGCGATGCTAGTTGCGCCGCAATGCGTTCGATCTCGCCAGAGAAAGCGTAACCGAGACCAAGAAACGCACCGACCCACAGCATTGATCCGATTGCGTCGAACAGTAGAAAGCGCCGGAAGCGCATACGAAAAATTCCGGCAAGCGGCGGCGTCACCAGCCCCAGGCCGGGGAGAAATTTGGCCACCAAAAGCGAACGCGCCCCTTGCTTGGAAAAAATGCCTTCGGTTCGCCGCACGCAGGAATCCGGCTCGAGAGAAATCCTGCAGAGCAGTTGCAAAATCTTGATGCCTTTGTGACGGCCGAGTTGAAACCACACCGAATCCGAGGTTAGCGCCCCCAACACCGCGAACAGAAGGCAGGTGAAGAAATTCAGCCGTCCCGTGCCGGCTAGTGCGCCGGCCGCAAGGAGTAGAGGCATCGCGGGAATCGGTACGCCCAGTTGCTCGACAAGAACCCAGGCAAACAGCACGGCGTGTCCGTGGTGGATGAGGAAGTCAAAGGCGCGGTGCATGGCGGGAGCTGAGGTCCTGTCTCCTCGATTATTTGGCAGCGAACGGAGCAGTATGTCCCCAGCTGCCACTCATCACGAATTCACGAATCGGTTTACGGGTCCTCGGTGCTAACTCCGACTTTCGAAAATCTTCGGGGAGAATTTGCGGGTCCCCGGGATAACCAATAGCGATAGCGGAGACAGGATCCCAACCTTCAGGAATCCCGAAAGCCAGCCGAGCCTTTTCGTGGGAGAAGCCGGCCATTTGGTGAACCAGCAGGCCGCGTGAGGTTGCTTCGGCGGTCAGTTGTGCATTGGCTGCGCCGACGTCATGTACAGCCACGGGGTTCGGCTTGCCGGTGTGATGAAAGTGCTTGCGGGCCACGGAAAGGGCCAATACCGGAGCGTCTTTTGCCCATTTCTGATTGCCTTCCACCAAAACGCCGAGCATCTTGGCAAAATTCTCTTTGTCGTCCCTGGAGGCCACGAGATAAGCCCAAGGCTGGTCATTGAAGCTGGACGCGGCCCAGCGGGCGGCTTCGAAAAGGCTGGCGAGAACGGCTGGTTCGACGGGTCTGTCGGAAAAAGCTCTCGGGCTCCAGCGATTGCGGATAAGTTCGTGTACGGGGTATTCCGTTACTGCAGCTTTGTGCATGTTCTTAGCCTTTTTTCACGAGCGCTTATTAGATGATACAGTCACGCGAGGCGGTGCATAAGCCGCCTCATCTTCACTCGATGAGATTTCCGGAGCGGTCAGCTAGTCGCCGGATTTCGCCGCTTTTTGGACCATCTCCACGTCGATGGTGATGTTCACGTCGTCGGCAACCACGACGCCGCCGTTATCGAGCTTGGCGTTCCATTTCACGCCGAAGTCCTGCCGGTTGACTTTCGTGGTCGCTGTGGCTGCCACCCGCTGATTGCCCCAGGGATCTTTTATCGGAGCGGTCGGCCCGTCCACGTCCAGCACCACTTCTTTGGTTGTGCCGCGAATGGTCAGGTCGCCGGTGACGCGCAGCTTTCCTGGCACGACTTGTTCCACCTTCTTCGATTTGAAAGTCATGGTAGGGAAGTGGGCCACGTCAAAGAAGCGCTCGCTGCGTAAATCCTTATCACGATCGGGTTCGCGCGTATCCACGGTATTCACGTCGATGCTTACTTCCACGCTCGACTTACTGATGTCCTGGTCATCGAGCACCATCGTTCCGCTGAGCTTGCTGAACGCGCCGCGGACGGTGGAAAGACCCAAGTGGCGCACGGCGAACTGCGCCGATGAATGTTGCGGGTCAATCTGCCAGTTGGAGTTGGCGGCTCCGGCAGGCAGGGAAAGACCCGTTGCGAGGCTTGCGAGTATTGCGATTCGAGAGAGGCACCGGTTCATCTTATTTTCCTTCCTTCTTGAATTGGAGTTTAAACCTGCATTCGGGAATTGTTACTCCTGCTTGTCGGCACGGATTTCTTCCAGCAGGTCATACAGAGTCTTCAGGCGCGCGCCGGCCATGTGGCGGAACTGCCGCTTGTGCAAATCCCGCATGGGCTGATCGAGCGGCTTCAAGAGCTCCAGTCCAAGCGGAGTAATGCGCGTCTTCACCACGCGGCGGTCGTCCTTCTGCCGCTCTCGGGTGATCAACCCGCGCTTTTCCATGCGGTCCAGCAGCCGCGTAATGTCGGGATCGTGCGTAATCATTCGGTCGCCAATCCCGCGGCAAGCCAAGCCCTCCGGCACCGCGCCCCGGAGGATGCGCAGCACGTTGTACTGCGTGCCGGTCAAGTTGGCGGTGCGCGTGAGCTGCTCGGCTTCCTGGCCCAGCGCGTCTGCGGCTTTCAGCAAGGCGAGAAAGAGGCGCTCTTCGAGCGAGGCCGGCGGGCGCACGGATTTGTTTTTGGAGCTCACGCCGGAATAGTAGTCGTGTAAACGACTATTGTCAAGAGGAAAACATCTGTCGTTACCGCCCGCGCCACCTACGCCTTGCGCAACGGCCGCAAATGCATCTCGCTCAAAAAACTTCCTGGCCTTTGCGTCACGATGGCTTCCACGGCGTGCGCCACATCCTCCGCGTGCAACGCCTTGGAAGGATCTTTCGGCCGGCTGCCGGAAAATTCCGTGGCCACGCTTCCCGGGCAAATCACGCTCACGCGGATGCCGTATTCGCGCAAGTCTTCGAACATGCAGCCCGAAAGTCCCATCAGGCCCCACTTAGAAGCGCAATAGATCCCACCGCCCGCGAACGTGTTTTTCCCCGCCAGCGAGCTGATGTTGATGATGTCTCCCGCGCCGCGGCGAATCATCGACGGCACAACCGCTTTCGATACCAGAAACACGCTCTTGAGATTGGTGTTCAATACACGGTCCCAGTCCGCCTCTGTTTTTTCGTGCGCCGGACCAAACAGACCAATTCCCGCGTTATTCACCAGGATGCGAATGGGACCGAGTGCCGCTTCGGTTTTCGCAACAAGCTCAGAGACTTGGCCTACATTTGTGACCTCGGCAAGATGAAAAAACGCACGCGCGCCGAGCTTTTCCATGTCTGCCGCGGAATCTTCCAGGGCCTGGCGGTCGCGGCCGCAAATGGCCACGGAGGCTCCGAGCGTTGCCAAGCGATGCGCGACGGCGCGGCCGATGCCGCGGCTCCCTCCGGTCACCAGCGCTACACTTCCGGAAAGCTCCTTCTTTTCCAAAGATCCTCCATTTGCATTTTCATTCCAGCCGTGAGAATTCTTCCTCGCACGGGCCACTCTTTTTGTGCGACACTCATCCTATCATCAGTGATTCCCGCCGCCGTGGACGTCCCCGTTCGCCGCGGCAGGGAGAATTGAGAAGCGGCCCCGCAGGAAAGATCATCAGGAGCTTCGTCGAGGAGAATTGCTTGCGGATTGAGCGCGGCTTTTCCTATAATCCCAACGTTTTCCAAGACAGAATGATTCCCGGTGGAAGAATTCCGGGTCGCACGCGGAACACGAGTGGATGCACGGAATCTCAGCGAGGAGAAACCGGAATGAACGGAACAAAGAAATGGATGGGCATTGCGCTGGCGGTGGCGCTCGGTCTAATCCTTGGGAGCTCGAGCAGCCTGCGCGCGCAAGCGCCCACAGCGGGGCAGGACACCACAAAAGGTCCCGCCTACACGCTGGTCGAGTACAACGCGGAACAGGCATGCGCGGCGGAAAAAGTACCTGCGACGCAGGTCAAATGCCTGGATGATTTTATTGCGAAGTATCCGAATTCCGCACTCCTCGTTTACGTTTATCCCCTCTACGTCAACGCCTACAACCAGCTCAAGAATCCGCAAAAAGTGATGGAGTACGCGGACAAGACCGTGGCATTAGGCGATAAGGTGGAAGCGGTAGTTCGTTATCAGGTGTTGTACGCGCGCGCCCTCTCTTACGCGACTCTGCCCGCTGCCGAGCAGGCCGCCGGGGCAGCCAAAGCTCGCGAAGCAGCGTTGGCCGGCTTAAAGGCTCTGGACGAAGTCAAAAAGCCCGACAATGTGACCGACGAAGATTTTAAGAAACAAAAGCAGCAGCCCATGATTCTCTTCAACTATACGGCTGCGACGGCGGCAATGGCAGCCAAGGATTCTGCCGGCGCCGTGGAGTCTTATAAGGCGGTTTTGGCCCTGAATCCTGACGACCTCAGCACGAATTACAACATTGGAAAGTCTTACATGGCCATGACGCCGCCGCAGCAAATGGACGCCTTCTGGTACTTTGCAAAAGCCGTGACCTCCAAGAGCGCGACACAGAAACAATCGGCTCAGGTAAAGGACTACCTAAAGAAACTGATGGCCAACTACCAGGGCGGGAACGTCTGCGACAGCTTGACCGATGGAGAGTTGAATGAGCTCCTGCAGCTTGCCGGCAGCTCTGCCGAGCGTCCGAGCAGCTACACGTTACCGAGCGCGACGGACATCAGCGCCGTGCAAAAAGATATGACCATTGCTTCGGTCTTCACCGACCTTAAGGCGGGAGGCGACAAGAGCAAACTGACTTGGCTGGCTGCGTGCGGCCTGGAATTTCCGGAAGTTCCCGGCAAGGTCATTGCCGTCGTCCCCGGCGATCCCATCGTGCTGAAGATTGCCTTTGTGACCAGCGATGCGGAATTCGACGCCGCGACCACTCCCAATATGGACGTCAAAGTCGTCGGCCAGCCTGAAGCTGCGCGCGTCGAAAAGGACAGCCCCATCCATTTCACGGGAACCCTGGTCGCCTACGACCCTGATCCGGCCTTTTTCCTGCACTGGGACAAGGCCAAAGTGAAAGCAGAAGACATCCCGAAGGAGAAGGGCACACCCAAAAGGCCCGTCCGTCGGCCCGCGGCCAAGAAGCCCAGCGGCCAGTCCAACTGACTCTTCAAACGGCCGGCAGTTTCAACAAAACGGCTCACCGACATTTCGGAGGGCCGTTTTGCATTGCTTGGCAGAGCGTTTCTAACTGCAATCTCTTACACTGTCAGCTGAGAACTGGCGAGGGAAAACTTACTTCACCGCGACCGTCGCCGGTGGCCATTCGAATCCAGCTTGTACGCTTCGATCTTGCGGCTCAGGGTATTGCGATGAATGCCCAGGAACTGCGCGGCCTTCGACTGATTTCCATTCGCGCGATCCAGCACGCGTTTGATGAATCGTTTTTCGAACTCTTCGATGGCCTCGTCAAAGTAGATTCCCCGCTCCACCATTTGATTTACGAGCCCTTCCAATTGATCTTTCACGATGACACGCTCCGCTGGGATGTTGGGTGCAGGGCCCTGTTTGCTACGTCAATTCACGGCCAGTCAAGATGCGGTACGCCTCGCGGTACTTCCCGCAAGTGGCGTCGACCACTTCCGGTGGCAGCTCCGGCCCTGGCGGGGTCTTGGGCCAGCGCATCCGCTCGAGGTAGTCCCGCACAAACTGTTTGTCAAAAGAAGCCTGCGGTCCGCCCGGACTGTAACGCGCGGCGAGCCAGAAGCGCGACGAATCCGGCGTCAGCGCCTCGTCAATCCAAATCAGCTCGTCGTTCAATAAACCGAACTCGAATTTCGTATCTGCCACGATAATGCCGCGGGGCGCCGCATGCGCCGCGGCCCGCCGATACAGTTCCAGGCTCACGGCGCGAACCTTCTCGGCAAGTTGTTTGCCGATCAACGCTCCGGCTTGCTCGAAAGAAATATTCTCATCGTGGCCGCTTACCGCTTTCGTTGCGGGCGTGAAGATTGGTTCGGGCAACCGGTCGGACTCTTGCAGCCCCGCCGGCAGGGCCATGCCGCAGATCTTTCCGGAAACGCGATAGTCTTTCCAGCCCGAGCCCGAAACGTAGCCTCGCACCACGCATTCAATTGGCAGAGGTTTCGTCTTTCGCACCAGCATGGAACGCCCCGCTAGTTCCTCACGGAATCGGTCAAATGGGGCGGGAAACTCCGTGGCGCTGATCACATGATTGGGAATTACATCTTTGAGAAGATCGAACCAGAACAGCGACAGCTGCGTGAGCACGCGTCCCTTATCGGGAATCGGCGTCGGCAGGATCACATCGAAGGCGGAGAGCCGATCCGTCGCGACGATTAGCAGCTTGACGCCCAAATCGTAAATGTCGCGGACCTTTCCGCGCGCGCTCGGCGTTAGACCGGCGAACTGAGTCTCCCTTAGGACTTTCATAGCTGGAGCAGAAGACACAGACTGTATCTCCCCGACTTGGTGTTCCGCATTCTAACGCACCGCATCGCGAAGTCAAACCCATCCGCAGTGGAAATCTGTGCGAAATGCAATCGCACCAAATGCGAGAGGAAAGTTTTATCCTAAGAATAAAAAAATGCTAAGAAAAATTTCAGGACTCTCTGTTTTGTATTATTTCCAGTTTCTGTAGGAAATGCGCGGACCCGGAATGCTTACGCCGCCGAAGCTGCCTTGGTATTAGGATCTTCGCTCCCGGTTTCTTCCCATCGCACGCTGACCAGCTTCGAAACGCCTGGCTCCTGCATGGTCACGCCGTAAAGCACCGGCGCGATCTCCATGGTCTTACGGTTGTGCGTGACGATGATGAACTGCGTCTGGCTGCTCATCGCCCCGATCAATTTTGTGAACCGCCCCACGTTGGCTTCATCCAGCGGCGCATCCACTTCGTCCAAGATGCAGAAGGGGCTTGGCTGGTAACGGAAAATTGCGATCAGCAGCGCCAATGCTGCCATGGCCTTCTCACCGCCGGAAAGCAGCAGCACGTTCTGCAGCCGCTTGCCTGGAGGCGAGGCCACGATGTCGATGCCCGCGTCGCCCGAGCTGTCCGGCTCGGTCAAGCGCATCTCCGCCATGCCGCCGCCAAAAATCGCGTGGAACGCATCCGAGAAACTCTTGTTGATCGCATGGAACGCGTGCTCGAATTTTTCCGTCGTGGCTTGATCGAGTTCGACGATGGCCTGTCGCGTGTCGGCAATCGAGTTCAGCAAGTCGTCGCGCTCCCGCGTCAGGAAAGTGAACCGCTGCTCGCACTCGTTGAATTCTTCGAGAGCCATCATGTTCACCGCGCCCATGTTTTCGATGCGCTGCTTCATGTCGCGGTAGTTTGCTTCCGCGGTGGCCAGTTCCTCGCCGCTCATAAACGCCACTTCTGTCGCGATCAGGTCTTCCGGCTGGGCGTTCACCTCGCTCAGGCACGTTTCGCGCAAGTGTTCCCGGTCGGACTGGTTCTTCGCGCGCTCCACATCGGCATGATTGCGCTGCTCACGCAATTCCTGGAGCTCTTGCCGGCCCATGCGCAGGTGATCTTCTGTTTGCGTCACGCGCGTACGCGCCGACTCCCACTCCTGCTCAAGTTCTTTTTGCCGCGTTTCCAGTCGCAGTTTTTCTGCGCGCAGCCCTTCCAGCTGCTGCGCGAGCTCTTCACTTTGCTTGGCGAGGTTTGTGGTTTCGTCGCTGATAGACAGCACCTGCTGCTGCAGCGCCGTCTCGCGCCGTTCCATTTCGGCGCGCTCTTCGCGCAGACGCGTAGCCGATGCTTCCGCCGCGGCAAGCCGCTCATTGATTGCTGCCAATCCGGCGCGCGCCGTAGCCAGTTCGTGCTGGTCCGTTTGAATCGACCCGCGGAGAACAACCAGATCTTCCGCCAGCCGCGCGCTTTCCGTTTCTGCTTCCGCGCGGCTCAGTGCCGCCGCAGCGTGCTCGTTCTTGGCGCGTTCCGCGCGCTGCCGTGCGTCCTCCGCTCCTTTCCGTATGCGCCCCAACTCGTTCTGGCAGACGGTTAGCTCCAGCCCCAGCCGTGCTAGCTCCGTCTGCATGTGGCTGTGGCGGTGCTGCGCGGAAATGACTTCGCGTTCCACATCCCGCTGCTTCGCATCGATTTCTTCGAGCGCCTGCTGAGTTGTCCTCAACTCCGCTGTAACCGCTTCCAGCGCCGTCTGCCTCTCATTCATCCGGTGTTCGAGTTGCAACACTTCGGCATTCAGCACGCGCAATTCGCGCTTCATGCCCAGCGGGCCCGCTTCATCCGGACGCCCGCCCGTTACCATGCGCCCTTGGAAGCACGTGCCATCGGGCGTGACGAACGCGTATTGCGGATTCTCTCGCGCCAGTTTTTCGGCCGCGGCCGCGCTATCCGTCAAATACGCCGAACGCAAACGTGGCAGGAACTGCTTCGCCGCCGCTCCCAGCGGATCGCGAAATTCCACCAGCTTGTCCATCCGCGCAATCACGCCGTCGTCGCTGTGGAAATTCGCAATGGGCTCGTATTCATTTTCAAGCCGCAGTTTATGCAGCGAATCCACAAAAAACGTTGCCCGGCCGCCCACTTCATCGCGCAGCATGGAAACCCCTGCGCGCGCATGGTCAAACGTTTCCACGACGACGTATTCCAGTTCTTCGCGCAAGAACTGTTCAATCGCCGTTTCGTGCTTTTCTTCCACTTCCGCGTAATCCGCCAGCACGCCGACGGCCCGGAACTGTTTACCGCCACCGCGCTCGTTTGCAGCAAAAAGTTTCTGCACCGCCTCGGCGGTGTACGACCGGTCGTTTAGAATCTGCGTCAGCGTCGAATGCCGCGCGCGCGCTCCCGCCAGCGCGTCGCGCAGCGCTTCTGCCTCTTTCGTCAAGCTATCGCGTTCCTCGCGCAATCCGCCAATCTTCGTCTGCAGCTCCGCGGCATTTTGCTTCAACGCGGCAAGCTGCGCCGACACGGCTTCCAGCTCATGCGCCGCGCGTTCCGCGTCATCGCGCGCGCGCATCGAAGTTTCCAGCACCTCGTGCTCGTTCGCTTCCAATTTCCGCTGCGCCTCGGTTTGGTGTACCAGCGCTTCTTCCGCCTGCTTCTGCTCGCCGTGCAGCCGCAACAGGCTTTCGCCCGCGACCGACGCGCGCTGCCGCAGCGCCTCGATACGCCCTTCGGCGTCGCGAATCTGCACCGCGCGTTGCTCCGCGCGCTGTAAAAGCTCTTCGACGCGCCCATTCAGCGCGCCTGATTCCTCGCGCAGCAGCGTCACCGCCTGCACTTGCGTCGCGCTGCGAGTTTCCCATTCGGCTGCCTGCGCGCGCGCTTGCTTCAACTCCCCTTCCATTTGCGCGTGGCGCCCCGCCAGCTCCTGCGCGCGTTGCCGGTTGAAGGCAATTTTGTTCTCGCTGCGATCTACTTCCAGCGCTGTCAAGTTCAGGACGTTCTGATTCTGCCGAATTTCCGCATCCAACTCGTAAATCCGCTGATTCAGCCGGTCCTGCTCGCCTTCCATCTGCTGGATGGTCGTCGCGCGCTGCGTCTCCGCCGCGTTCAGCTCTTCTAATTGCTTCGTAATTTTCTCAGCCGCGGTGTCCAGTTCGCGCGCCTTGCCCGCCAGCATCTGCCGCACGATTCCGCGCATCTGCTCGCGAATCTCCGAATATCGCCGCGCCTTCGCCGCCTGCCGCTTCAGCGAGCCCAGCTGCTTCTCCACCTCGATGACAATGTCGTTCACGCGTGCCAGGTTTAGCTTTGACGATTCCAGCTTGGCTTCCGCAAGCCGCTTCTTGGTTTTGAATTTCGTCACGCCCGCAGCTTCTTCGATGATGGCGCGCCGCTCCATCGGCTTTGTGGAAAGGATCAGCCCGATGCGTCCCTGTTCGATGATGGCGTACGAATCCGGGCCCAACCCCACGCCCATGAACATTTCCTGGATGTCGCGCAGCCGCGCCACGCGGTCGTTGATGAGGTATTCGCTCTGCCCGGAGCGATACAGCCTCCGGCTGACCATGATTTCGCCCGGCTTCGTCGTCAGCGTCGGCTTTTCTTCGCCCTTTTTCTTTCTCTTGGATAATTTCTTAAGCCTGCCACCGCCGTCCTCAGTAGAAGCCTCGGCCGCTTGTCCTTCTTCTTGCAGGGGCGCAACATGCTGCGGCCCATCTTGGCTAAATTGCCCAATACTCGATGCCTCTGGCGCGTCGATTCTCTGAATCTCGATTTTCTCTGCGCCCTCGGTGTTAAAAGGTTTGTCTTCCGCCGCGCCCTCCATCACAAACCGCGCTGCCTCTGCCAATTCCGGATCTTCCATCGTGATGGTCACTTCGGCCATGCCCAGCGGCGGCCGTTTCGTAGTGCCGTTGAAGATGCAATCCGCCATGCGCTCCGCGCGCAAAGACTTGTGGCTCTGCTCGCCCAGCACCCAGGAGATGGCGTCCACCACGTTCGACTTGCCGCATCCGTTCGGGCCGACGATGCATGTCGTCCCCGAGCCGCTGAACGTCACCACCGTGCGTTCGCAAAACGACTTAAAGCCTACGATTTCGACTTTTCGCAGCTTAAGCAAGGTGTCCCCTTTGTCCCTCGTATTGCGTGCTTTGTAGTTCGATGCGGTCCGCGCATGTCCTGTTCGCCGGCCGGGTTCCGGGAAAAGTACGCAATAAGAGACGCCTTCGTTTACCTCGTGGGGAGGGCATTTCTAGCGTCAGGCGAGTCCCACACCCTGAGACCGCCCGCAGAGTTGGCCGAGTAACGGCCAACCTGAAAACGCTTGGCAGGTTCCTAGTCAGAGCCCAGCCGCCTGGCGCAAGGATGGCGGTACGGAAGAAACGTTAACACGGGTGTTCCTATCGTGTCTAGCCCTACGCTAGGCCTTGTGGCCCTCTTGTCACTGCCACAAACAGTTGAAGTGAGCCCGCTTGATTTTATTCATAGCGCAACGCAACCACAGGATCTACGCTCATGGCGCGACGGGCGGGGACGGCGCAGGCAACCAGCGCGATGCCGCCCAGCAAGGCCATAACCCCCGCTAAAATGAGTGGATCAAACGGCCGGACGCCGTAGATTTGGCTGGCCACCGCTTTCTGCAACGCCGCCGCTCCAACGATCCCTAGAACAAACCCCATGGCAACCAGTTTGAATCCTTCGCGCAAAACCAGCCGGAGAATGCCGGTTCGCGTGCTGCCGAGCGCGACGCGAATGCCAATCTCGCGCGTGCGCTGCGTCACCAGATACGCCAGCACGGCATAAATACCGAGCGACGCCAGAAACAATGCCACTCCGCCGAACGCATTGGCCAGCAGCATGGAAGTTCGTCGCGAGGACAACGAAAGATCAATACGCTCTGCCATGGAATGGATGTCGAAAAGCGCCAGGTCCGGATCGAGCCGCGAGATTTCGGTGCGCAACGCCCGCACAACGGAATTTGGATCGCCGGCAGTCTTAAGCGCAAATGTGAATGAGCTCGCCGGGTCTTGAGAATTGCACATGTAGTACGCGCCGACGGTGGCCCCGGAATCGTCGAGGTTTTCGTAGCGTAGCGTACGCGCGACACCCACAACGGTAAACCAAACGGTGTGTTCGTTGACCTTCATAAAGTCCTTGGCGTCGTCGCCGGGAAAGTACATGCGCTGGCCAATCGGGTCGCGGCTCGGCCAAAAGTGGTGCGCCAGCCGTTCGTCCACAATAATTACGCGGGGAGCGGTCTCGTTGTCGCGCTCATTAAAACTGCGGCCCCGGATCATCGAAATGCCCATCGCTTCGAAATAACCGGGTGTCACCGAAATGTTCAGCGGAGAAATGAGCGACTCGCCCGGCTTCATCGGGTAGCCCTCGGCCAAAATTACGCTGTCATTGTGATTGCTGCCGAGGGGGATCGCTGCCGTAGCGCCTGCATAGGAAATTCCGGGGATGGTGCGGATGGCTGGAAGCGCGCGATTCAGGAAGGCGCGCAAAGCCTCATCGTTTGCGTATCTGGATCTCGGCAAGGCCAGCGATGCCGATACCACGCCGTTGGGATTGAATCCAGGATCGACGTGCAACAGCAGCCGAAAGCTTGCGAGAAGCAGCCCCGCCCCCATCAGCAGGGTAAAGGCAAATCCAACTTGCGCGGTAACCAGCAGTTGCCGCACGCGGCGCGATTTTTTCCCGCCGCTGCCGGTGCGCGACTCCTCGTGCAGCGCGTCGCTGATGCCGATCTTGGAAATGCCGGCGAGAGGAAACAGCCCGACAAAAATTCCGGCTACCAGGGACAGCCCCAGAGAAACGAGCACGACTCTGCTGTCCATGTGGACTTCGTTGGCGCGTGGGAACCGTTCCAGCCCGATGGCGTTCAAAGCCCGCAACACGCCCGCGCCCAAAGCGATTCCGCCAATTCCTCCGAGCAAAGCCAGCCCTAGATTTTCCAGAATCAATTGGCGCACAAGCTGCGCGCGGCCTGCTCCCAAAGCAATACGCGTGGCGATTTGCTTCCGCCGCATCGCGAGCCGCGCCAGCGCGAGGTTGGCGATGTTGAGTCCACCGATCAGCAGAACCAGGAACGCGCCGCCCCACAACAAATAAAGAGTCCCTTTCACCCCGGCGGTCAGCATGTCCTGCAGAGGCTTCACCGTGGTATGGAAACCCGCGTTGGTCAGGACCTCTTTGAATTCTGGAAAACGCTCGAGGTTTTCTTTGTTCAGCGCATCGACTTGTGCCTGGGCCTGCTGCAGAGTGGCGTCTGGCTTCAAGCGCCCAATGTGGTACCAATTGTTGCTGTGATGCACGGTCTTCTCTTTGTCCGTGAAGGCCAGCGGCATCCACAGGCGAACTTCAGGCTCAATGAAATTGAAATTGGGGGCCATCACGCCCACAATGGTGAAGGGCCTGCCGCTGATGCGCAGCGTGCGCCCTAGAACCGATTTGTCTCCGGCATAGAGCTGCTCCCAAAGCCCGTGGCTGAGGATGACTTCCTGATCCTGCCCGACTTCGCCTTCTTCTTCCGTGAAGGGCCGGCCCAGCACGGGAGAGACGCGCAGCAGATGGAACCACGAAGGCGTCACCAGCATCCCGCGAATCTGCTGCGGCGAACCATTCAGCTCCACAGTTTGATTGCGCGGGCGGAACACGGCTTGGCGCTCAAAAACCGTCATTTCCCGCAACCGGTCGTAATAGTCGCCTGAACTGCTGTTATTGCTTCCCCGGACTCCGGCATTGGGATAATCGTTGGAAAAAATCACAATGGAATCGGCATCCGCTACCGGCAGCGGACGCAAAATGACCGAGTTCACCATGGCGAAAAGCGCGGCGTTCGCGGCAATGCAAACCGCAAACGTCAGCAGCACGGTGAGCGCAAAGCCTTTGTCCCGCCATAACGAGCGCACGCCATACTTCAGGTCCAGGAAAAATGTATCCATCTTTGCGCTCCCTGCCCGCGGCAATCGCGGGGAATCCGAATCATAAGGGCTAGGTAGACAGGCGCCAGCCTAGGGCGGACGAGCGCCTAGCAAGGTGTACGCATGGCCCGAAGCCAAAGTTCCCAGTTCCAGACAAGTCTGCTCTACTCGGTTGTCTTACTTTTAGAAACCACATGGAGCGTCTGGGGTATTTTTCTCGGACGCCTCAAGGAGAACAGGCTTATGAAAGCTTATGCCACTTTTCGGCGCCCCCCTTTGAGTGAGGTGGTTCCTCGCTCGAACCAGGACCGCCACCCCCTGGAGGTAGTTCCTTACGGCAATTTCGGTGCGGGCGTATGGACGGGTCATCCCGTTGAATTTGTGGTTGTGATGGAAATCCTGATTGTCGGGCTAATGGGTATCCCTGCGTGGCGGTGGTTCTTGGGCGCCACGCTTTTGGTAGGCGGCCTTCTGGGCTACTTGCTCTGGAGACGTGATAGTCTTTGCGCAGCGCTCAGCGGCGAGCGGAGTCGCGCTCAGGATGCGGTCCATCAGGTGTTCTTGAAACTCCTTGAAAACCGCGCGCTTCGCGACGCAACGGATGCGAAAGCATATCTGTTCACTTGTGTGCGCAATGCGGTCCTGAACGATCGCAAGGCTCGTCAGCGCGACGTGGAGTTGGACGCGGGATCGGCTTGGTTCGAACCGCCCAATCGAGACTATGCCGCAGAGCTGGCGTTGCGGCGCGCCCTGTGGTCACTTCCCGAGGACCAGCGGGTCCAGCGGGAAGTGACCATTCTTCACATCGGGGGAGAATTCACGTTTTCGCAAATCGCCGAAGTTCTGCGTATCAGCGCGAACACTGCAGCCTCGCGCTACCGCTATGCTCTTGCCAAGCTGCGCGAGGCTATGCGTGCCGAGGAGGACTGCCGTGCCAACTCTCGATGATGAGCAATTCGAGCGCTTTTTGAAGGAGTTTCGGCCCCTTCCGGCCCCGGAGTCCCTGCAGCTGAAAAAGCACCCACGTGCGGTCCGGCGTCCTTTTGTACTAACGGCATGGGCCGCGGCCTGCACGGCGGTCTTAGTTTTGGCCCTCCCATGGTTGCCGCATCGCTTCAAGCCCACTCAACCGCCGGGAGCCAGCGGGAGTGGGGCCATTGCTCCGCCACTTACAAACTCACAGTCTCTGACTATCGGCCGAGCCAATGCAATATTGGCTGATGCGCCTCCTTTCAAGGAGGCCGTCGACCGGCTTTCTTTTCAGCACCAACCAGTCCCCCAATCAGAAGGCAAACAAAGCGTGCCCAATGCGCTTGGTAAGGAGAATTTTAAGCTATGAAAGTTCTGCGTCTCATTTTGGTACTGATTCTGTTTGCGGCCCTGCAGGTTGGCTCTGCCGTTGCTCAGCAAAACGTGCCTCTCGGCGAGAACGCTGCCTTGCGCTATTGGTCGGCTTTCGCGGAAATGCAGGATTCCGTGATCACTGACCAACAGGCAAAAGAGCTGAACGCCATCCTCGACGGCACCGCACCCTACGACGACTTGAAGTACCAGGATCTCGCGGCAAAGAACAAGTCCGCCGTCGAGACCATGGCGCGCGGCACTGCCATCCCGAACTGCGATTGGGGCATAGACTACGCGCTCGGGCCGGACGCACCCGGCGGACTATGTCCGCAAGGCGTTGACCTTGGGTCGACTCAATGTGCTCTACGCCTTTCGCCTCTTGCAGAATGGCGACAAGGACGGCGCCGTGCGCATGCTCAGGCGTACACTTCTCACATGATGTGGCAAACGGCGGAACGCTTTTCGCCACCCTCGTAGCCAAAAATCTCCTTGCCGCTCATCTTAGGGGCCGTCGCCTTTGCGCTACACGTGGACAATCTATCCCCGGAACAGAAATGTATGCTCCGAAAAGCCCTCAGCCCACTCGGCCTGGACGGTCTCGACTGGCAGTCTGGTGTGAAGCGGGAATTTGAAATCCCAGCAGCCGGGTTAGACGAAAGAGCATCCTCGGCTTTGGCACAAATCGCTTCTGCTTATGGGAGCGTTCTCAGCAACCCTTCCGCGCTTTCAAGTCTGCAACGGATGATTGCCGGTGCACCGCAAACCCTGCGAGACTTCACACCGAACCCGCAGCGCGTCCTGGCCGAAAAGCAGGATCTGGCAGAGCGACTCAGGCAAATCCGTTCTCTGCTGCAATGATTCATTTGGGCGCTGGAGCATAATCGGGCGACGGGAG
Organism: Acidobacteriota bacterium; assembly: GCA_003223255.1. Classification (GTDB taxonomy): domain Bacteria; phylum Acidobacteriota; class Terriglobia; order Acidiferrales; family UBA7541; genus Acidiferrum. The sequence continues at coordinate 13,803 of QHYJ01000087.1, read as the reverse complement.
GCTGGACTGCAAGCTTGCACGGTTTCTCGTGCCTTGTCCTTAGCTCCTTACCTCGTTACATCCTTACTTCCTCCTTTGCCCCTCTTCCAGATACAATCCATTGCTTCTCCAATCGAACCGAAAGAGCACCGAGCGCCGATGCCCGAAATCCAGCTCCACAATACTCTGTCTGGAAAAGTCGAACCCTTCGTTCCGCAGAAACCCGGCGAGGTGCGCATGTACAGTTGCGGCCCGACCGTCTATGACTACGCCCACATCGGCAATTACCGCACTTTTGTCTTCCAGGACATTCTGCGTCGCTTCCTCAAGCTGCGCGGCTTCCAGCTCAAACACGTCATAAATCTGACCGATGTGGACGACCGCATCATTGCGAACGCCGCCGCAGCCGGAAGAAACATCCGCGAGTACACCGAGCAATTCGCGCAAGCTTTCTTCGACGATTGCAAAACGCTCAGCATCGAGGCTCCCGAGCATTGGATTCGCGCCACCGATCACATCGACGACATGGTCCAGCTCATTCAGCGCCTGCAGGCGAATACCTACACTTACGCAAGCGAAGGCTCCATTTACTACCGCATCTCCAAATTTACGAATTACGGCAAGCTTTCCAAGATCGATCTCACCGGCATTCAAGCCGGCGCGCGCGTGGACAACGATCGCTACGAAAAGGAAAGCGCGCGAGATTTTGCCCTCTGGAAAGCGCCCAAACCCGGCGAGCATTTCTGGGAAACCGCCATCGGCCCGGGCCGGCCCGGCTGGCACATCGAATGCTCCGCCATGGCCATGAAATATCTAGGCGAAACGCTTGACATTCACACCGGCGGCATCGACCTAGCCTTTCCGCATCATGAAAACGAAATTGCACAGAGCGAAGCCGCCACTGGCAAGCCGTTTGCGCGCTATTGGCTGCACGCCGAGCATTTGCTCGTCGACGGCGAGAAGATGTCCAAGTCGCTCGGCAACTTTTTTACGCTGCGCGATCTTTTCGCCAAAGGTCACAAGCCTTCTGCCTTGCGTTTTGCCCTGGCCAGCGTGCCCTATCGCAAGCAGCTCAACTTCACCTTTGACGGCCTGACGCAGGCTACCAACTCCGTCGAGCGCCTGCGCAATTTCGCCGACCGATTGAAGCACAGGAATTTTCCGGCAGGGAGGCTGGGAGGCATGGCCGCTCGCATCGCCAAAGCAGCTGAAGAATTCGATGCCGGCCTTTCCGACGATCTCAACACTGCGCGCGCGCTGGCGGCGGTCTTTGATCTGGTTCGCGAGGCGAATATCGCCATGGACAAAAGCGAATTTCGCCAAGGCGACGTTGCTGCAACGCTACAATTTCTCAACACGTTCGACAAAGTGTTTGCCATGCTCGAAGACCACGACGCCGCGAAATTGCAAGCGCTCGGCTATGGCAGCGCCGAAGCAGGCTTGAGTGACGCGGAAATTGAAAAACTCATCGCCGACCGTACTGCCGCCAAGAAAAGGCGCGATTTCGCCGCCGCCGACCGCATCCGCAAAGAACTCTCCGATCGTGGTATAATTTTGGAAGACGCGAAGGATGGCAGCGTCCGCTGGAAACGCAAGTGACTTTGAATTTCAAAATTCGCCCCCCGTACCTCCCGGGTTTCTTCCCGCCGGCCGCTCTGCGGCCAAATCTCTTCGGTGTTGACTTAGCATAAATTTTTCTTGCAGGCCGGTTCCGGAAACTCCGAGGCCGCTTTGTTTTTCGCCTGCTTCTTCCCCGCGCAGTTTTGATTCACTCCAATCTGATTTTCTTCTGGGAGGAAGAAATGCCAACGACTTTGGAAGTAAAAACACCTCGACTCATCACCGCGCTGCCCGGCCCGAAGGCGCAGCAGGTTATCGTCGCGGACGCCAAGTTCATGTCACCGTCCTTGACTCGCGAATACGCGCTGGTGGCCAAGAAAGGCCACGGCGCCATCGTCGAAGACGTGGATGGAAACTCGTTCCTGGATTTTGCTGCCGGCATTGCCGTTTGCTCAACCGGGCACTGTCATCCGAAAGTCGTGGAAGCCATTCAGAAACAGGCCGCGGAACTGATTCACATTTCCGGAACGGATTTTTATCACCACCACATGCCGCAACTCGCCGAGCGGCTCGTCGCCACCATGCCGGGAAAAGAAGCCAAGAAAGTGTTCTTTGGCAATTCCGGCACGGAAGCCGTCGAAGGCGCAATCAAGCTGGCGCGTTACGCCACCAAGCGCGATAAGCTCATCGCGTTTTATGGCTGCTTCCATGGACGCACGCTCGGGTCGCTTTCGCTGACGGCGTCGAAAAACACACAGCGGAAAAACTTCGGCACGCTGCTTGGTGGCGTCGAGCACATCCCATTCCCGTACGCCTATCGCTGCCCGCATGGCCACACTTCGGAGACGTGCGGGACTGAAATTTTGGAGCTGCTCGAACAGCAGATGTTCAAGCGCTTGTTCGCGCCGGAAGAAATTGCCGCCATCATCATCGAGCCGATTCAGGGCGAAGGTGGATTCATCCCTGCGCCGGCATTTTTCCTGCAGGAATTGCAACGCATCTGCAATCGCCACGGCATTATGCTGATCGTGGACGAAGTGCAATCCGGCGTGGGGCGTACGGGCAAGTGGTGGGCCTACGAACACGCCGGAATTGAGCCGGACATCGTGTGCATCGCGAAGGGCATCGCCAGCGGCATGCCGCTGAGCGCGTTTGTCGCCAAGGAAAGCGTGATGGCTTGGAAAAAGGGGTCCCACGGCACGACCTACGGCGGCAATCCCGTCTGCATTGCTTCGGCGCTGGCCACGCTCGACCTCATCGAAAATGGATATATGGAAAACGCGCGCAAGATGGGCGAATACATCTTTGAGCACATCGGCGATTGGCCCAAGCGCTTCAAGATTGTCGGCGACGTGCGCGGCAAAGGTTTGATGATCGGCATCGAAATCGTGCGCGATCAGAAAACCAAGGAAAAAGCGGTGGACCTTCGCGACGCGGTGGTCAGCAAAGCATTTCACAAGGGGCTGCTGACACTTAGTTCGGGTGAGAACACCATTCGCATGTCGCCGCCGCTGCTCATTGACGAAGAGCAGGCGGACTTCGCTATTCGTACCTTGGAAGAGTGCCTCCGCGAAACAGAAAAATCCAGTTAACACCGAGACCACAAAAAACCGAGAGCTCACAGAGAAAGACGACTCAACCATCCCGCGGCTTGCCCAACAGGGAATGGCGGCCGCGGGGTTTGAACTTGATTGGCTATAGTTCACTCCGGAGATACGATTATTGCCAATTCAGGATGAGGCTATAGAATGCTGGGACGAAAATCCTCGGGAATTCTGAAGAGGGGTGTCCTCATGACTCCTGTAAGCAAGTTTCGCCTCCATTCCGTTGCGAATTTCGTTCGCCCTACCTTGTTTGCTCTTGCGCTAATCGCTCTTGGTGTCCGTGCGCGAGGGCAGGAAGCGGATATTGCCAAGAAGCTGCAGGGATTCGACGCGTACATGGAGCAGACCCTGAAGGACTGGAACACGCCGGGCGTTGGCGTAGGGATTGTCGTTGGAGACAAGCTGGTTTTCGCCAAGGGCTATGGCTATCGGGATTACGAGAAGAAGCTGCCGTTCACTTCGAAGACGATGCAGCCCATCGCCTCGAACTCCAAATTGTTCACGGCGGTGGCGGCGGGCATGCTGGTGGAAGAAGGGAAACTGACTTGGGACAAGCCCGTGCGCGAGTCGGTGCCGGAGATCCGGTTTTACAACGACGAGCTCAACAACAACGTGACGCTGCGCGACATGCTGTCGCACCGGACAGGTGTGACGCGGCACGATTTGATCTGGTTCAAGTCGCCTTTCACGCGCCAGGAGTTGTTTGACAAGCTGAAGTACCTGGAACCGCAGGAACCGATGCGGGAGACATTCCTGTACAACAACCTCATGTTTGCGGCCGTGGGACAGATTATCGAAATGAAGTCCGGTAAGAAGTGGGAAGATTTTGTGCGGGAGAGGATCTTCACGCCTCTGGACATGAGCACGACGTGCTACACCATTGCTGACATGCTGAAGCAGCCGGATTACGGCGCGCCTTTCCGGGAAAAGCGCGATTCCTTCGAGCTGTACAAGATTCCTTATTACGAGGACACGGAAGGCGTTGCTCCGGCAGGAGCGATCATTTCCAATATTGACGAGCTTTCGCGCTGGCTCATCGCGCTGATGAACGAAGGGAAATACGGGGGGAAGCAAGTGCTGCCAGCAACCGTGTTGAAAGCCGCCATGCAGCCCGCGATCGCTTTGCCGAATGCCGCCGGAGAAGCGTTGGGATACTGGGAGGTGCTCAATGCTGCTTATGGGATGGGCAGACAGACGGCCTCTTATCGCGGGAAGCTTCTCACTTTTCATGGTGGCGACTTGCCGGGATTTCACTCACAGATTTCCTTCATGCCCAATGACAAAATCGGCGTGATCGTGCTGGTTCAAACCGATCACAGCGCGCCGCTCTACAACATCATCAGCTACAACGTCTACGAGCGGCTGCTGGGCATGGACCAAACGCCGTGGAGCCAGCGGCAGTTGCAGCAGAGGCTCGCTAACAAAAAGGCAGCCACGGAGTCGCGGACGAAGGCGGGCGCCGACCGCGTGCCCAATACGAAACCGTCGCACGCTCTGGGCGATTATGCGGGCGAGTACGAAAATGCTGCCTACGGTATTTTGAAAATCGGATTACAAGGCGACCAGTTGCAATTTGGATTTCACGAATTCCATTTTCCTATGAGCCATTTTCACTATGACCGGTTTGACACGCCGGACGACGAGCAATACGGCAAGTTTTCCGTCAACTTCCGGATGAATCCCCAGGGAGACATTGATAGCGCGGTGATGTCGCTGGACCAGGCGGACGCGGTGTTCACGCGCAAGCCCGCGGCGCTGGAGTCGAAGCTCCTGGAGAAACTGGCTGGAACGTACTTGACGCCAGGCAAGGTGAAATTCGAAGTGCTTTACCGGTCGGGCGCCGGGCTGGCGCTGTCTTTTCCGGGTGGCCCACCGCAGAAGCTCATTCCAGTGAAGGGTTTGCAGTTCCGGACGGCGCAGTTTGCCGACATCATTTTCGAGTTCGTCGTGGAAAATGGGCAAGTGAAGGCGCTGAAACGGAGAGACCCTTCGGGCGAATCTACGTACCCACGGCAATAAGATTCAGATGAGAATGGACTGTGCGAAAAATCGCCCCGCCATGAGATGATGAGGAAGAAAGCCAGAGTGGGTTCTCGAACCAGGTGCATGAGCACTTTTGAGTAATCACCTCCAGGGACAACCCAGAATCAAATCGAGGAGGGGAGAGAGTTGCCGGAGTTACGCAAAGACCCCATCACGGGTCGATGGGTGATTATTTCGACCGAGCGGGGAAAGCGACCAAATGATTTTTTGCGTGAGAGCGTGGTCGCGCGCGAGCCGAAGAATTGTCCCTTCTGCAGCGGGAATGAGTCCAAGACGCCGCCCGAAGTGCTGGTATACGGGCGAAATGGCGGCGGTGCGAACACCCCGGGCTGGAAGCTGCGGGTGGTGCCCAACCGCTTTCCGGCACTGGGAATCGAAGGGGATCTCGACCGCGAAGGCGAGGGCTTGTTCGACAAGATGAACGGAATCGGCGCGCATGAGGTGGTCATCGAATCGCCGGACCACATGTCGACGCTGGCGACGCTGCCCGACCGCGCGGTGGAAGATGTGTTGTGGGGATACCGGGACCGCATGCTGGACCTGAAAAACGACAAGCGTTTCCGGTACATTTTGATCTTCAAGAACCATGGAGAAGCGGCAGGAGCGACAGTCGAACATCCGCATTCGCAACTAATCGCGTTACCCATCGTTCCGCGACGCGTGCGCGAGGAAGTGGACAACTGCTGGCATTATTACGACGAGAAGGAGCGATGCATTTTCTGTGACATCATCCGGCAGGAGCGGGACACCGGCGAGCGGGTGATCGGAGAGAACGAGCAGTTCATCTCGCTGGCGCCGTACGCGCCGCGGTTTCCGTTTGAAATGTGGCTTCTGCCGAAAGTGCACAGTTCGTCGTACGAAAATAACCAGAGCTCGATCTACGCTAGCCTGGCAAGAATGCTCAAGGATACGTTGATGCGGCTGGATGAAGTGCTCGACCTGCCGGCGTATAACTTCATGATTCACACTTCGCCGATCGGAGAGGAGATCAACGATCACTATCACTGGCACATCGAAATTATTCCGAAGCTGACGAAAGTGGCAGGATTCGAGTGGGGGACGGTGAGTGAGAAGAAGTAGGGATCTTCCTACAAAACGGCGAGCCAGGGGCGTCCAGGAAGATTTCCGAGGTTTGCTATAATTGTGAACCATAGTAAGGATTTGGCGCGGTACCCAAGCGGCCCAAGGGAGAGGTCTGCAAAACCTCCATTCGTGGGTTCGAATCCCACCCGCGCCTCCAATTTTCTGGCTTTGGAATGTGTGAGTTGCGGCGATGGTTTTTCCCGTGTACGCGCCGTGTACGGTCGTCGGGTCGATACACGCCGTGTGCATCAAACAAGGCGTGGAACTGCTGACGAAAAGAGGCGATGTAGCCTGGATCCAGAGAAATGCTCCCGTGCTTAGTTCCAATTGGGTAGTCCCGGGGAACGAGCCGGTATTTGTTTTCCTTGCAAAATGAATAGATGTTAGGGTCGCTGGTGTCGACTTCGATTCCGCGCTTCCGCCAGCTGGCCATTGAGTTTCCACAATATGAGCAACCACTCATGTTCCATCCAAGCCAAAGCGTATAGGTCGGCCAATGTCGGCCAACGACCACACAGACAGTGTCCAGCCACTAGCTGCTAGGCATCGTCGGCGGCATGAGGGAAAACCCACGACCGACACCTCCCAGGACGATGAGGGTCACGCCCCCAACGTATCCGGGCAAGCCAGAAAACTTTTTCGCACAACTCTCAAGATATTCCGCTAGTTTCTTGCCGAATGCCTCCGGCGGCCTGTTGAAGCTCGTTAGCCCTTCGTCGAGGACTGCTCTGCAGTCATCGTGCAGGAGTACTATGTGCGTAAATCGTCCTTCGTCGAATCGTACGGCGGTTTACGACAAGCGCTTGCGGTCGATAGAGGTAGGCGGAAGCTCTTGGGACAAATCCACTACCGCCGCACTGAACCGCAGAGCTTCCCGGAAAAGCCTGCGCTGCCATATCCGCCCCGAGGTCCTCATTTATCCATCTTTCCAGCAGCTCGCGCGTGGGCTCTTTTCCGCCCTCTGCCCGCGCTGCGAGCATATGCGTAAGTGATTCAAGTCGGATCAGATTTGGCTGGAATTCCGGGATTGTCATGAGTCCCGAAACGGCGCGCAAGGCAGCACAAAGATCGATATTTCGTATCGAGTCCACGAGTCGTGGAAGTTCTCGGATCATTCGCTCCATTTCTTCTGTCGTCGCGAGTTTGTCTAGTTGTTCTCGCAAATATGACTGTATGCCGTCTGGGAAGTTCGCCATGGTCGGGTTAGTGTAGTGCCCTTCGCTCCGACTGTAACGGTTCCAATCGCTTCGCGCTATTGCCATTGAACTCGGCTCTTCGCCACTACGGATATCTTTGTAAGCGCTCGTTGACTTGCTCCAGTTGTAAGCGCTCGCTTACTTTGCAATGATGTAAGCGCTCGATTACAGGAGGCCGCCAATGAGAATCCGGACCCCCGCTGATCTTGGCACCTTAATTCGCAGCACCCGAAAAAAGCTTCAGCTCGACCAATCAACACTCGCTAAAAAAATTGGTGTCAGCCGCCTTTGGCTGGTCGAGATCGAAAAAGGAAAGCCTCGCGCCGAAATTGGCTTGGTGCTTCGAACCCTGGACGCGCTTGGCATAAGCTTGAACGCAACAACGCCGGAAAGCCAATCGCCAAAACGTCCCGAGAGCACCGTAGACATCGATCGCATCGTCGCGACTGCGCGTGAGCCACGCAAATGACCACGCACCTCGTTGCATTTGCGGAAGGTTTGGTCATGGGAACCCTGACGCAGGCAAAGGGCGGGCGACTCACCTTTCTCTATTCCGACGAATGGCTTGCGTCATCCGGTGCGTATCCCCTGTCCGTTTCAATCCCCTTGGCATCTGGTCAACAGGGACAGCGAAAAATCGAACCGTTCCTATGGGGATTACTCCCCGACAACGGAATTGTACTTGGCCAATGGGCCCGTAAGTTCCATGTTTCGCCCAGAAACGTTTTCGGACTCATTGCAAACGTAGGCGAAGATTGCGCGGGCGCAGTACAGTTCGTGCAGCCGGAACGGCTCGACGCCGTTCGATTAGGAGCGCGGCCCGAAGTCCAGTGGCTAGATGAGGCTGGCGCCGCCGACCGGTTGCGCGCCTTGCGTCAAGATCAATCTGCGTGGCGTATGGCCCGTGACACAGGGCAGTTTAGCCTGGCCGGCGCTCAACCGAAGACTGCGCTCCTATTGGAGAATGGCCGATGGGGAGTTCCTTCGGGCCGCCTACCCACTACACACATCCTCAAACCCCCAACGGGCGAATTCGACGGACACGCCGAGAACGAACACTTTTGTCTGGAATTGGCGCGTTCTTTCAACCTACCAGTGGCAAACTCGGAGATTCGCCGATTTGAAGACCAAATCGCGATTGTAATCGAACGGTATGACCGCGTTAAAACTGGCGGCATGATTCATAGAGTCCATCAAGAGGACGTTTGTCAGGCAATGGGCCTGCCCCCAACAAAAAAGTACCAGAGTGATGGAGGCCCCGGCGTCCGTGAAATTGCAGAACTTTTGACGACTTTTTCGACGGCGCCGGTCGAAGACATACAAACCTTTGTCGGTGCCATCGCCTTCAGTTGGCTTGTGGCGGGTACCGATGCCCACGCAAAAAACTATGCCCTGCTTCTGGGTTCGGAATCACGAATCCGCCTCGCTCCACTATATGATCTCGCAAGCGCTCTACCGTATCCCGGCATGCGTCCCATCGGATTGAAACTCGCGATGAAAATCGGAGGAGAGTATGGCTTGCGGAACATCGCCCCGAGGCACTGGAGAAAGCTTGCTCTTGAAGCGCATCAAAACCCAGAGGAAGTTCTGGCGAATCTTCGCGCGACAGCCGAAGCCATGCCCGACCGTGTCTTAACTGTGCAACAACGCGTCAAGCGTGAGGGACTTACTCACGAGATTTTGGGCCGACTTTCGGACAGACTCATCGCCAGAGCCAAAGAATGTCGACACCTACTCAGATAGCACGAAGAATCTCAGACCATTCGCCGAATTGGCCCGTCCCTCACATCAGTCCCAGAACCTGCCCTGTATGTGCTCTGACGGCAGCTCTCAGTTCAAGATCGATAACGGCATGTTCCAAAATGTCCAGCACCGAGGAGCGCCCCGCGAATTCGGCGGCGCTGCTTTGCGAATCTTATTCAGATGAATGTAAGCAACCAGCGCGAACCGGATTCGCTCCTTCTGCCCGTAGAGAAAATGAAAGGGCGGCGATGGCAGCTTGGCGAGGCCGTCTTTGATTTCGATGTCCTTCCTAATCTGAACAAAGAACGAGCTATATGTTGTCGGCCACATGCGGCCGCATATGATGCGGTAGTGCCGCTCGTCCGGATCCGTGGAGGGGGTTGTGAGCAATCATGATCCCTACTCCGACAATATGACTTGTAGCTTGATTTAGACGCCTTTCCGAGACCCTTCGACTTGCGTCTCACCATCTGACATGCAGAGGCGGACCCGCGGTACGCCGGAATGTTTCTCGATCCGGTCAGCCAAGGGCTGCGAATGCGTGGTAATCCAGAGCTGGGTGTTTCTCGCCGCGCGAACGATTAAGTGCGCCAGGGCGTCCAGAATGTCTGGATGCAGGCTAGTCTCTGGTTCGTTGAGTGCCAATAGCGACGGTGGTCGAGGGCTAAGCAGCGCCGCACAAAGACATAAGAACCGCACTTGTCCGTCCGAGAATTCTTGCGTCTGCAAGGGGCGGAGCAGCCCGGGAATTTTCATCTTTATGCTGAAGAGGGTATCCATAGCTTCGATAACGAGAGTCGCGCCGCCAAAGGCCTGCGCTACGGTCTGACGAAGAGCAGTACCATCGCCGATTTCAAGAATTGTTTGGAGAGCCGCTGCAAGGTCCGAACCGTCATGACTAAGAACTGGTGTATAGACACCAATTTGCGGCTGCCGCACAGGGGACTCCAAGTCTGTGCGGAAATGATGATAAAAACGCCAGCTCAAGATCTGCTGGCGTATTGCGGATATTTCTGGATAGAGGTGCGGATCAATGATCTGCGAGAGGACAGACTCGTGTTTCGAAATCTGGAAGGGATAGGTGACCATATTGCCTTCAGCGTTGCGCAACCACGCCGAAGGTTCATCTCGTTTCAACATAGCCACGCGACGTTTCGTATCAGACGGCCAGATATACCAGATATATTCTTCCTTTACGCGAGGATCGAGTGTGAACATGGTTTCCGGTGCATGCTCGTTTAGGGACGGGAGACCGATTTGTAGCTCGTAAGCGAACCGCTCCGCTTCAAAGCCAAGCACGACGCGTTTTGGAGGTTTCTTACGCTGATAGCGAACGCGCTCGCCTCCGGCCCAGAATACGCTTGGCGTGCCGCCCTCCGCGGCTATCGCTCGGGCCAATTGCCCCTGCGCCGCGCGCGCCATCAAGACAAGGGAGTTGTAAAGATTTGACTTTCCACAACCGTTCGGGCCGGTGAGGACATTAATTGGCTTCAATTCAAGGTCGAGGTCCCGAACAGACCTATAACCAGACACATGGATCTGCTTGATCACTGTTTGGAAAAAATTCCAGACTGAGGCTAACTCGGGTTCGTTTCTGTGTACTCGTCATGTACCTCAGTCCGTGAAAAGTGCCTAATCTCGCGTTCTGGGCGTGCTGAGAATACGATAAGTTACGTCCTATCAACAAGGGCTATGGGTTCGAATCCCACCGTCTCCGCCAGCTTACTTTCTTCTTTTCAATCGAATAACCAAGCGCTCAAGGGGCACTAAGGGGCGCTAAGCCACTCTCGAGGCAATACGAGGCGAACGACTTTCCCGTGCGCCGTGCGTTTGCTTTCATCCCATCGCCTTGCCGTAGACGTTCCGGATTCACGCTGATTCTGATAACTGGTCAGTCCGATGACCCGATGACAGTATCCTGAAATCGAGACTCAATAAGTGTTCGCGTACAAATTGAACGACAGAGCCGGCATGCTGCTGACGCCTAACCTGCTGCCCATCGACACGATTCCAACCAGGGCCGCCGGACCCATGGGTCCGTCCCCTTCCGGATTGGGCATGGTGCCAGGTCCCCATGGGTTTCTAACGCCTGGCAGATGCTGCGCTGTGGATATGCCTGACATGCCGTCACCTTCCGGATCATAGCTCGCGATACCGGGCCCGCCTATGAATATGCCGGCTGGCAGATTTCCACGCCCATAGTCGCCCTCGGGATCGTATTGCCCTGTCTGCCTTACAGCGCCGTCGTTGCACTGCATGTCTACTTGGCCTGTCTTAGAATCCACCGTAGTACCGCTCCCCTTCATTACTCTGTGCATCAGCGGAGTGGAGACTAACCGCAGTGGCAACAAGGTGATTTTCTTGGGCCAGGCACGGGGTGGGCAGGACCAAGAGAGGTGCCGAAGTGGCCAGAGCACCGACGAGCATGGATTTTGGGACTCGCATAGCGAGCGTCGCCTCCTTATTGAGTTTCCACGAGCCGGTTCGTGGAGCAAGTCTATGAAGACGCCCAGCAGATTGTCTACAAACACTCAGCTCGTGGCTGCCAGATTAAGCCAATATGCTTTCCTTGGCAGCCTTGGTGCATCACCAGCGCTGGAACATCCAGACTCTTACGGGCATTTCTTGAGAACCTGGGAAATCGACCCTTCCGAGACCCTCTCTTGTACCTAGATTTTTCGCGTCAGAAATTAGTCCGTTTGACTCACCGGCAGCGAATGGAGAAAATGCCGGAATGAGTAAAGGCATCGTTGAGGAGACTGTATATGTGTTCCTTTTCAGATGCGAGAAGTGCAACAGGCCGATAATTTCTTGGATGCTGTCGCCAAGGCACGGCGGTTTTTCGTTAGAGAAAGCCCAAACGAAGGCTCTTTCCTTAACCTGTGTCATGGAAGAATGTGGATGGTCTGAAGCCCGATTTGGACGTGATGCAATCGAAAGCTGGGCGGTCCCGTGGCCATATGCAACCACTGGGCCGTTCGATCAATCGTGAGAATGGTTTGAAAGGGGTTCGCGCTTTGGTACTCCGGGCTGAAGTCTCATTTTCAAAATGTTTCCCCTGGCATCTTGCACGTTTATAGATAGCGGGAACTCGACTTCACCTGCGAGAGGTGGCGCCACCGCCGTTGTTTCGTCCTCTAATTGCCAACCGCCTGCTTGATAGCGAGTGCCGCGAATTGCCCGAACGCATCTCGCCTTGTTATCAACTACTCTGATAGCGATGGGAGCTGTCATCTTGTATCTTTCGACCATCCGCCATAGTCGATCAAGTCCGTCATACCGCTTCAATTCGCAGTTGGCCATGTCGGACAATTCAGGGAGAACGATCGTAAAGTCATCGATTGTTTCCGGCATTTCAACTCTCCTCCCCGTCGGCTCAGAATCCTCGAGATCTGGATCTACGACCAAATCTGCCGGCAAGGATTATTGTGGGTCGTTAACGCTTATTTCGTCCGGAATTCTGCTTGGACGAACGATTTTCCGCACGAAAATGGAGCGGGTCTCTGAGGCTTTGCAATTCTCGGTAATAATAAAGTGGAGTAGGGCGTTTTCCGTTGAACCTTAGATTCCTTAGCAACTCAATTTCTTCCGTGGTGGCAGTCCCGCTGAGGGAACTATCCTCAAGAAATTCTTTGAACCCCGGCTCTACCTCTGGTTGGCCAGGTCCCCTTTCAACAAACTCAAATCTCTTAGGATCCCCTGAGGCTATTCTCCGATTTAAGACTATCTCCATACCAAAGGTCGTCAGGTCGACGTCCCAGGATTCAATCAGTGGGTCCAGGAAGGAAATACAGTTTTCAGGCGACAAGCTGAGAACGTCCGTGTCCAGGAACTCCAGGAGGGTAACCCGCATTTGTTCATAGCTTCGGCCGGCGAGTCGAGCCACCAAGTAGAGCCAGTTTTCACTGTTCAATTCTTCTTTGGCGACTTTCTTGGTTACGTGCAAAAGCTTTTGTGTGACGAGGCGTTCGAGTTCGCCGAAGGGCTGCTTCTCAAAAATCGCACGCACCTGGTTTTCTTTGTCGGGTACGCACTTCCGGAGAATCAATTCCCGAACTTCCCTAAACAAGGGCGCGGGCGGGCCCGCCAAGTCTATCTTCAATTCTTCCCTACGCTGGAGCTCAGCCAGCTTCGAAAGTCTATCGCTCGGAAGCTTCAAAAACTTCGCCATTTTCTCATAGATATCTGTTCGGTCAGGAGCCGGGGGCAGTTTCTTGCGAGCCAGCAGTTGGGAAATATAGGACTCCGTAACTTCGGCGGCAGTCGCTAGATCTTTCTGCTCCAGCCCCAATTCACCCAATCGCTGTTTAATCACTAAGCAAACGTCCACAAGGTCCTCCACCCGGCTTAACTCGACAGATTAACCTGACAAAATAATCCCAGATTATACTTGACACGTCAAGTGAATTAACCTATTATGGTTATCGGACTGAGGGAGTCTTCAGAATGACTGAACCAATAGTGGTTACCTGGATCGCCCCTTTGGCATCGAGAACCAAGGAGAGTGTCATGTTTGCACGCAGAGTTTACATGCATCTGAAGCCCAATAGTGTTGCGGAGTTTACCCAGAGGCTGGAGAAGGACATCCTCCCTCT
>QHYJ01000091.1:18833-26693 GCA_003223255.1 Acidobacteriota bacterium | reverse complement strand
GACGCCGGGCTTCCGGCTAATTTGTCTGGACGCGAAGACCGGCCAGGGCGTGCCTTCCTTCGGCGAAGACGGCATCGTGGATCTCAAGCGCGACGATGACCAAACCATCTCGGCGTGGAACGAAAAAGGCGAATGGGTGCCCAACTTGGATACCGGTGAAATCGGAATTCAGTCGGCGCCGGTGGTTGCGAAAGACACCGTGATCATCGGCGCGGCGTTTCGCGAGGGCATGACGCCGAAGAGCATGCGCAACAACAAAGGCTATGTGCGCGGCTTCGACGTGCGCACCGGCAAGCGCCTCTGGATTTTCCATACCATTCCAAAAAAGGGCGAACCGGGGTACGACACCTGGCTCGACGGCTCGGCGGAATACACCGGCAACACCGGCGTTTGGACGCAGATCAGCGTGGATGAATCGCTCGGGCTGGTGTATTTGCCTGTAGAATCGCCGACCAGCGATTTTTACGGCGGCCATCGGCCGGGAAACAATTTATTTGGCGAAACGCTCGTCTGTGTGGACCTGAAGACCGGCGAGCCCAAGTGGCACTTCCAGCTGGTGCATCATCCGCTCTGGGACATGGATATTTCGTCGGCGCCGATTCTCGCGGACATCACGGTTGATGGCAAGCCGGTCAAAGCGGTCGCGCAACCGTCGAAACAAGGCTTCCTCTATGTCTTCGACCGCATCACCGGAAAGCCCATCTGGCCGATTCCCGAAAAACCGGTGGAGGTCGGCAATGTCCCGGGCGAATGGTATTCCAAGACGCAGCCAATTCCTTCGAAACCGCCCGCCTATAGCCGCAATGGCGTTTCCATCGATGACTTAATCGATTTCACGCCCGCGCTGCGCGAGCGCGCGAAGGAAATCGCTTCGAAATATCACCTGGGGCCCGTGTACACGCCGCCGACGGTGAGCAAACTGGAAGGGCCGCTCGGCACACTGACCATGGGAACGGCTTCCGGCGGAACGAATTGGCCGGGAGGGTCGTACGATCCCGAAACCCACACCGTGTACGTGTATGCCTGCAACTCCTGCATCGAGCCGATCGGGCTGGTGGAGGCACCCAAAGAAGTTTCTGACATTCGGTACATTGCCGGCGTCGCGGGACAGCAAGTCCAAATCATGCACGGGCCGGGCGAAAACGCTGGCGCCGATTCGCCGAAGCCGCCCAAGAAGCGACCTGCCAGCCAGTATGTGCGGTTGGATATCGACGGTTTGCCATTGGTCAAGCCGCCTTACGGAACCATCACGGCCATTGATCTGGATAAAGGCGAAATCAAATGGCAAATCGCGCATGGAGAAACTCCTGACGTAGTGCGCAACTCCGAACTCTTGAAGGGCATGAACATTCCGCGGACCGGTCAGGAGACGTACAACATCGGAACATTGGTGACGAAAACGCTGGTGATTGCCGGCGAGGGCCACGTGACCACAACGGCGGATCATCCACGCGGCGCTATGCTGCGCGCGTACGATAAAGCCACGGGAAAAGAAGTCGGCGCGGTGTACATGCCCGCACCGCAAAGCGGATCGCCAATGACCTACATGGTGCACGGCAAGCAATACATTGTGGTGGCTGTGAGTGGAGGGCCGTACTCCGGCGAATACCTTGCTTACACGCTGCCGTCGGCGGGCGAATGAAAGGGCTGCTGCTGTTTGCGGCTCTGGCAGGGGTCTTGACGCCGTTTTGCTTGCTGCGGGCGCAAGAACCGGCGGAGACGCGATCGGTTTGGGACGGCGTCTACACCGACGAGCAAGCTAAGCGCGGCGAAGAGGTCTATCGCAAGGAATGCGCGGCCTGTCACGGCGAGATGCTCACGGGAGGAGAGTCGGCTCCTCCCCTGACCGGCGGGGCCTTCCAGGCAAACTGGAATGGTTTAACCCTGGGCGATCTGTTCGAGCGCATCCGCAAAACCATGCCGCTGAGTAAGCCGGGCCGTTTGACGCGCCAGCAAAACGCCGACGTTCTTGCTTTCATGCTCAGCATCAACAAATTTCCCGCCGGTAAGACGGAGCTTTACCGCCAGGCGGAGATGCTGAAGGAAATCCGCTTCGAAACGAAGAAGCCCGCGCCGAAAAACCGATTGGTTTTCAATTCGCGTGCACCCGGGAATCAGGGAAGTTCGCTCGATCGAACGCCCTTCTTTCGCGCTTGGTCATAAAGAGCATCGATTTTTGTCTGCAGATCTTTCTTCTTATCCTGAAGGGCGCGGATCCGTACTTCGATGGGTTCACGCTCATAACGTTTGTCGAGCTGGACGCCGCTCGCTCTGGTCGAAGGTTCGCCCGCGCTGAAATTCTTCAAATCGGTAATCTGTTTATCCACGTCAACGATTTGTCTTAGCAACTTCTCGAGCTGGCTCCGCACGGATGCGACGTATTGCGGGCTTACCGTCCTCGGAGGAGCCGCCTTCGGCTTGTTCACCGGATTGTCCTTGCCATTCCCCACCACGGAGATTTTTCCCGTCGATTTGGATAAGTCTTCATTGGTCAAGACTTTCTTGGGCTTTTTGGCTTCGGTGGAAGACGTCGAATCCGGCGATTTCGAAGCGGGCGGAGGCGCGCTGGAATCCGTAGTTTGCGCGGCGGCAGGCAAGGCGAAAAGCAACGCAAGAATGGACAAAGAGAGTGGGCGGAGCATAAGAATCCTCCAGTCCTGCAAACTCAAGGAAGAGACCATCCTGCTAAAAGTGTAAAGGGGAAAGCCTCAGGGATCCGCGGCCGTCGAATCCGTCTTGTTCAAATCGGCATGGGCTAGTTCTTTGCGAATGACTTCGCGGGCGTCTTTCGGCGGACCGATGTAGCGGTAGTTCGAATAAAACGTGCGCTCGTGGACGGAAAATCCCGAAAATAGTTTGCGGCCGTCGAAGTCGTATTGCGTAAAGGTCGGCTGCCACAACCCTGGCAGAACCTCGTACCGTTCCTGCATGAAGTGGCTGCCCTTATAAATTCGCCCCAAGAACAAACCAATGGACATGTCCCCGGTGACGTCGCCTTCGATGCGGGCAAGCTCGCCGGAATTCTCGTCGATCCAGACGTATCCGTGCACTTTGGGGAAGATGGAAGTGAGGCGCGAGGTTGCCTTGAACGTTGGATTGGGTGTCAGCTCATATTTTGCCAGGAGCTGATCGCCACGCGGCTCACGGCCGACAAAGGTGAAGAAAAAGGCGTTGTGCGTGGCGTCGATGAGTTCGTTGCGCTCTTTTCGTCTCTTCGCGTACTTTTCCACGGCCTCCTGTTGCGCACGGTTGTTATTGAGAAGCAATGTGAGCGCATGCTCCAAGCCTTCCAGACGCGTACGATAAGCCGCTGTGTCCGCGGGACGGCCATCCGCATTCACAGGAATCTTGTCCATCCCGGTTCCTGAGGGAATGACGCGGGTAATCTTTACGGACGCGGGAACCGGGTCGTTGGCGTTTTTCCGAATTTCCAGCCGCTCCATGCGTTCGTAGACCTCGAGGGCCTCTTCGTCCTTCTTCTGATTGTTAATAACCCGGTCCAGGAGCTTGGAGGGTTCAGGAGCAAGAGCAGGCTCGGACACGCGCACGGCCGACTGCGCGGCCGCGCCGACAGGCACAGTGAGAAAGGCCAATGAAATGGGAGCGAAAAAGCGTTTATGCATGATCAAAAAGAGGCGGAAGCGCCGCCCAGCCGACTCATTTGATTGGATGAGTCGGGCCACACTACTGTTGTACCCCGTTCCTGGGCCAAACGGCTCTCGCCGCTGTGAATACGTCACTGGCCTTCGGCCCAGGTCAGCAGCAATTACCGCTTCGGCTTGTCGGCGGGCATTTGCTGCGGTTGCGGAAACTCCTCGGTCCAAGGCGGAACCACGCCGCTCGGGCGTGCGTAAGCAATCGACTGGCCCAGAGGTTCACCTCCGTGCCGGTCGATCATCATCAGCGAGCCCTACGGGGCAGTCTGCCGGTTGAACATTTTTTGCCGCTCCTCGGCGTCGGCATCGCTCAAGGCGAGCAGGGCACTGCGGAAATGGGCAAATGTCGGGGCCGTCAAAGGCAGCGCGCTTATGGCGGGCTTCTCCTCGAGCCGGCAGAGACAGGGCTGATGAGAATGGGAGGGTCTGTAACCAGCAGAAAACAAATGGAATGGCGACGCATGTAAGGGTCCTCTTCTACCCTAACCGAGCTTGCTTCTTAGACCACAGACCCCCGGGTTCTGAGGTGCAGGCGCGGTACAATGGACAGGAGTGCGACAGACACGGAACGCTTTCCCGGGGGCCCCCAGGGCAGTTCAGACATGGGGCAAAGCAAAGGGTGTTTTCCGCCGTCTAATGGTCATGGCTCCGGGGTGTCCTTGGAACGAATGGCCCTGGGTAAACGTAGTACTGGAGTGAGGTCGGAGGCCGGTTTTGGGCGTTACGCCAATTGACAGGTTTGTGGCCATTCCCCGGGTGATTCCGTCCACTGCGGATGCCGCCAGTCCGCAAGGCCGAGTCCGCCGGGCGGCGATCACTTTGTGGGAGACTCTGCGCCTGGCCCTCGACTCGCTGCAGGCCCACAAGCTTCGTAGTTTTCTGACACTGTTCGGCGTCATTATGGCGGTGACCACGCTTGTAGTGGTCATGAGCGCCATCGCGGGGCTGAACCTATACGTGGCCGACCGCGTGGCCAATTTGGGTGCCAACACCTTCATCGTCGACCGCTTCGGCATCATCACCAGCATGGACGAATTCCAGAAAGCGCAGAAACGTCCGCTCATCACCTTCGACGATTACCTGCGCTTGCGCAACTCCATGCAAACCGCGCAAGCCGTGGCCGCAATTGACGACCGCAACGTCCAGACGCGCAGCGGCGACATCAAGATGGAAAACACCGACGTCATGGGCGCCAGCACGAATTTTGCCGACGTGCGCAATATCGAGGTCGCGCAAGGAAGGTTCATCACTCCCGCGGACGATGAGCATCGCTCGGAAGTTGTCTTTATCGGAGCCGACCTGGCAAAAAAGTTCTTCCCCAACGTCGATCCCATCGGCAAGACCATTCGAGCGGAGACGCACACCTATGAAGTCATTGGAGTCGCCGGGCCCTTTGGCAGCGCTTTCGGGCAATCCCAAGACAATTACATGATCATTCCGCTGAACACCTACATGAAGGAGTGGCACCGCCAGAGCGACTGGCTGACCATCTTCGTGCAGGCTCCCAGCGCGGAAATGATGCCAGCCTGCGAAGCGCCAAGGACAATTTCGCGATTCTGGGCTCCGATTCGATCATGGCCCTGTGGCACGACCTGACCGGCAACCTGGCATTTGTGGCCATGGCGCTGGTGAGCGTGTTCCTGGTGGTTGGGGGCATTGTGATCATGAACATCATGTTGGCCAGCGTGACCGAGCGCACGCGCGAAATCGGGCTGCGCCGTTCGTTGGGCGCACGGAAGAAGCATATCGTGTTGCAGTTCATGACCGAGTCTGCGGTGCTCGCGGCCGCCGGCGGGTTGATCGGTATTCTGTCTGCCTACCTGGTGGTTTATCTCGTTCAGATACTCTTTACGTTTCCTATGAATACGCCCATTAGTTCCGTGATTTTGTCACTGGGCGTGTCAACGGCCGTGGGACTGTTCTTCGGAATCTATCCCGCGACGCGGGCCGCGAAGCTTGACCCCATCGAGGCTTTAAGGGCGGATGGATAAGGGACTGATATGGCGCAAGCGCACGGCGAAAATTTGAAGCAAGCCATGGACACGCTGCGCGCGCACAAGATGCGCAGCGCGCTGACGGTTTTCGGCGTGGTGCTGGGCGTGAGCGTGATTATGCTGGTCGCGGGACTGCTCTCGGGCTTCGATCAGAAAATTCAGGAACAGATCAAGCAGTTTGGCGCGGATACCGCCTTCGTCTCCAAGTGGGATCAGGGCCGCCACGGCGGGCCGCCCCCGCTCGAAGAGCGCCAGCGCAAGCCGCTGACTGTCGAAGACGCCAAAGCCATCCAGGATAGCTGCCCCGCGGTCAAGAATGTCACCACCTTCATTATGGCGCGCTGGGATCAGGCCCATTCTGTTCGCACCAAGGCCGGTGAAGTAACGGCGATTGATTTTCGCGGCGTGCAGCCCAACTTTGGCCAGGTTTACGCCAACGCCGCGACGATCGAGGGCCGCTTCATCAGCGAAGGCGATGATCTTCACCGCGAAAAAGTGGTAATGCTGGGAGAAA
The DNA here is from genome assembly GCA_003223255.1 of Acidobacteriota bacterium. Lineage (GTDB taxonomy): Bacteria > Acidobacteriota > Terriglobia > Acidiferrales > UBA7541 > Acidiferrum. Next base: position 20,529 of record QHYJ01000091.1, on the reverse strand, counting down.
ACGTCGCGCCCGTGCTCTTTCCGGAGGGCCATCCCGTTGGCAAGGACGTCATGATCGATGGTTCGCCTTATATGGTGGTCGGAGTCGTCGAGAAGCCTAAGGGCGGGTTCGGCATGGGCGACGAAGATCGCCGCGTACTCATTCCCTTCAGCACGTTCCGCAAGGTCTATCCGTACGCCGACGAACTCAACATGCGCATCCAGGCGCAGGCGGGAATGCTGAATCAAATGGTGGATCAGGCGCGCGAAGTGCTGGAGCGGCGCCGCAACGTGCCCTACGGGGGCAAGGACAATTTTTCCATCGAGACCGCGGAGCAGCAGGTCCAGGAATTTCACAACATCATGCTCATGACTTACGTGGTGATGATCGTGTTGAGCGCGATTGGCTTGCTCATCGGCGGTGTGGGTGTGATGAACATCATGCTGGTGAGCGTGACCGAGCGCACGCGCGAAATCGGCGTGCGCAAAGCCATCGGAGCAAAGCGCAGCGACATTACCTGGCAGTTTCTTTTGGAAGCCATGACCCTCACTGGCGCCGGTGGCGTGCTTGCGCTCATTCTTGTAAATGGCTTGGTGATTTTGATCAATGTTGTGTTGCATTGGCCGGGCAAAGTCCCGGTGTGGGCCGCCGTCACGGGCGTTGCCGTAAGCGTGAGCATTGGGCTGATTTTCGGCGTGTGGCCGGCCATGAAAGCGGCCAGGCTGGATCCCGTCGAAGCGCTGCGCTACGAGTAGCAGGCGACGAATTTTCTCCGGCAAAATTCACTTCATTCCGAATCTTCCGGCTTGACGGCTTACTTATGCCCAGAGGGTGTTTGGGAAATGTGCAGGACGTTTGTAGAGGGATTAGACAAGGAGCCCTGTGCCTCGCTGGGACGATTCAGCGTGGCCAGGGCAATCTTCGCCGAATGAACCATGCGGGATGGCGTTTCTTTCTGCCCGGTTGGCTTGGGCGTTTTGTCCGGTGTGTCCATCTGCGGTTCCACGGCTGACCTTTGCTTGGTATAGCTAAACGCTTCGTAGGGCACGCCGGGCCGATAGTAAGAAGGTGCCGGTGCCGGAGGCATTCCAAACCTGGCCCGCAATGCACGAGGAACCTGAAGCGAAGCTATCAGCATCAACACGCCGGCAGCGACCATCCAAACGTCACGCTTTCTCGACGGCTGCATCCACCAGGAAGGCTTCCCGGTGCGCAAAGCCGGCGGGCGTGGCCGCGAGCGCGTGTAGGGATAAAGAAACGTGACCAGTTGTTGGAAAGAGTCAAAGCGCTCCAGCGGATTTTTTGCCAGGCAGCGGGCGATCACGCGATCGAGTTCCGGCGGCACCGCCGGATTGCGTTTCGACGGCGGCACCGGCTCCGCATAAAGAATTTCCGAGCACACCGCGCCGACCGAATTTCCATCAAACGGCCGCGCGCCCGTCAGCATTTCGTAAAACACAATCCCAAAGGAGAATTGGTCCGAACGCTGATCCTGCGATGCGCCCAGAATCTGCTCGGGTGCCAAGTAAGCTGGCGTGCCCTTCACGCGCTCCGAGCCGGAAACCTGGGTGGCCAGTCGCGCAATGCCAAAGTCACCTAGTTTCAACTTCTCGTCCGGGGTCACAAAAATGTTTCCCGTCTTGATGTCCCCGTGAATAATTCCCGCGCGATGCGCCAACGTCATGGCGCGGGCCAGATCCGCGGCCCAGGCGCAGGC